>JAISXA010000274.1 GCA_031270685.1 Planctomycetota bacterium
CCGCAAACGCGAAGAACGGACAAGAGGCCATTTTGCCCTTGCGCCCGGAACTGGCGGCGGACCTTGAAAGGCGGATGGCGCTATTCCTGCCCGGCGCGAAGGCGTTCCCCGGGATGTGGGAAGGCAAAGGCGCGGAAATGATCCGCGTTGACCTTGAAACGGCGGGAATCCTTAAGCGGAACGCGAACAACGAACTGATCATCAGGGACGAATACGGACTTGTGTACGACTTCCACGGCCTGCGCCACACCTTCGCAACCCTTCTCAATCAGGCCCGCGTTCCGCTGGCGACCGCGCAAAAACTGATGCGGCATAGCGACCCGAAGTTGACGGCGAACATCTATACCCATGTTTTGGTAGAGGGCAAGGCGGACGCGCTGGCGAAGTTACCGACCATCGCGGCGCATCACCCCGCCGACGAAGCCGTCGCGGCGACCGGGACCGGTGACGCTGGCGCGGGCGCGGGCGCGGGCGCGGGCGGCAAAATCGTTGTCACTCCAGTTGTCACTAACGCAATGGACTCGATGCGTAAAATTGAGACTTATAGAGACGATGGAAGTTGCGAAAACGGCCTGGTTCCGGCATTGCCTGAAACTAAAAAACCCCCTGTGGGACAGGGGGAAAACGATTGGTGGGGAGAGATGGATTCGAACCATCGTAGGGCAAGGCCCGACAGATTTACAGTCTGTTCCCTTTGGCCGCTCGGGCATCTCCCCGTTGTTATGCGCGTGTCGTTGACTCCCGGCACCCGCGAAGTCCAAATCTTTGATTTAAACTTCGCGGAGAGGGCGACCGGTTCGTCCAACTTCCGCCTCCAGAGAAGCGAACCCTCCTTCGGTATCGGAGACCAATTTCGGCGAAATGGACTTCCGCATTCACAAGGGTGGCCTTTTCAGGCCGCTGGACCGGTCTCGCGACCGGAAAAAACATCATATGGATCGATCCCCTCAAGTCAACCCGAAAAACGCGGAAGATTCGGCGGTTCCCGCCGTCAAGTCATCACCCCCCGACTTTCGTCCATTTTCCGCCCTCCTTCGAGGATTTCAGCGCCGCCTCGATGAACAGCATCCCGCGCAGTCCGTCGTCGACGGTCGGGAAGTCGAAGCGAACCGCGTCCCGCGCCTTCCCCGCCGCAAGCTCGCGGATCGCCCGGGCAGCGTTCATGTAAATGTTCGCGAACGCCTCGATCAACCCTTCGGGGTGGTTGGTGGGCGTGCGGGTGTTGGCGGCCGCGCAGGCGCTCGCGGCGCCCGCGTAGCCCCACGCGCGCCGCCACAATTCCACCGGCTTGTCGGGGTGGCGCAGGAGGAGCGTTTCGCATTCCGCGTGCTTCCATTCGATCGCGCCCGCGTCGCCGTACACCCGGAGCGAGATCTCGTTTTCCTCGCCCACCGCGATCTGGCTGACGTGCAGCACGCCCTTGACCCCGCCTTCCCAATGCACCAGCAGGTTGGCGTCGTCGTCGATCGGCCGGCCCGACACGAAGGTGGAGACGTCGGCCGAAAGCTCGACGATCTTCAGGCCGGTGACGGTCTCGGACAGATTGGCGGCGTGAGTGCCGATGTCCCCGAGCGCGCCGGCGCCGGCGCGCGCCGGATCGGTGCGCCATTCCGCCTGCTTGTTGTCCCCCGACCTCTCGAAGGCCTGGTACAGCCAGCCCTGCGAATATTCGGCGACGATCTTGCGCACCTTGCCGATCTTACCCTGTTTGACCAGGTCGCGCGCTAACTTCACCATCGGGTAGCCGGTGTAGGTGTGGGTGAGGGCGAAGACCTTGCCGGACTTGTTCACGACCGCCTTGAGTTCGCGCGCCTCGGCGCTGGTGATGGTCATCGGCTTGTCCATGACCACGTTGAAGCCGAACCCGAGCGCCATCTTCGCGGGGGCGAAATGCATGTGGTTGGGGGTGACGATCGAGACGATGTCTATCCTTTCGTCTTCGGGCTTCGCCGCCTCCGCCTTGAGCATTTCCTCCCAGGAGCCGTAAACCCGGGCGGGATCGAGGTACAATTCGGCGGCCATCCGCTTCGACTTGGCGGGGTCGCTGGAAAACGCGCCCGCCGCCAGCTCGATCTGACCGTCCATTTGCGCGCCCATGCGGTGCACCGCTCCGATGAAAGCGCCGGGACCTCCGCCGATCTGAGCCATTCTCAGTTTTCGTTTGGAAAGATCGTCCGCCATGTGCGACTCCTCCTCGCTCTGTAGAAGATGTGAATACCCGAAGGGGCGTCGGAGACGGGGCGACTGGGCGGCAAAGGGGCGCGCCGCCGGTCGCCGCCGGTTTCCGCGTGACATGCCCTTCACAAGAACCAATGATGATAGTTCAGGCCGGATTCCCCGTCAAGCGCGTCAAATCTCCACGCCGAGAAACTCCAGTTCGCAGAGCCTCGAGGCGAGGTCGACATTGCGCACGCGCACTTTCACCACCTGGCCGATGTAGAATCCCGGATCGCCCGCCATGCGTCTATGCTCCGACTTCCCGCCCTTGGCGGCGAGGCGGGGCGGCAATTCCTCGCGGCTCGAGAAGCCTTTGCGAAGCAGTTCCGCCCTCGGAATCATGCCTTCCACCAGGAAGCCGCGGATTTCGACGAAAATCCCGAACTTCTTGACGCCCGTCACCACGGCGTCGAATTTCCCGATCAGGGTTTTCGACAGCAGTTCGAGGCGCCGAAAATCCTTGACTTCGTTCTCGATACGCATGGCGCGGCGTTCGCGGCCGGAAGCGTGGGCGCCGAGTTGTTCCAGGTTTTCCTTCGGCAAGATCGCCTTGCGGAGTTTCTTCGGAAGCTTGTGCGCCTTGTCCGAACCGACGGAGAAGGCGAGGTCGAGCATCTGGTGCAAGTGCAGGTCGGGGTAGCGGCGGATCGGGCTGGTGAAGTGCAGGTAGCGCGCGAAATTCAGCGCGAAATGCCCGATCACGGGATCGGGGCCGTACAACGCCTGCTGAAAGCTTTTGAGAATCATGAGGTTGACCGCGTGTTCCTCCGGGCGGTCGTGAACCTGCGCGACCACGTCCATGAGCTTCTTCCGCTTGAAGGGCGGTTTGAAGGGGTAACCGGAGGCGGTGAGGAATTCCGCAAGCTCCTCGATTCGTTCCTCCTTGGGCGGAGGGTGCTGGCGGTGCAGGACCGGAAGTCCGTTGTCGACCGCCCATTCCGCGACCGCCTGGTTGGCGGCGAGCATGAACTCCTCGACCATTTGGTGCGAGGAATCGTTCTCAATCTTCTCCATGCTCGCGGCGCGGCCGTCGGCGTCGATGACCACCCGGAACTCCTCCAGGTTGAGCTCGATCGATCCGGCGTCGAGACGGCGCGCGCGCAGCTTCATCGCCAGCGCGTGCAGGCTTACGACGCAGTCGAGCAGTTCGCGGTCGGGGAACGCCGCCGCCGTTTCCGGATCGGACGCCAGGGCCATGACCTCCCCGTAGGAGAAGCGTTTCCGGCTGCGGATGAGTGATCGGTGGATGGTGAAGCCCAAGCGCCTGCCATCGGCGTCGAACTTGAGGCGGACCGTCTTGACGGGGCGTTCCTCGTCGGGACGCAATGAACAGACGTCGTTGGACAACTCCTCCGGCAGCATGGGGATGACGCGTTCCGGGAGGTAGATGCTGGTCGAGCGGTCGCGCGCCTCGGCGTCGATTCCGGAACCGGGGACGACGTAATGCGCGACGTCGGCGATGTGGACGTCGACGGCAAAGCCGTCGATGTCCCTGCGGATGCCGAGCGCGTCGTCGAAGTCGCGGGCATCCTCGGGATCGATGGTGCAGCACGGTTCGCCGGTGAGATCGAGGCGGCGCTTCCTCTCCTCCGGCGACAGTTCGCGGCGCAGCCTGCGGGTCTCGATCAGAACCGCGTCCGGGAAAGGCCCCGGCGCCCCGTTTTCGGCCAGGATGGCGGCGGTTTCGGTGTCCGGGTCGCCGGATGGCCCCAAAATCTCGATGATCTGCGCCTTGGCGCCGCCCGGATCGTTGGGCCAGGCAAGTACCTCGATCAGCGCCTTCATGCCGGCGGGGGGCAGGGGAGGCGCTTCCCCGCCCGCGTCTCCGACGCTGAGGCCGGGACTTTGGGGGATGACGACGCCGCTGCGGGCGGCGTTGCGGCGGCGGCGCTGGGATTTGGCGGATTGGGAGGCGGTTTTAACCGGCGCGTCCGGCGAAAAGACGATGTCGAACGTGAAATTGTTGCGCGGGTCTTCCGTCTCGGCCTTGCCGGAGTCGAGCATGTTGGCGACGATGCGGGTGCGGGCGCGTTCAAGCACCTCCATGACCACGCCCGAAACCCGCCTGCCGCTCCCGGGATCGACGATCCGGACGCTTACCCGGTCGCCGTCGAAAGCGTCGAGCATGGCGTCCCGGGGAATATAGACGTCGGGTTCGTCCGGGTCGTCGGGGAGCAGGAACCCGTTGCCGGCCATGGCGATATCGATGACGCCGGCGAGGATTTTTTCCCGGCCCGCCGCCCGCCACTTCGAATCGCGGCCGCGAATGACCACGCCGTCGGTGCGGAGATCCTCGAGCGCGCCCCGGAAGACGCGGAATTCGCTTTTGGGAATGCCAAGGAGATAAGCCATGTCCTTCGACCGCATCGGGCGGTAGCCCGGATCCTTGAACAGGGCGCGAAGTTCGAGTCGGTATTTTTCACTGTCGTTCATGGTTGTTTTCCCGGCCTGCGGCGGAACTGGGCAGGCTTCTTTTCAATGCTTCGCCGATTCGCGCGGCTTTGCGCAGTTTGTACCATGTGCCTATGCCTTTTCTCAGCGGCTTGTACGGAATGCAGCCAAGCAGCATTTTGAGCCAGCGCGGAAACAGGTCGCTGTTGTTCGGGATGCCCTTGTCGCGGAGGGCGGCGATGGGATGCGGCTTCTCCGTTCTCCAGAAATCCGGGGCCGTCACGTCGATGGCGTCGCCTTTGCGCCATGCCGCCCCGTACATGGCGCACAATACGCTGAAAAGCGCCTGGTCGTGGCTGTTCCTGCCAAAGCCCTGCTTGTTGGGAACCCTGGACGGAGAATCGGTGGCGAGTTCGAAATCGTCCTCGTACGCCTTTTCCCAGCGCCGGATCAGTTCCATCGATTCCGGCTTCCTGGCCGCCGCGATGGCGCCGCTGGCGAATCCGGGGCTGTCGCAGATCCAATCGTCGTCGTATACGCCGAAATAGGCGAGGATGTCGCCCTTCACTGAGTGCTTCAGGAACGATGCGCCCCGTTCCCCGGAGAACCCGAAAACGCCGGACGGCGAGTTCCGGGCGCACTCGAAATACTCGAGCAGCGTCTCCCTTCCCTCGGGGCGGAGGTGGCAGCCGATATCCGTATATAAAAGGATATCCCCGTCCCGCATGGCGTCGAGGCATGTTTTGATGACATGCGGCTTCCAGCACCAGAAACCGAACCCCTGAGTTCCGAGAACCAGGCGATCGACGAAGCGTTCGCGGAATTTCCGATCCAGGTCGTTTTCGTTCCAGACGCATATCCGGTCGAAGACATTCATCGCCTCCGCCTGGGCTCGGATACGCCTGGCCGCGTCGGCCATGCGGGAATCGCCGAAGGAAACGAAAATCGTTTCGCGGTCGCCGGCCTTGGTCATACCATCTCCTCGCGGGTTATGGGTCAACACTTCGAGTCCGCCCATAGAGAACGCAGCGCTTCGGGAATCGCCCCAGAACCGTCCTCGCGCCGTATCTTTCACTGTCGTTCATGGTTATTTCCCTGGCCGGCGGTGGAACCCCGCAGACTCCTTTTCAATGCCTCGCCGATTCGCGCGGCTTTGCGCAGTTTGTACCATGTGCCTATGCCTTTTCTCAGCGGCTTGTACGGAATGCAACCAAGCAACATTTTGAGCCAGCGTGGAAACAGGTCGCTGTTGTGGTGCGGGAGGCCCTTGTCGCGGAGGGCGGCAATGGGATGCGGCTTCTCCGCTTTCCAGAAATTGGGGGCAGTTGCTTCGATGGCATCCCCTTTACGACAGGCCGCCCCGTACATGGTGCACAATACGCTGAAAAGCGCCTGGTCGTGGAGGTTCCTGATAAAGCCCGGCTTGTTGGGAACCCTGGACGGCGAATCGGTGGCGAGTTCGAAATCGTCCTCGTACGCCTTTTCCCAGCGCCGGATCAGCGCCATCGATTCCGGCTTCCTGGCCACCGCGATGGCGCCGGCAATGAATCCGGGGCTGTCGCAGATCCAATCGTCGTCGTATACGCCGAAATAGGCGAGGATGTCGCCCTTCACGTAGTGCTTCAAGAACGATGCGCCCCGTTCCCCGGAGAACCCGAAAACGCCGGACGGCGAGTTCCGGGCGCACTCGAAATACTCGAGCAGCGTCTCCCTTCCCTCGGTGCGGAGATGGCAGCCGATATCCGTATATAAAAGGATATCCCCGTCCCGCATGGCGTCGAGGCATGTTTTGATGACGTGCGGCTTCCAGCACCAGAAACCGAACCCCCGGGATCCGGGAACCAGGCGATCGACGAACCGTTCGCGGAAGGCCGTGTCCAGGTCGTTTTCGTTCCAGACGCATATCCGGTCGAAGACATTCATCGCCTCCGCCTGGGCGCGGATGCGCCTGGCCGCGTCCGCCATGCGGGAATCGCCGAAGGAAACGAAAATCGTTTCGCGGTCGCCGGCCTTGGTCATACCATCTCCTCGCGGGTTATGGTTTGGTCAACACTTCGAGTCCGCCCATATAGGGGCGCAGCGCCTCGGGGATCGCCACCGAACCGTCCTCGCGCTGGTTGTTTTCGATGAGCGCGACCATGGTGCGCGGCAGCGCGACGCCGCTGGCGTTGAGGGTGTGGGCGAAGCGGATCCCCTTTTCCCGGTCGCGGTAACGGATGTTGGCGCGGCGGGCCTGGAAGTCGGTGAAATTGCTGCAGGAGCTGGCCTCGAGATGCTTCCCGACGCCCGCCGACCAGATCTCGAAGTCGTAGCACTTGGCTGCGGCGAAGGACATGTCGCCGCTGGACAGGTTCACGACGCGGTAAGGAAGCCCGAGCGCCTGGAGCGTGTCCTCCACATCCTGGCGCAGCTTTTCGTGCTCGATCCCGCTTTCCCCGGCGCGGGTGAATTTGACCAGCTCCACCTTGTTGAACTGGTGGACCCGGAGCAGCCCGCGCGTATCCTTGCCGGCTGCCCCCGCCTCGCGGCGGAAACAGGCGGAATAGGCGCAGTAATTCAGGGTGAGGTCGGCGTCGGCGAGGATTTCGTCGCGGTGGATGTTGGTGATCGGTACCTCGGCCGTGGGGATGAGGAACAGGTCGTCGTCCTTGTCGCAGTGGTACATGTCCTCCTCGAGCTTGGGGATCTGGCCGGTGCCGACCATACTGGCGCGGTTGACCAGGAAGGGCGGGAACCATTCGATATACCCGTGCCGCGAGATGTGGAAGTCGAGGAAGAAGTTGTAGAGCGCCCGTTCGAGCCGCGCGCCGAGGCCCTTGTAAAGGATGAAACCCTGTCCGGCGATCTTGACGCCGCGCTTGAGGTCGAGGATGCCCAGTTCCTCGGCGATCTCCCAGTGCGGCCGGGGCGTGAAGGCGAACGCCGGCTTTTCGCCCCATTCCGCGACCACCACGTTCGCGGTTTCGTCGTCGCCCTCCGGCACGCCCGGTTCTGGGTGGTTGGGGACGGCAAGCATTATCCGATCGAGTTCGGCCGCGACAGCGCGCTCTCCGGTCTCGAGATCGGCTATCTTCGCGCCCACGCCCTTCATCTCCTCCTGCGCCGGGGCGCTGTCCTTTCCCTCCCGCTTGAGAACGGCGATTTCCCTGGAAACGCGGTTGCGCTCGCCCCGCAGCGCCTCCTTTTCCCGCAGTACCGCGCGGCGGCGGGCGTCCAATTCCACCGCGCGGTCGACGTCGACCTTGACGCGCTTCAGACGGCAGGCTTCGCGGACATACTCGGGGTTGTCCTTCAACAGGCGTTGGTCCAGCATGGTCGGTTCTCTTTCATGTCTTTTTTTCGGTGGCGTCCGCCGGCTGCCGCGGCTCCGGAGCGGGAGCCTTGGTCAGGGTGGCGAATACGCTGGGGTAGATGCGTTTAAGTTCCTCGAGGGAATCGTCGGTGACGGCGGACAGTTCGCGGGTCTGGCGCCTCAGTTCCTCGCTTGACGCGGCGCCTCGAGTGGCGGTGCTCAGCGCCCCAAGCTGCTCGGACAGCGAGCGAAAGCCGAGATAGCCCGCGAAGGCCTGAACCTTTTCCGCCGCGAAGGCGATGCGGTCGCGGTCGGGGTCGGGGCGTTCGGCCATCGCGCCGATCCCGACGATGCCGGGCACTGCGTCCTCCATGAAAAAGCGCATCAGGCCGACGAACTGGGCGTTCTGCATGACCTGGCGCAGGTTCATGATCTGGCTGGCGTCCACCCGCCGGACCTCGCCGCCGCTGGCTTCGGCGGCGTAGACGGCCGGCGCCGGCTCCGGCGCGAGGGCCAGCGGCTCGACGCCGGCGGCGCGGGCGATGGCGGACATCAATTCCACCGGGCGGAAGGGCTTGGTGACGTAACCGGCCAGTCCGGCGCGGGTGTAGAAAGCATCGTCTTCCGCGAGCGCGGCGGCGGTGAGCGCCACGGCGGGGATGGGCTTTTTCCCCGATTCCTCCTCCCAATCCCGGATGATGCGGATGGTCTGCAGTCCGTCGAGACCTGGCATCTGCATGTCCAGCAGGAGAACGTCGTAGTCGCCGGCCTGCCGTTTTTCCGCGGCCTCCATGCCGTTGTCAACCAGGGTGAGGCGATGGTCGTCGAATTGGAGAAAGGTTTTGAGTATTTTTCGTCCAAGCGGATTCGACTCCGCCGCGAGTATGTCCAGGGGCGGCAGGCGCAGCGCCGATTCAATGCGCGGCATTTCATCCCCCACGCCCTCCTCCTCCGCCGGACGCACCAGCGGGATGAAGAAGTGGAATTCGCTTCCCCTGCCGGCGGAGCTTTCGAAGCCGAGCGTCCCGCCCATCAGGCCGACCAGGCGGCGGCAAAGGGAAAGGCCGATCCCCAGGCCGCCGTGGCGGCGCTCGCTTGGCGCCGCCGATCGCAAGGGGTCGTCGAGGATTTCCCGCCGCGTCTCCGCGTCCATCCCCCGCCCGGTATCGGACACCATGAAGCGCAGTTGCTCGCCGATCAGGTCGACGGCGAGAATCACCCTTCCCCGGTCGGTGAACTTCAGCGAGTTGTCCACCAGATGCACCAGCACCTGGCGCAGGCGTCCGGCGTCGCCGACCGCCACGTCGGGCGCGGCGGGGCCGATGTCAACCTGGAGATTCACGCCTTTTTCGCCGGCGCGCTGGGCGAAAAGCCCGACCACGCGCGCGCACAGGTCGTACAGCCGGAACGGGGCTGGCCGCAGCTTGAGGTTGTGCGTCTCCAGCGCCGCCATTTCGGTCAGGTCGCCGACCAGCTTCTGGAGCGCGTTCGCGGAAGAATAGATGACGCCGGACAGCTCGGTCTGGCGCTCGTCCAGGCGCGTTTCGCGCAGAAGTTGGATCATGCCCATGATGCTTGACGCGGAGGCGCGCATTTCGTGGTCGATGATGTCCAAGAACATTTTTCGCGTCTTCTCGCTTTCGCGGACGGCGAGGCGCATGTCCCGGACCCTGCCTTCGGCCGACGTTTCGCTGGATATGTCCAGAACCAGGAAAAAGGCGCCGCGCGGCTTCCCCTCCTCGTCAACCCAGGGAGCGGCGCTCAGGCGGCAAGGGAGCGTGTCCCCGGATTTGCCGATCAGGTCGATGTCGTCATGGGCGCAGCATCCTTCCGGGCTTCTGTCCGCGAGGCGGGTGAACGCGGCAAGTTTGCCCACGTAGACGAACTGCCGGAAATCCAGGCCGGAAAGCTCGTCTATCTCGTAATCGAGCAGTCGGCAAAGGACGGTGTTGGCGCTCTCGAGCACGAAATCGCGGTTGAGCAGCATGAAACCCAGGGACGCCTCGTCCAGCAGGCGGCGCAGGTGGGATTCGCTGTGCATGAGCCGGTCGTTGGCGGCGCGCAGCCTTTCGATCTGCCGCCGCGACGCTTCCTCCAGTTCGAGGCAGCGTTTCGCCAATCGGAGGTTTTCCTCGCTCAACGCGGTTGCGTCGGCCGTCCGCGCCGGGTCGCCGCTTTCTGCCATTCTTCCGCTCCTTGGGAAAATCCCGGAGAACGTCGGGTTTATCCCGCGCGCCCACCGACGGGATTTTCGCCGCTCGAGGCTGTTTCGTCCAGCATAAAGTAGGCGCGGATACGCGCATAGCGAGAGGCGCGGCCGTCCGGAGACGGCCGCGCCCGGTCTTTGCCTGCGGGCTGGAGACGGGCATGGTTATTCAAGCACGGTCACGGTCGCGCCGATCCTGGCGAAACTGAAAAGTTCCTCGACGTCGGGATTGAGAAGCCGGACGCAGCCGGCGCTGGCGTAGCCGGGGACCGAATCGGGGACGGTGGTGCCGTGGATGCCGAGGCCGCTCGTGTTCATGCCTTTCATGGCCATCCAGCGGCTGCCCAGGATGTTCTCGGGGTGGTCGTTTGAAAGAAGCTGGCCGTTGGCCGGATTGGTCCAGGACGGGTCGCGTTCCTTGGACGCAAGCTTGTAGATTCCGGCGGGGGTCTTGGCGCCGGCGCCGACGCAGGCCGGATATTCGCGCACCCAGCGGTTGTCCAGGAACCAGGTGACGGTCGGCGCGCGGGACGGGTCGTTTTCGTTCTTCCTGATCACGATGCTCACCTCGCCGGTGACGGCCTTGAGTTCCATGCCGGCCCGGATGCGGTTGGGATTGATGCCGTTGATCCTGGAAAGGGACTCGTAGTCCACGCGGTAGATTTTGGCGATGCCGCCCAGCAATTCGCCGGATTCCACCTTGTGGTAGCGGGCTAGGCTGGTCGGGGCGGAACCTAAAAACAGCGCGTCGTTAAGGGTATTAAGATTTTTCTTGATTCTCGCCTTGACCTCGACGGGCAGGAAGGGAGCGTCATCGCGCCCGAGAACCAGGGAATACTGCTGCTGGATCTCATCCCAGCGCGATGCGTTGGGGTGGGAACCGGCGTAGCGGTGGAAGCCGGCGTCGGCCAACGCCAGCGCCGAATAGCGCCCGCCGCGCGTCTCGGGCCATTTCTCGGCCGTCTCGCGCCAGCTCTTTTCCGCCTTGTCCTCGTTCTTCAAAAGACGGGCCGCGTAGCCGAGGCGATAGCCGCCTTCCGCCGCCTCGTCGGGTTGGAGCCGTCTGGAGGCGAGAAGTTCCTCGACGCGGCGCATGGCTTCGGCCGGATCGGTCGCGAGGAACTGGTCGATGCGTTTCAATTGCTCACGCGCCTCGGACAGCGCCGGGGCCGCCGCCGCGGCGGACGGGGCGGGGGATTTTTGGCGCGCGGCGGACGGCGAGGTCGCGGGGGCGTCTGCGGCGGGGGAAGCCGGCGGTTGGCGCGTTTCCGCGACCGGCGACGGCCGCAAATCGGAAACAGCCTTATCCCCGGCATTGCCCAGGAGCGCGCTGGCGCGGGCGAGATCGGGTGTAAAGCGCGGTACGGCCGAGCTTTCCGTTCCGAAGCCGCCGGAACTGGCGGGTGCGGGAACCGGCAGTTGAATCCCGCCGGATGAGTACGCATCCTCGCGCGGCGAGGCGGTTTCGGACGCCGCGACCGAAGCGGTTTCCACCGGGGCGCCGGCCGGATCGCCGCCGTCGATCCAACCCCTGACGGTGTCGTAAAGCGAATGGCCTTTTCCAATGGCATAGTCGGCGTAGCCGAAATGCCAAGCGGCAAAAGCGCCGCCGGCGAGTATCAAAAAAAGCGCGAAAAAGGCGAACTTCCGGGGAGAGGACATTCCTTGCCGCCTCCCGGGGCGGTTCATCTCGGAAAGAATCTGCTGGTAATCGAGAGGCATAATTTCCCCTTCTGGCTGTGGCGTCGGCGTGTTGTCCGGAATGCCGCAACCGAGCAAAAAACCGCCGGCGGCGTCGCGAACGCGGTTCCCCGCCGCTCCATACTTTCCCCCAAGACGCGAATGCTTTCAGTAATTCCGATAAAAACCGGAAAAGCCAAAAAATCACCAGGTTCCCGGCTCCACCTTCGCGTCGACGCCGAGAACCCGCTTGACCGCCTCGGCCAGAAGGTCGGGTTCGCCGCTGGTGTAAAACCGGTGCGTCCCACGTTCGCGGTCGGCGAGAAGTCCTTTTTCTGCAAGAAGTTGCCTTGTCCTTCGCGCGATGGCCGGACTGGGATCGATGATCGCCACCCCTTCGCCCGCCGCCTTCCGGATCGTGTCCTTGATAAGCGGGTAGTGCGAGCATCCCAGGACAAGGTTGTCAGCGCCAGCCTCCACGAGCGGGCGCACGAATTTCTCCACCAGCTTTTCAAGGCCGGCCGCGTCCCCGGACCGTTTCTCGATGAATTCCGCCAGTCCGGGGCAGGGTTGGCGCAACACCTCGACCTTGGACGCGAAGCGGGCGACCACGTTTTCGAACAGTTCGCCCTGTAGCGTTGCCTCGGTCGCCAGCACGCCGACCTTTCCGCTTCGGCTAACGGTGGCGGCCGGCTTGACCGCCGGCTCCATGCCGACGAAGGGAATGCCGGGGAACATCTCCCGCAATTGTTTGAGCGAGGCGGCGGAGGCTGCGTTGCAGGCTATGACGACGATTTTCACCGGTACGGCGAGGAGGCGGCGGGCGACGTTTTCGCACAGCCGGCGCACCTCCGCAAGCGGGCGCGGACCATAAGGCATTCGGCCGCCGTCAGAGCAGTACACGATGTTTTCCGCCGGCGCGATCGCGATCAGCTCCCGAAAAATCGAGAGCCCCCCCTGACCGGAGTCGAACACGCCCACCGCATCCGACGCCGCGGTGGGCCGCGTTGCGCCGGATGCCTTTTCCCGCATTGCGTTTCGATTGATTTCCTTCAAAAGTCCGCTCCGCGCATCCAGAATATTTTGTATGCATCGGGGTAGTGGGTTTCAAGGATTTATTCCGCCCGAACGATGCGCGAGACGGGAAGCCGGAATTGCGATCATACCGGAGCGGAGTTGCGATTGCCGCTTTTGCCAAGGGGATGCGGATGCCGGATGCGCGGACAGTTCGTCGCTATTTCAATTTGAGCGCCGCGTCGATCGCCGCGGTCAACTTTTCCTCCGGGACGGCGCCGAGAATGCGGGATACGATTTTCCCGTCCCTGAAGACGATGAGCGTGGGAATGGCGGCGATAGCGAACCGCTCGGCGACTTCGGGATGCGCGTCGATGTCCAGTTTCGAAACCGTCGCCCGACCCGCGTAGTCGACCGACAGTTTTTCCACGGTCGGCGCCAGCACATGGCACGGTCCGCACCATTCGGCCCAAAAATCCACCAAGTGCACCCCGGACGCGATTCCGGCGTCGAAGCTTTCGGCGACGAGAACGCGGACCGGCGCGCCGCCGGTGCGCTTCGCGGCGGTCGCCGTCTCGACCGGCGCCGGCGCGCCGCTTTTCGGCTTGTCCGCGATTAAATACGCCGCCGCGACAAGACAGACAAGCGGCGCCAACAGCCACTTGAAAAATCGTTTCCGCATCGAATCTCCATTTCCGCGCCATGCGGCGCTCAGGCGTAATCCCCATCCTCGGTCTCGCTGGCAAGGCCGATTTTCCGGAACTCCTTTTCCATGTCGAGCGCGATTTCGGAAAGCTTCGGGTCGAAATGGACGCCGGCGTCGGATTTGACCACGCCCATCGCTTTCTCGTGCGTCCAGGGCTGTTTGTAGTGGCGGCGGCTGCGCAAGGCGTCATAAACGTCGACGAGCGCCACGATTCGCGCCGTGATGGGAATGTCATCGCCGGAAAGTCCCAGCGGGTAGCCGGTTCCGTTCCATTTTTCATGGTGGCTGCGGCAAATTTCCGCCGCCATTTCCATGCTCGGCCGGCCGTGGAGAATCTGGTAGCCAAGCTCGGAATGCGTTTTCATGATTTCGAATTCGCGCGGCTCCAGCCTTCTCGGCGCAAGGAGAATGCTGTCCGGAATTCCCACCTTCCCGATGTCGTGTAGCGGACTGAACGTCCGCATGTCTTCGACAAAGGCGGGCGGCGATCCGAGGAGCGAGGCAAGCAGCGTCGAGTAGTCGGCGATCCGTTCCAGATGACGTCCCGTTTCCTGGTCGCGCGTTTCGGCCAAAGCGCCCAAGGCGCGATAGCATTCGAGCCTAACCTCCTTTTCCTTTGTCCTCAGGCGGTTTTCGTAATCGATGGTGCGCTCGCCGCTGGCGAGGCGCGACCGCAATTCGCCGGGATCCGCCGGTTTCCTGATAAAATCGTCCGCACCCGCATCGAGGCCGGCCCTGACGTCCGCGACATCGCTGCGGCTGGTAAGCATGATGATATAAACGTACAAACCAACGTCGTCGCCGAGTCGCTTCCGGATTATCCGGCACACCTCGATGCCGTCCATTTTCGGCATGGACCAGTCGAGGAGCACGAGCCGGGGAGGGGATTCGCCGCAAAGAATCCGTAGCGCGTCCTCGCCGTTGTCGACAACCTCGACCCCGTAATTCCACTTTTCGAGCATCCGCTTCAGCATGAAGCGGATCGTCGCGTCGTCGTCAGCCACCAGCACCCGCATCTTCATCGCCGGCCTTTTTTTTCAATTCGCCGTTTTCGTATTCCTCGTCGGCGGTCAATTCGCCGTTTTCGTCCCATTCGCGCCAATGTCCGTCGGGAACGCCGTTAAGTATTATCGTCTCCCTGGCTTTTACCCCGTTCGGATGGAACCACATTTGGAGTCCGTCCAACCGACCGTTGCGGTAATTGAGCGCCATGGTCTCCTTGCCGTCGGGGGATCGAAAGACGCTTCGGCCGTTAAGCTCGCCGTCGCGGTAAGCTTCCTCGCTCTGCAACCCGCCGTTTTCATACCAGGTGTTGAACATTCCCTCCAATTTTCCGTTATAGTACGGCAGCGCCGCCTGTCTGGCGCCCGACTCGTGATAAAACGTGACAATGCCCTGTTGAACGCCGTTTTCCCACGGCGCCTCGATGGCCACCTCGCCGGATGCGAACCAGGTGGTTTCCACTCCCTGCCTGACGCCCCTCGCAAAGGGGATTTCGGTGCGGCTGCCGTCTTCGTGAAACATCTTCTGGATCCCGTCCAGGACGCCGTCGGCGTATTGGCCTTCGGAGGAAACGGTTCCGTCCGGCGCGTAAACGACGTATCCGCCATTCTTCTTGCCGTCCTTGTAATTGTAGAAGGACAGGAGCTTTCCCCCGTTGTCCCAGTTGCGCCATCGTCCGCTGAAACCGCCCGTGGGCTCCAGAATGCCATTTTCCGTGTTTCCGGCCTGGAACGCGTACAACCGCCAATGCCATTGCGGATTGCCGAAATACAAAACCGTCAAAGCGGCCAGAACGAAGCAAACAGGCGCACCCAAAACGACAAGAGCGATTTTTCGAACGCGCATTCGATCCTTTCCATCACATGGACGCGTACATATGGTCATTATACCGCCAATGGCCATTTTGTGAAAGCAAAACCGCATGTGTCGCAAGGGTTGCGATTTTCGCAAAGCGGCCTTCGGCGTTGCTGATCGCGGACATTCGAATGAAATCTGAAGTTTTGCAAAATGGCGATTAACCCGCTTTATTCACATTCTTCTGAATAATAAGGGCTCATCCGGTTTCTTCGGGGATGGGCGCTCCCGAAAGGCGGCATCACTTCCATCCCACGAGTCTCAGTTTGACTTCATGTAGCGATTTTATCCTGAGCTCAAGGTATTCTTCATC
>JAISXA010000022.1 GCA_031270685.1 Planctomycetota bacterium
AGGGAGAACAGGCCGCGATACAGGTGCATGCGGTTCTCCGCCTGGTCGTAGACGATGGAGCGGGGCGAATCGATGATCTCGTCGGTGATTTCCGCGCCGCGATGCGCCGGCAGGCAGTGCATGACCTTCGCCCGTTCCGGAGCCCCGGAAAGCAGCCGGGCGTTCACCTGGTAGGGCGCGAACGCTTTTTCGCGCGCCTCCGACTCGCGCTCCATGCCCATGCTCGCCCATACGTCGGTATAGATGATGTCGGCGTTGCGCACCGCCCTGGCCGGGTCGCTTTCCTCGTCGAAGTCGACGTCCGGGGTTTTCCCCGCCACCTTCCGGACGAAGGGTTCGTCGATGCGGTGCGCGTCGGGGCCGCACCAGACAAAGCGCGCCTTGCCGAGGGCAGCGGCGGCGAGGAGGGAACGCGCGACATTGTTGCCGTCGCCGAGGAAGACGATGGTCTTGCCGGCGACGCCGCCGCAATGCTCCCGGATGGTGAGGAAATCGGCGAGCGCCTGGGTCGGATGCTCGAAATCGGACAGGACGTTGGCGACCGGCACCGACGCCTCGCGGGCGTATTCCGCGATCGCCTCCTGGGAAAAGGTGCGCATCGCGACCAGGCTGACGAAACGGCTCATGACCCGCGCCTGGTCCCTGATGCTCTCGCGCTTCCACAATTCGCCGGGGCCCGGCGCCTCGAGGTTGACCGCGGATCCGCCCAGCGTGTGCATCGCCGCCTCGAGCGAGACGCGGGTGCGCAGGGACGGCTTCTCGAAATACATGCCCAGGGTTTTGCCCCGATACAACTGGTCCGCCTGGCCGGCGCGGAGGCGCTCCTTCATCCTGGCGCTTTCGTCGAGGATGCGGGACATCTGCTCCGGGGCGAGATCAAGTACGGACAGAAGGTCTTTCATCGGCGTTCCTTTCCGGGGACTTGGGGTGGATTTTTGGAGAAAATCAAACAAACCGCCGTTTGATTCTCTCCAAAGTTTCCTGGGTTTACATTTTGCGTCGGGAATTGTTGCCAAGTCGGCGGTATCGCCCGACCTGATGAAAAATCAACCCATTGGTCCATAAGCAGTAACATCTTTGGAGGAAATCGGGCGGCGGTTGGCCCGATTTTCTCCAAAAGTCCACTTTGGGATAAGATATATCCGTCCGCGCCGCCGCTGACAACCGAAAAAGGAGTAAGCGCCGCGTTCGCCACGCGGATTTGGGATCGCGCGGTCTTTTTTCTTGGGCGGGGACGAAGTTCCAGGATATACTGACGGCATCAAAAGGCCACCCTTGCGAATGAGGAACGGCGTGATGGAGAAGAAAGGGTTGCGGCAACCGGTGCTGTTCGTCGTCGAGAAGGACGCGGACGATCGGGAGGAAATCCGGCGAATATTGACCGATGCCGGCATGACGGTTCTGGCCCCCGAAAGCCTCGACGCCGCCGCCGGTCTTTTGGAATCGGGGGCGGTGTGCGATCTTCTCATCATCGCCGGCGACGGCATCGACAGCGACGGGATATTGGACCGGATACTGGAAAAATTCGGGGCGTCGCTCAGGGTAATCCATTGCGGCTCCGATCCGGAAGGCAAGGCGGCGTTGTATTGCCTCAACCGTGGCGCCTGTGATTTTCTCAGAAAGCCGTTCGACCGGGACGCCCTGGTGGGCGCGGTCGAGTCCGCCCTGGGGGGCGAGTTCGCCGCCGATCCGGTCGGCGAGGGCATTGTCGCCGAGCGGCCCGTGCTCGGATGGATAGAGCTTACCGCCACGTCCAGGCTGGAGCAGCTGCGCCGGCTTGAGCGGTTTTCCGAAATGCTGTTCAACAGCAGCCTGCCTGAAAAAGTGTGCGAAGATCTGCAGCTGGCGGTCGAAGAGGTCGGCAGGAACGCGGTGGAGTGGGGCAACCGCTTCGATCCCGACAAGCGCGTTCACATCAGTTACTGCCGGTTCGACGACCGGATCGTGATCAAGGTGAAGGACGAAGGCGAGGGCTTCACCCCCGGGGCGGTCCCCGACCCGACCGCGGATCCGGCGAGAAGCCTGCAAGAGCGCATGAAGGCGGGAAAACGCCCGGGGGGATACGGCGTTTACCTTATCCAGAAACTGGTCGACCAGGTGGTGTACAGCGAGAAGGGCAATACCGTTCTCATGATCAAATACCTGCCGGAGGTCGAACCCGCCGCCGGGGAGAGCGTCGCCGCGTTTTGACGGAGTCGCGACCGATGCCGGAGTGGACGGAATTGTTTGAGCGCCGCCTGGAGGCGCTTCTCGCCGGGCTTGACCGCGCCGCGTTTCTCTCCCGTTTCGGCTGGGTCGAGGAGTATTCCCGCCGGGCCGCCGAAATTCTTTCGCCGGAGCGTTTGGCTTCTACGCCGCCGGAAGGCGTCTATGCCGCGCTCGATTCGCTCACCCTCCCCGGTTGCGCCGTGCGCATGACCAATCTGGGCCGGATGAATCAGGCGGAGCAGGTGGTGGCCGGGGTTCGGAAGCTTCTCGAAACACCGGGCGATTTCGCGAAGAAATACCGGGCGGGCAAGATCCCGCAAGCCGGGATCGTCACCCTGAGCCAGATCCTGTGCCTCGCCCGCCCCGACCGCTTCGCCATACGAAACGCCCCGTTCACCAGGGCCCTCGCCGGACAGGTCCCTTTCTACACGCCGCAGGCGCTCGACGAACTCGGGTATGAGGAATACCTCGACTTGTGCCGTGAGCTGACGCGCCCGCTGACGGCCAGGCTGAAGGGCCTGGGTTTGGCCGAATGGGCGGAGGCGAGGCGCTTTTTGCTGCTGTACGCAATATTGACCCGGAACAATCAGCCGGGATAATCCGCGATTGCGAATCAGGGATCAGGTGGATTTTGCCGAGGAGACGCCCGTGACCAAGTCCGATGAAAAACCGCTTACCCAAACGCCGGCCTGGAAGGCGCTGTGCCGCCACCGCAAGGCCATGGACAAGGTGAAAATGGCCAGCCTGTTCGAGAAGGATCCGCAACGGTTCAAGTCCTTCTCGCTCGCCTTCGGCGGCATGCTCATCGATTATTCGAAGAATCGGATAACCGGGGAGACCATGCGGCTGCTCGTGGAGCTCGCCAAAGCGGCCGGCGTCGAGGAATGGCGCGATCGCATGTTCCGGGGCGACAGGATCAACTGGACCGAGGACCGGGCCGTGCTGCACGTGGCGCTGCGCAATGTCGGGAACGCGCCGATCAAGGTGGACGGCGAAAACGTCATGCCGGGGGTCAACCGCGTTCTCGCCCGAATGCGGGATTTTTCCGAGGCCGTGCGCTCGGGGAAATGGAAGGGATACACCGGCAAGCGCATCGCGGCGGTGGTGAATATCGGCATCGGCGGTTCCGACCTCGGGCCGGCGATGATCACCGGGGCGCTGGCGCGCTATCACGACGGACCCGCCGCCCGCTTCGTCTCCAACGTCGATGCGACCGATTTTGTTGAAAAGACCCGCGGCCTCGATCCCGCCGAGACTCTCTTCATAGTCGCCTCCAAGACCTTCACCACCCAGGAGACCATGACCAACGCCGAAACCGCGAAGAAATGGCTGCTCGCGAAGCTGAAGGACAAAAAGGCGGTGGCCAGGCATTTCGTGGCCATCTCCACCAACCGGGCCGAGGTCGAGAAGTTCGGCATCGACTCCGCCAACATGTTCGAGTTCTGGGACTGGGTCGGCGGGCGCTATTCGTCCTGGTCGGCGGTCGGGCTGTCGATAGCCGTCGCCGTCGGCTTCCCGCGGTTCGAGGCGCTGCTGCGCGGCGCCAACGCCATGGACCGCCATTTCCGGACCGCGCCGCTGGAAGGGAACATTCCCGTCATCCTGGCGCTTATCGGGATCTGGTACAACAACTTCTGGGGCGCGGAAAGCCACGCCATCCTGCCCTACGACCAATACCTGTCCCGTTTCGCCGCCTATTTCCAGCAGGGCGACATGGAATCCAACGGCAAATGCGCGGATCGGCGCGGCGCAGCCGTCGACTACCAAACCGGGCCGATCATATGGGGCGAGCCGGGCACCAACGGCCAGCACGCCTTTTACCAGCTCATCCACCAGGGCGTCAAGCTCATCCCCTGCGATTTCATCGCGGCCGCGCGGTCGCAGCACCCCCTCGGCGACCACCACCGGATATTGATCGCCAATTTCCTCGCGCAAACCGAGGCGCTTCTCAAGGGCAAGTCCAAGGCGGAGGTCGTCGCCGAACTCAAGGCGCGGGGAATGCCGGCCGCGCGCATCCGGATGCTTGCTCCGCATAAAGTGTTTTCCGGCAACCGGCCGACCAATTCGATCCTGATCGACAGGCTGACGCCGGAAAGGCTGGGCGCGCTCGTCGCCATGTACGAACACAAGATTTTCGTCCAGGGGATCGTCTGGCGGATCAATTCCTTCGACCAGTGGGGCGTGGAGTTGGGGAAGGTGCTGGCGAAGGCGATCCTGGCCGAGGAGAAGGATCTTCTTCGCGGGAAGCGCGTCGACCTCTCCGGCCATGACTCTTCGACCGCCGGCCTGCTTAGGGCCTACGTCAAAATGGCCGGCAAAAATGGCTGAATCGGGGCGAGCCGGGGAAATCCGGGCCGGAGAATTCCTCCGCCGTTCCATGACGCCCTCGCGTTTTCGGCGTCTGCGCGGCGATTACGAAAAGAAATGGTCCGCCAGGCTGACCCTGGTCGACGAGGAGGGTCGGGTGTGGATGGGGTGTCCGCCCCCCGGATGGAAAAGCGAAGCCAACCCCGCGCTCTTCAAGAAGCTGATCGAGGAATCCCTGCGCTGGGGGGAGACTCCCGTCGACCTGTGTTCCGACGGAAGCATGATCTGGGCGGTGCCGCTTCTGCTCAATTCCCGCCTCGCCGGCGGCGTCGCCGCCGCCATCCGCAAGCGGGATCTTTTCCCCAACGACGACGGCAGGCCGCGTTTCGACATCCGCGTCGCGGCGGTGGAGCTGCGGCGGCTGCTGGAGGCAGAAAACCTCACCAACGGACCGTTGCTGGAAATGCGGCGGGAACAATACCTAAGCGAACGCCGGCGCGCCGAGGCCATCCACGCCTTCAAGGTCCATTCGCCGGATTTCCGGGCGATCTATCTGCGCGAGGAACCCGCGCTCATGTCCGCGATACGCAAGGGCGACCGGGAGGAGGCGCGGGAAATTCTCAACCGCTTCCTCGTGGCGCTCCATTACCAGGCCGGCGGCAATCTCGTACTCGTCAAGAGTTTTTTTCTTGAGGTCATTATCCTCATGTATCGCGCGGCGGTGGAGGCGGGATGTGAATCCCGCGAGTCGCTGGGCGCGAATTACCAGCGTTTTTCCGAGCTCTCCGCCATTCAAAGCGAAGAGGAGCTTGGTCCGTGGGTCCACGAGGTTCTCGACGGGCTGGTGGACGCCATTCACCGCCGGCGCAACGTATCGCCCCTGGCCCTCCTTCAGGGAGCGCTTTCCTTCATGCACGAGAACCTGCGCCAGGACATTTCGCGGGACGACGCGGCGCGGGCGGCGTACCTGTCGCCGGCTCATTTCTCCCGGCTGTTCAAGAAGGAAATGAAGGAAAGTTTCACCGACATGCTTAATCGCATGCGCATCGACCAAGCCGCGGAACTGCTGGCCCGCGGCGGACAAAGCCTGTGCATGATCGCGCTGGATTGCGGGTTCAAGGACCAGAGTTATTTCACCAAGGTGTTCCGGAAATACATGAAGGAAACGCCAAGGAAATATCGCCTACGCCTGCGCACGACGATGCGGAGTTAAGCGTAACGCGTCGATTGCGTAATCGAAGGGTGGGAAAACGAAGGTGGTGAAAACAAACGCGGAGCCTTTCGGCTCCGCGTTTGTCCAATACTCCAATACTTGTCGCTCAATTCCCGCAGAGGTTGCAGGTGGGCGCCGGGGTGGGGCAGGGGGCCGGCTCGGGCGACGGGCACTTGCCGGTCGCGCAGGAGCAGCCAGCGGCGACGAACAAGCTGACAGCCAAAGCGATAGCCAAAATTAGACGCATCTCCATCTCCTTTTCTCACACACACCCCATTTTGGGGCAAGCCAAATATCAAACACATGTTTGCTGTGGCAATAATACGTTAGATTACGACATCCATCCCCTAGTATATATAAAATTTTCGCTTCCGCTTCAAGGATTTTATTTTAAAAATCCAAAAATAATGATGATTTCACATAACCGCCGAAAAGGCGCGCACATCCGGTTTATTCGTCCTTATCCGGGAGGATGCGCACCGATTGCCGCATTTTGTCGATATGGTCGCGAATCACCTCGTTGACCCTGCCCTTGACGCTTTCCCCCGCCGCCCGCAATGCGCTCGCGACCGCGTCCGGGCGCGACCGGCCATGGCCGATGGTGCATACCCCGTTTACCCCCAACAGCGGCGCGCCGCCGTAGGCGGCGTAATCGATCCGTTTCTTCACGTTGGCGAAGGATCTCTGCACCAGGAGTCCGCCCAGCTTGCTCACCCAGTTGGACTTGAACGCGTCCTTGATCAGGCCGGACATGACCGTGGCCATGGCTTCGGACGCCTTGAGGACGGCATTGCCGGTAAAGCCGTCGCAGACGACCACGTCGGCGTTTCCGGAGAAAACGTCGCCGCCCTCGACATTGCCGATAAAATTAACGGGTGCGTTTTCGAACAAGGCATAGGCTTCGCGCAGGCTTTCGTTGCCTTTTCCGCGCTCCTCGCCGACATTGAGCAGGCCGACGCGCGGATTATTGACATGGAGCACTTTTTCGCTGTAGATCGCTGCCATGACGCCGTAGGTGACGAGATGCGAAGGTTTGCTGGAGGTGTTCGCGCCCATGTCGATGGCGACGCAGGGGCGCTCCGGGTTGCGGGTCGGCATGGCGATGGCGATGCCCGGCCGGCGGACGCCCGGCAACAATTTGAGGACTATGGTCGACGCGCCGACCGCGGCGGCGGTGTTGCCGAGCGCGACCATGGCGTCGATGCGTCCATCCTTCATTTCCTGAACGAGGCGCATGATGGAGCTGTCGCGTTTCTTTTTGAGATCCGCGACCTTGTCCTCCATCTCCATAACCTGGCCGGCATGAACCAGCTCCAAACGGTTCGAAAGTCCGATGCCCTCTTCGATGAGGACCCGGGTCACCCGATCGCGGTCTCCCACCATCACCACGGTGGCCGCCGGATCCTGGTCCAGGAATAATTTGATTCCCTGGACGATGGGTTTGGGCCCGTTGTCGTTGCCCATCGCGTCAATGCCGAGGCGCATGGATTCAACTGCCCGACTTGACGCTTATTTCCACACCGCGATAATATCCACAGTTGTCGCAGACGCGATGGGGGAGTTTTGCCTGGTTGCAACGGGGGCAGGTGGAAAACCCGACCGGGGAAATGGCGTCGTGGGAGCGGCGGGAGCGTTTTTTCTGCTTTGATGTTTTATGACGCGGAACTGCCATGGGGCGACTCCTGTGAGGCGGAAACAATTGCCCGCAAACTGAAAAACAAAACAAAAGAACTCCGGACATCCGGATGAAATGTCCGGCCGGGTAAGGTTGAGAAATTATCCCGGGGCTGAGCCGACTGTCAAGGGAAATCCGCAAAATGACGCCGCCGCCGAGCGGAGGCGTACAAATTTTCAGGACGTTCGTTTCTGTGGACTTTTAAAGGAAATCGGGCGGCGGTTGGCCCGAATTCCTTGAGTCGTCCCGTCGGGACCGATTCCGGCGAACGTCGGGATCAGTCAACCCAAAGTTCGCCCTCGGCATTCAGGTGGAACTGCGGCACCGAGGAAATTTCCCACGAATGCCCGTCGGGGTCGGCGATATAGCCGGTAATGGCGCCGCTTGGCAGTTCGACGGGATGTTTGAGCGGATTGCCGCCCGCCTTGACGAACCGCTGGAAGGTATTCTCCACTTCCTCGCGGGAGTTTACAAGAATGGCCAGCGTCACGCCTCCGCCCTTGGGGGTCACGGTTCCAAGCAGGTATTGGTCGCCGAGAAGGTCGTCGAGGGGATAGAGCGAGAGTATCTGCCCGTTCATCTGGAAGAAGGCGATGTTGTCGTATTTTCCCCTGGCGACCGGCTTCCACCCAAGATCCTCGTAAAATTTGATCGATCTCGACAAATCGGCGACGCCGAGCGTGATAATGGAGATCCGTTGCGCAACACCGCCGGCGGCGGGGGCGGCGGCAACGGCCGCGGCGGCGGGCTTCCCGGCTTCGGCGGCCGGCGCCGCTTCCCCGGGTTGCTCCGCATCCCCGCCGCCGGCTAAATCCACGACCGCATTTTCGGCGGCGGTTTCGGCTTCGAGAACGATCCTGTTCGTCGGGACTTCCCCTGCCGCGTCCGCCATCGCCTCTTCAACCGCCAGTTTTTCCGCCTCCGCTTCAAGCGCCAATTCTTCGACCAGGGTCGTGGCCGGCTGCCGGACCTGTTCAATGCGCGGTTCGGGTTCGGAGACAAACTGGCTGGACCGGACAAACGTATCGATGCGGAGGGTTGTGCGGATAGGGCTGGTGATTTGGACGTATAGCGCGTAACGCTGGCCTTCCGGCGGCGTGGGACGGACATTGCGCAACTCGAGCACGGCCCGTTCGCCCTGCTCGAAATTGCGCTTGGGGGATACGAGTTGCACGCAGGTGCAGGATGTGTACAGGCGTCCGATCGTGAGCCTGCCCAGGTTCGGGCGAACGATTTCAAACGCCTGGGTCGGGGCGAGGACGCCAAGATAGGTTTTTCCCGACATGTCTTCCGCCGGGGTCAGATAAAACCCCCTGGCTTCCATTACCGCATTCACGTTGCGCATGGTTGATACGATTCCGCCGTCGGCCGCTTCAACCGCCGCCGTCGCGGATACAAAAAAGAGAAGAGCGGGCACAATCTGACTAAAGCGCATGGCAATCCTTTCCGGCGATTTTCGAGTAGGCTGGAAACGCCTGATTACGCAATTATTAGGCCGAGTGAATGAAAATGTCAACCGTCGGACGAAGATTTCGACGCGCCGCCCGGTGAAAAAGATCTTGCCGGCGATGGTCGGCTTTTAAAGCTGAAGTTTTGCAAAGTGGCGATTACACCGCCAATCGCCACTTTGCAAAAATCGAAAACGCCTGTGCCGCCTTCGGGATGTGCACACGCTTGAAGGGCTGATGCCGGTATTGCTTGCCGCGAAGGCGCTCGTGCAGATTCCCGATATTCCCCTCGAGATTCATGCCGGACCACCCCCGGCTCGCGCATTCGCCTGCCTACGCATCGTCCGCCGCATTGCTGTCGCGAACGCGAGGCTGGCTGCCGGCTGACAAGGCTGCGTCTTCGCCGGACGGGTTTCGCACCCGCTTGACAATCGAATGCGTTGCGCCCTACCGGTGGCGGAATTCGGCGAGTGGTACGAGGACGCAATGGACAACGCTGGGGAAAAGCGCCGCGGGCGGCGGGTCAGGACCCGCTTCCCGATTCCCCTTTTCCGGCGTTGCTGACAGGTTCCGGCTCTCCGCCGCGCAGCGGCCGGGCGGCTTGGCCGATTCCGACGATCGTCTCGTCGCGCCCCTTGCGCCGCACCTCTTCGCGGAGGTTTCCGAACGCCTCGCCGTATTCGCTGAACTTGTCGCCCAGATAGAGCCGGCGCGCCTCCTCGTCCTCCACCAG
>JAISXA010000058.1 GCA_031270685.1 Planctomycetota bacterium
GTCAGGCGACCTGCAGTTTCCTGGCGACCAGATCGAGCGTCTTGACCATGCGCGCCAGTTCCGACTCGCTGTTGGCGAGCGCGTCCAGCAGAAGCTGGCGCTCGTTCTCCGAATCCGCGAGGATTTTCTTGAGCGTGTCCTTTTCGGCGTAGGCCTGCTCGATCGGAGGCTCCTTCTCGGAACGGTCGAGTTCCCGGCGCAGTCTGCCGGCCTCGGCGAGCGCCGCGAGGGTCTGCTGTTCGAGCATCTGGACCTCGCGCTCCAGCATGGCGCAGGTCTGTTCGTAGCTGTGCAGTTTTTCCCGCAGGACCGCGGCTTCGTCCACGGCGCGACCGATGGCGAAAGCGCGCTCCCCGGACGCCGGGACGCGCATGGCGTCTATGGCGTCGAGCAGGCGGATTTTACTTTGCCAGTTCCTGCCGAGATTGTCGTCCGCCCTTTCTCCTTGTGCTGACATGCCGTTTCTCCCATCGCTTGAAAATGAACGGCGCCGACCGGCGCCTGGTGCTTTCGACGTGCATCCCCGCGTCACAAGAATTTTATCGACGAAAGCGGGCCGCATCTTTAAGCGACTTTTAAACTGAAGTTTTGCAAATTGGGCATTCAAACCGCCGAATGCCCAATTTGTAAAAATCACAACCCTTGCAGCACAGGCGTTTCCGATTTTTGCAAAGTGGCGATTGGCGGTTTAATCGCCATTTTGCAAAACTTCAGTTCTACTACGCTATATTTGCGAGAACTGCATCGCAAATATAGCAAGGATAAGAGGTTGTCAACAGTACGGCCGTTTTGGCCAATCATCGCGAGAAACATCACAACCTGTTACTAAACAAACAGCATCAAGCACGGAGGACCACTCATGGAACTGAAAGACTCGAAAACTGCACAAAACCTGATGACCGCCTTTGCGGGCGAGTCGCAGGCGCGCAACCGCTACACGTACTTCTCGGGGAAGGCCAGGGCCGAAGGATATGTCCAGATCGCCGACATTTTCGAGGAAACGGCGGGACATGAACGCGAACACGCGAAGCGCTTGTTCAAATTCATGACCGGCGGCGAGCAGGAGATCTCGGCCGCATATCCATTCGGGGTCATCGGCTCCACCATCGATAATCTTCAAGGGAGCGCGGACGGGGAGCGTCACGAATATACGGTCATGTATCCCGATTTCGCCAAAGTCGCCGATGGGGAAGGTTTTGCCGAGATCGCCGACGCGATGCGTCATATCGCCGTCGCCGAACAGTATCACGAACGCCGCTATCTGGCGCTGAAGAAAAACCTGCTCGAGGGGACGGCGTTCAGGAAGGCGCAGCCGGTTAAATGGCGTTGCCGCAATTGCGGCTATATGCACGACGGCGAGGAGGCGCCGAAGAAGTGCCCCGCCTGCGCGCACCCCCAGGCGCATTTCGAAGTGCTGTGCGAAAACTACTGAAACTTTTGTGGCAAGCATATACTGAAAGGTGTTGCCATGGATATCAACCAAATGTACAAGTGCGAATGCGGAACCGTTCTCGAAGTCGCCGCGCCGTGCGCTTGCGGCCCGGATTGCGGGCCCTCGTGCTGCGGCAGGCCGATGCAAAAGCTCGCCGCCAATACGGTCGACGCCGCCAGGGAAAAGCATGTTCCGGTGATCGAGAAGGTCGACGGCGGCTACAAGGTGAAGGTCGGGAGCGTTGCGCATCCCATGACGCCCGAGCACTGGATCGCCGCCATCGAGCTTTTCGCCGACGGCCAGATTCTCCGGCAGCCGCTCACCCCCGCCGACAAGCCCGAAGCCGTCTTTTGCACCAAGGCCGAAAAAGTGACGGCACGGGAGTACTGTAACCTTCACGGTTTGTGGGCGGATGCCTGATTCGACAAGTCGATTCGCTCAAAACGACATGTCTTCCGCGGGGCGCTTCTTCGGCGCCCCGCATTAAAAATTGCAATTGCTTTTCGCCAAGGAAACGTGCGATAATGCGTTTCGTTGTTTCCTGTTATTTATTATTGCGGACGCAGGTTTCCCGTCCGGCGGTTGTTGCCGCCGGGAGCGGCCGGGAAGCGTCCCTTGCCCTACACGGAGAACGATATGGATACGCCAGAAAGAAAATACGCGTTCAACTGGGATGTGATCGGAGCGGATATGGCCGATGCGCGGCCGAGCTTGGGCGACAAGACCCTGGTTGCGGTGTACCGCCTGTTTCAGTTCACCATGCGTGACGTGATCGAACAAAAGTATGGGACCGAGATGGCCGACGAATTGTTCCGCGCCGCCGGAGTCGTCGCCGGCAAGGCGTTCTTCGGCAAATTCTGTTCCGAAGCGAAAACGCTTCAGGAGCTCACCAGAAGCGTTCAGGAAAAATTCCGCGAATTCGGCATCGGCATCGTCCGCTTCGAAATCTCCGACCCGGAAAAGAATTATTTCCAGCTCACCGTGGACGAGGACCTGGACTGTTCCGGCCTGCCGGACAATTCCGACCAGATCTGCATCTATGACGAAGGCTTTATCAAGGGCATCCTCGACAGCTTCACCGGTCAGGACTTCCATGTGCGGGAGGTCGACTGCTGGTGTTCCGGCGCGAGGACGTGCCGTTTCAATGCACACCTGAGCGACAAATCCGCATGACGACGTCCGACGCGGGCGGGATGACGGCAAACGCCGTCGTCGCCCACGTAAAACGCATGCTTCATGATCCGAAGGAGCCGGAACTGCCCCCCAACCTGGGCCCGGTCGAGGGAATGGGGGAGGTGCACGCCTATTTGGCGGAATTGCGAATTCTCCTGGAGGATTACGCCAAGGGCGAGTTTTCCCGCCCGTTCAAACTGCGGGGCGTCGTCGCCGGAAGGCTGAAAGCTTTCCAAGCCAATATGAACCATCTCACCTGGCAGATCGGGCAGATCGCGAACGGCGATTTCACCCAGCGCGTGGAATTTCTCGGCGCTTTTTCCTCCTCCTTCAACAGCATGGTGACGCAGCTTGACGAGGCGCTCACCGAATTGCGGAAAAAGGAGGAGGAACTGACCGCCCTCACCAAGATGCTGGAATTCGAAGTCGAACAGCGCGGCGCGGCCTTGAACAAGCTCCGGGTGAGCGAAGCGAAATTCAAGTACCTCGCCGACCACGATCCGCTTACCGGCACGCTGAACCGGCGTTCGTTCATGAGTTTGGCGGAGCTGCGCATCGACAAGGTAAGGACGGAGGGCGAGCATTGCTGCTTGGCGTTGCTTGACATCGACTTTTTCAAGCGTTTCAACGACACCTACGGGCATCTCGAGGGCGACAACGCCATTCGCCACGTCACCGAATCGAGCAGGAAGATTCTGCGCAGCGACGATTGCCTCGGCCGTTACGGCGGCGAGGAGTTCATCTTCATTTTCTCCAACGCCGACGGCGAGCAGGGCCTGGCCGCCGCGGAACGCGTGCGCAAGGGCATCGCCGAAACGCCCATTTTGGTCGGCGGAAGGCCGCGCAGACTTACCGTCAGTCTCGGCGTCGTCCACATCGATCCCAATCGGGCCGATTTGCGAGGCGTGGAAATCAATCGTCTGCTTCAGGCGGCTACCGCCACCGCCGATCTCGCCCTATACGAGGCCAAGGAGGCGGGACGCAATCAGGTCAAATCCCATCCACTGCCGGACGATCTGTCGGCTTTCGTCAATCCGCCGAACAACACCACCATCATTGCCCAAAAAAATACCGCCGAAAGCGGCGTTTTTTCAAGATAAAACTGGAGTTTTGCAAAAGGGCGATTAAACCGCCAATCGCCCTTTTGCAAAAACCGAAAACGCCTGTGCCGCAAGGATCGTGATTGCCATTTCCTTGTCGGAGAGGGTACGGATTTTTCTTTCGAGTGGACTTTTGGAGAGAATCAAACAAACCGCCGTTTGATTCTCTCCAAAGTTTCCTAGGTTTCCATTTTGCGTCGGGAATTATTGCAAGGTCGGCGCTATCGCCCGACCTGATGAAAAATGGCACATCCGGTTTTCGGCGTGATGGAGTCATAAGAAAGACATGACGATTAATCTTCTGTGGGATAGTCATCTCAGAGAAGAGAGGAAGCGCCATGTCCACTACGTCGTACCTTT
>JAISXA010000059.1 GCA_031270685.1 Planctomycetota bacterium
AATGGTCTACAAATGGGCATACCTCGGCGAAGAACCCGCGCTCGACACCCGTACCGTCGGCCGTCTCATCACCCGCGAGAACTTCCGTCAGGTGCTCAAGGAAGAGGGAATGGACTGAACTCGCCACGGGTCGCCACGGTCCGTTCGAGGTTTCAGGGATCGCTACGCAAGCGCCGACCGTTGCGGTTGGAAATGATCGGTTCTTGCTTCGACCGATGCTTGACGAATCGCCGGAAACGGGATAGAGTCGAATACGTTAACCACCCTTTTCTCAATCGATCGCCGGCAGCCGGCGGACTCTGCATTCATCCGATCTCATCTCTTCAACCGGTGTGGGGAATTGCGGTCCCGTTTTGTCATAAGGAGATATCCATGAAAAAGATTCGTAGTCTGTGGTTCGCCATGGCGGCGTTGCTGGTCCTTTCCGCGGCATCCACCGCCGGCGACATAGTCATCGGGTTCCTGGTCAAACAGCCCGAAGAACAGTGGTTCCAGCTCGAGTGGAAATTCGCCGACATGGCGGGCAAGGATTTCGGCTTCGAAGTCATCAAGATCGGCATCCCCGACGGAGAAAAAACCCTGACCGCCATCGACAACATCGCGGCGAACGGCGCGCAGGGATTCGTCATCTGCACCCCGGACGTCAAGCTCGGCCCCGCCATCACCGCCAGGGCCAAGGCCAACAACCTCAAGGTCCTCGCCGTCGACGACCGTTTCGTCGGCGCGGACGGGAAGGACATGGAGAACATCCACTATCTCGGCATCTCCGCCTACAAAATCGGGCAGGAGGTCGGCAAGACGCTGATGGAGCAGATGGCCAAAAGGAACTGGGACATCAAGGACGTCGGTCTGTGCCTGGTCACCTTCGACGAACTCCCCACCATCCAGGACCGCACCGACGGCGCCCGCGACATGGCTATCCAGATGGGCTTTCCGGAAAACCAGGTCTACCGCGCCCTGGTCATGCAGCGGATGGAAATCCCCACCGCCCTTGACGCCACGAACACCCTGCTGACCCGCAATCCCAACGTCAAGCACTGGCTCATCGCCGGCGGCAACGACAGCTGCGTCCTCGGCGCCGTCCGCGCCATGGAAGGCAGGGGCATTGCGGTCGCGGACGCCATCGGCGTCGGCATCAACGGCACCGACTGCATCCCGGAGCTTGAAAAGGCCAGCCCCACCTCGTTTTACGGCTCGATCCTCCTCTCCGCCCGCGAACACGGCTACCTCACCGCCGAAATGCTGTACAAGTGGATCAAGGACGGCGTCGAGCCGCCCCTTGACACCCGCACCGTCGGCAAACTCATCACCCGCGACACCTTCAAGCGGATACTGAAGGACGAGGGCATCACGGACTGAACCGCCGCTCATGCCGGAGGGCCGCGCCAGGCCCTCCGGCGATTTGGACTCCGATCCGTTTCCGGTACGCCTACCGCGCGGCATGGAAGGAATGCAACGTGAGTTCACTACCCGCCGATTACATGGAATTCGTGCACATTTCCAAGCAATTTCCCGGCGTCCTCGCCCTGGACGACATCGACTTCGGCGTGCCGGAGGGCTCGGTCCGCGCCCTCGTGGGCGAAAACGGGGCCGGGAAATCGACCTTGTTGAAAATTCTCTCCGGCGCGCATCCTCCGACGTCGGGGCATATCCGCATCGCCGACAAAAACGTGGTTTTCGAGAACACCGCCGACGCCATCGACGCGGGCGTCGCCGTTATTTACCAGGAACTGCAGCTGGTCCCCGAGCTTTCGATCGCGGAGAACATCTATCTCGGCCACCTGCCGGCGGGACCGTTGTTCATCGACTACGCCCGACTCTGGGAAAATGCCGTCGAAAGCATGCACACCGTCGGTCTCGGCGACGTCAGCCCCAAGGTCCGGGTCGGCCGCCTCTCCATCGGCCAGCGCCAGATGGTGGAAATCGCCAAGGCCCTGACCCGCAACGCCGGGATCATCGCCTTCGACGAACCGACGAGCTCCCTTTCCAGCCGCGAAACCGACGTGCTGTTCGGCATCATCCGGAAGCTTCGCGAACAGCGGAAGACCATCTTCTACGTGTCCCATCGCCTCGAGGAGATATTCGAGATCTGCGACAGCGTCACCGTGTTCCGCGATGGCCGCCACGTCAGCACCCGTCGCGGCATGGAGGGGTTGACCCGCGACATGATCGTGAAGGACATGGTCGGCCGCGAGATCGTCGACATTTACCATTACCAGCCCCGCCCGCTCGGCGAGGTCGCGCTCAAAGTGGAGAACGTCACCGGTCCCGGCCTGAACGCGCCGGTGTCCTTCGAGGTGCGGAAGGGCGAGATCGTCGGCTGCTTCGGTCTGGTCGGCGCCGGCCGCACCGAACTCATGCGCGTCCTGTTCGGAGTCGCGCCGCGCGCGAGCGGGTCGGTCGAGCTGTTCGGCCTGCCGGTGGACATCAAGGCCCCGGCCGACGCCATCCAGGCCGGCATCATGCTCTGCCCCGAGGACAGGAAAAAGGAGGGGGTCATCCCCGTCCTGTCGATCCAGGAAAACACCAACATCTCCGCCCGCCGTCACCATCTCCGGATGGGATTCCTCGACCAACGGTGGGAATACGACAACGTCATGGACAAGATCCGGGCCCTCTCGATCAAGACGCCGTCGCAGCGGCAGCTCGCCAAAAACCTTTCCGGCGGCAACCAGCAGAAGGTGGTGCTGGCGCGCTGGCTGGCGGAGAAGATCAAGGTCATCCTGCTGGACGAGCCGACGCGCGGCATCGACGTGGGCGCGAAATCGGAAATCTACGACATCATCTACCGGCTCGCCGGCGAAGGAATCGCCGTCGTCTCCGTCTCGTCCGAACTGCCCGAGGTGCTCGGCGTGTCCGACCGCATTCTCGTCTTTTCCGAGGGCGAACTGGTCGCCGACGTTCCGCGCGCGGAGGCCAGCCAGGAAAAAATCCTGTCGCTGGCCCTGCCGCAGGAATCGAAGAAGCACTTCCGGGGTGGGGAGAAATAGCGCCGCCGGCATCCGGACGGCTTTCGGAATCGAAACTTGTTGAGAGAGGAATTCACCACCATGAGCGCCCAAACCACCGGACCGGCGGATCAGAAAAGCTCTTCGATGGCGACCGTCATTTGGCGCGACTTCGGCATGGTCGTCGTCCTTGTCGCCATTTTCGCCATCTGCTCCATTTCCGTCGATCGTTTCCTGTCCATCCCCAACATGAAGGCCCTTACCCTGGCCGTGTCCATGACCGGCATGGTGGCCTGCACCATGATGTTCTGTTTGGCGTCCGCCAATTTCGACATGTCCTGCGGCGCCGTCGTGGCCTGTTCCGGCGTCGTCGCCGCCCAGGTCATCAACCTGGCCGCCCCGTCGCTCGGGGGAACCCTGGGCTTGATAATCGGCATCGTCGCGGCGCTGTGCGTCGGCCTGCTCATCGGTTTCGTCAACGGCGTCACCATCGCCTACATCAAGATCAACGCGCTTATCACCACCCTCGCCACCATGCAGATCGCGCGCGGCTTCGGCTACATCATCGGCGACGGCCGCGCCGTCGGCGTATCGGTGGAGGAGTTCTTCTACATCGGCACCCAAAGCTGGTTCGGCATTCCCATTCCGGTGTACATAACCGTGGCCTGCTTCATCGTCTTCGGCATCCTGGTCTCCAAAACCGCCTTCGGCCGCAACACCCTCGCCATCGGCGGAAACGAGGAAGCGGCGAACCTGGCCGGCATCCGCGTCTCGCGGCACAAGCTGAACCTGTTCCTGATGCACGGCCTCATGTCCGCCTTCGCCGGAGTGGTTCTCGCTAGCCGCATGACCTCCGGTCAGCCGACGACCTCGCAGGGTTTCGAGCTCGACGTCATCTCCGCCTGCGTGCTCGGAGGCATCTCCATGGCCGGCGGCATCGGGTCCATCTGGTTCGCCATCTCCGGCGTCCTCATTATGGGCATTCTCCAGAACTCCATGAACCTGATGAACATCCAGACCTTCTACCAGTATGTCGCCCGCGGCGCCATCCTGCTCATCGCGGTGATCTTCGACAAGTATAAACAGAAATACATGTAACCGAGATTTCGCAAAGTGGCGATTAAACCGCCAATCGCCACTTTGCGAAAAACGGAAACGCCTGTGCCGCAAGGATTGTGATTTTTACGGACTGGACGTTCGGCGGTTGGAATGCTCAATTTGCAAAATTCCATTTGTAGAGTAAGCGGGAAGGCATCCCCACCCCGCCCCTCGCCAGGTCCGGGCGAGGACATTTCGACCATCTTATCCCTTCCGTGAAAACGTCTCGCCTCATGTGGACTTTTGAAGAAAATCAATCGAACCTCCGATTGATTTCCTTCAAAAGTCCACTTTCAGCTGCGCTTTTTTTTGCACCCGGCCCGATGAACAAGAATCGGAATTAATGTTTTACAAATAAAACAAATCTGTTATCATCGTCCGCGCATCAGTGGATTTTTAAGAAAACCAAACAAACCGCTGCTTTCGAAAGGAGATGGTATGAGAAGAGCTGTCTGGTGCGCGCTGGCCGCGGCGTTGCTTTGCGCTTGCCGCGTTTCGGCCGAAGAAGGCGTGGTGAACATTTTCACGGCGAGACACTATGAATCGGACAAGGAGTTGTATGAAG
>JAISXA010000069.1 GCA_031270685.1 Planctomycetota bacterium
GGGTTGAAATTGTGAAAATGCTATTGACCTATTTTTCCGGATTCTGGCAATTTTAGACAATACCCTGCAATTTCAGCGTGAATAGACTTTTCACAATTTCAATCAGCACTTGGTATACCACTTCGTTTGATCTCCAAGTATTAGCTCGCGCACCTTGTTAAGATCAGTCTCTTTCACCGGGTTGTATACATTATTATCCCAATCCCTCAAATACGACTTTTCACCGCCGGGAACAAATTTCGCCCTGGTTTCGTGCCGGGGAAGATCCCAACCCGGCGGCGGCGGCGTATTGTAGTTACGCCACCAATCCCTAAACTCTTTACTATACCCCCTCCGCTCTCGGATCAAATCTTTAAGCGACAGTTTGCCTTTTAAAAAGTCTTCTGCGGAAAAATCCCGCCCGTATAGAAGAAAATTGGGCTTTTCGATGCCCAAGGACATCAACTTTTCATCCAACGCGCCTCGCGTCGGCGCGCTCTGCATAATGCCCGCAAGCGTATTCGGCTTGTCCCTGATCGCGGCATAGCGGGGATCAAACTTTTTCTCCTTTAAATGCCCACCACCGGCGTACTGCCACGCCATATCCGGCGACGGTGCGACGTGAACGTATTCTTTCCCATCGCCGAAGACGGGCTTGCCCAGCGCCACCCCGCTGGGATTGAATATGCCGCGCCACGCGGTTTCGCCCCGATCGACCAGTCCGTCGGTCAATCTTTTCAGCTCGTGACTGGACAACGACCGGTTGTGCATATCCATCAAAGCGTCATACGCCAAGGCGGGATGAACTGGACGAACCCGCAGTTCAGGCGCCTTGGGCTGAAACGACTGATACTTGCTCAACAGGTCCTCCACCGTGCGCCCGGTTCCGAAAAGCCTGGCAAACGTTCCCGGACGAGCGCGCGGTTTGCGCCAACGCCCGTCTATGTCGTAATACCGCCTGGGCGACGAGTACAAAAGATCGAAACCTTTCGCGCGGCTCGGTGCGATCCTCGCTTTGTTGACGTATTCATCCATAGCGGCCAGCGCCTTATCGCGCCCGGTATAAATCGTAGCGCCGAAAGCCTTCCTCTGAGGCTTCGCCGAAAGCGTTCTTCGCGCTTTTTCCCACCTGGCCAGCGAAGCGGGACTATTCTTTTCAAAGATAGCTCTCTGTGTGGCGTTAACCGACCGCAGCGCGCGATTCGCGGCATCCTGAAACTTGCGCGCGCCCATGCTGTTGAGCGCCTTGACCAGTCGCCGTACGGCCTCCTTGGTCATGCCGTCATCCGCGCCCGTCGGCGCATAACCGTACTCGGCGAACAACCGCCGCAAGGCGGCGACCTTCTCCATTCGAACGGACATATCAGCCCCTAAAACTTGTTCAAATACTGGTTCAATTCCGACGGCCACGGCGACGACGCCACGCAGGGATCGACGATCAGCAGGTACTCCGATTCGTACGGCACGAAATACACCCAGCCGTCCGGCCCGGTCACCGCCCCCATCCAGGCCGTGTTCCTGGCCGGGAATTTCGGGTGATTGAGCTCCACCACCCGAAGCTGCCGCGTCCGCGGCGTCAGCGCGAACGCCGCCGTGCCGTCCGCCGACGCGGAGTAGATGTTGCCGTCCGGGCCCAGAACCCCGCCCCGGCAATTCGCGTAGCGCGGGTCCGAAACGCGGAAGGACACGCTCGGCGGGTCGTAAAAAGCATGGGTGGACGGCGTGGCCGGAGCGACGAGCACGTCGGGGCCGCCGCCGCAGGGGATGAAATAATTGTTGCCGTCCGGGGCCAGCACCCCGCCCAGGTACTTCACCCGGGACTGGATGATCGCCGCGTCTTCGCCGCTCTTGTCGCCGCGCCCCGGCGGCTCGACGTAACCCCCCGCCGCCGGGTCGTACATGTCGTAGTCGGCCAGCCGGTACATGGACGCCGAGACCGCCGTGCCGGGCATGAACGGCGTCGGGCGCGGTATGTACTCGTGCTTGCGCACGCTCCAGCACAGCAAGCGCTCCTTCGGCAGATCCGGGTACCACTGCTTGTGGTAGTCCAGCCTAAGCCGCTCCAGCAGCCAGGTCCCGCAGGGGACGGCGCGGATGACGCCGTCCGAACCCATGACCGCGCCGCCGTACAGGCTTTTCTGGGTGACGGAATTGTGCGCCCCGGCCCACGGCGTTGAAATGTCGTCGAGGTTGATGTGGGACCAGGTGTTCGCCGCCCGGGGCGTGACGTGGCTTTGCGTGTCGCCCCACTTGGCCTCGTTGGGCGACAGGGTCGCCTGCGCGTAATGCAGCAGCGGGTGCTTGTATTTCTCTATCCTCCTGCTCACGTCCGAGTAGATCTCGGGCATGACCGTCGAGGTGTCGTAGGCGGTCGCCCTCTCGTTCGCCCAGTCGATCACCAGCTCGTGCCAGCCGAACAGCGGGAAGGCCCGGATGGTGCCGTCGAAGTTCAGGCAGCCGCCCGCCCAGATCGAACCGCGTATTACGTTTGCCGGCAACCCCAGCGTGCTGCGCCTGAGCTGCCCGGTGTTGGTGTCGATCAGCAGGAAGCGCTCGTTGTTGTAGGGGAAGCAGAACAGTATGCCGTTCGGGGCCAGCACCCCGCCCGACCAGCGGCCGTGATTGCCGGTGTAATTGCCGCGGGTGCGTATCCGGCCGGTCTTGGGCTCGATGATCAGCACGCTCTTGTTGAAATACGGGATCATGTAGATGTTGCCGTCGGCGCCGACCGCCCCGCCCCACCAGTTGCGCTTGCCGATGCCGTGCTCGAGCCTGACCAGCCGGCACTTCGGCGTCGCGGCGGCGCTGTAGCCGTCGAGCGTCTTCAACTGGTCGAGGATGGAGCGCATCTCCGGCTTGACCGTGGCCACGCCCTCGATCGCCATGTCGCCCGCGCCGTACATCCGCATCTCGACGCCGCGGAAGGCGTCCATGCGCGTCGGGTCGGGCGTCTTGTAATTCGGATTGTTGGTCACGGGCGTGTCGTGCAGGAACCGGTCGCCGTTGCGGCTGGAGGTGTCGGTCGAAAAGACCGTGCCGTACTCCCCGGTCCCGCTCTTCACGTACGGCGCGTGCATCGGACGGCCGTTCATGACCGGCAGCTGCTGGCGGAAGGCGGGCGCCCGGGCCGCCACGCCCGCCGCGACCGACCCGGCCGACACCACGGTGTCGAGCCTTAGAACGTCCTCCTCGGTCGCCCAGGCCTTGCCGTACGCCCATACGCCGTCGGAGCCGCGGCAGCGGGTATGGAAGAACCCGGTCCCGGTGGCGGCGGGCAGCGCCTTCGGCTCCGCGAAGCGGGAGTAAGTCTCGAGCGTCGTGCCGCCGAAGTCGCACGCCAGGACGCCGTCGACCTCGCGCCAGCGGTCGCGGTCGGCCGCCGAGTCCGATTGGAACAGGATGTCGGAGAAGTCGGCGCTGTCGGCGATTTGCAGCAGGTAGGGGCCGCCGGCGGCGGGCCCGGCGAAAACGGTGATGAGCGACGGATGCTTCTGCCGGGAGGCCGCCAGGATCTCGTGGCCGGGCAGGTCGTCGAGCGCGACCGCGACCCCGTTCTCCCAGTCGTCGGCGTCGGGATGCAGCAGCATGTACAGCGAATAATACCGGGCGCCGTGATGGTCGGCGCCGTCAAGGCGGCCGATGGTCCCGCCGTCGAGCGGCAGCCAGCCGTCGGCGGTCCTGGACCCCATGACCCGAATGTCGCCCAGCCGCCAGCGGCCGTAATCGTCGCCGCCCACCCCGCGCCAGGCGCCGTCGCCGTGGAAAGCCATGGCGGGATCGCCCGGCAGCGGCGGCACCGTGCCGCGCCGGGTGACGGTGGCGGTCGAAAAAGGCCGCTTCAGCCACTTCGACCCGGCCACGGTCACCGCGTGCGGGACCTCGGGGGTGATGGCGAAAGCCATCGGCAGGTAGAAATTGTCGCCGTCGCCCTTGACCCACACGCCATTGGCGACGGTCAGCACCGCGTTCTCGTCGTAGGCGGTGACGGTCGGCAACGGCTCGTAGGCCAGGTCGTAGCTGCGCCACACGCCGTTCACCACCACCATCCAGCCGCCCTCGGGAATCACCCCCGGCAACTGGTAGGGCATGGGAGCCGGCGTCCAGGCGCCGCTCACCACCTCCAGCAGCGACTGGGCGGGCAGCTGCGTCGGATCGGGCAGCGGATCGTCGACCCGCACCCGCATCCACACGCCGCCGACCACCGCCAGGTACAGCCCATCGGCGGGCGTGCCGACGCCGAGGCCGGGCGCGTCGGAACGGCGGCCGATGGTGGACACCAGCATCTCCGACGTGGCCATGACGTCGATGTACTGCGCGTACACCGTGTCCCAGACCGCCGTCGGCAGGCCGTTGTCCGCCTGCCCCGCCAAACCCGGATACAGCGCCACGGAAGCCTTGGCCACGCCGATCTCCTAGGGGTGGTTGATGACCGGGCTGGCGGTGCAGGGCGTGTAGGGCATGTCCCCCGCCGAGACCAGGAAGATGGTGTTGCTGGCCTGGTTCGTGAACGGGAACAGCAATACCGACCCGTCGGGCAACACCGTCCCCGCCCGGATGCCGGCGTTGATCGGCCGGGGGAAGGTGAACAGCGCCGCCTTGCCGGTATCCGGGTTGAAACGGAAGCACAGGGAGCCGTAGCTGGTGATGTCGGTGCCGAAGCCGCACACCGAACCGTCCGCCATGACGAAGGCGGTCGACCACTTGGCGCCGCCGCCGTCGCTGGACGGCAGATTGACGCCGAAGGTCGAGACGACGAAGCTGTCGGTGACCGGGTCGAAAATGACGAAGTTCGACTCGTGCAGCGGCACGAACAGGATGCGGCCGTCGCGCAACAACAGCGCCTTGCTCCAACCGCTGTGGTCGTACTTCAAGGCCACCAGGTTCCACGGCACGGGGACGAAGTCGATGGCCTTGGCGTGCGGATCGAAGCGCAGCATGCCGGTGGAGTTGGTGTTGACCGTGTTCGACCAGGTGAAGCGCGGCAGGCAGTAAATACAGCCGTCGGCGCCGATGCAGGCGGCCTTGCTGCCCCGGAAGCGCGTGCCGGCCGGCAGCGGGATCAGCAGCTCCCCGGAAGTGTCCCACACGCCCTCGACCTCGCCGCCGAGGTAATAGTCGACGCCGTTCACATTGAAGACATGCCGGAAATACGGCATCTCCCAGGCGTCGTCGCCGACAATGGCCGTAAGCGCCGTGCCGCCGCTGCGCGTAATGCGGCGCGGGGCCAGGCTGTTGACCGGCGGGACCAGGTAATTGTACGCCCCGGTCGCCGCCGTGTAATCGCCCATACCCAGCGCCTCGTACATGTCGCCCACGCCGGAATAACTGCTGGTAAGGAACGACAGGGTGAAATTCTCGAGATTGACCAGCAGGTGGTCGGAAATGTTGCCGCTGTTGGGCAGCGCCAGCACGCAGTTGGGATTGTCGGCGCGGCCGGTGGCGGAATTGAAGGCAAGCGCCTTGCGCCAGCCGAGATGATTGGCCTTCCCGGTGGCGGTCTCGGCGAAATTGACCCCTTCGGTACGGACGACCGTAGCGGTGTACTGCGGCACGATGGAAAATACGTCAAGCGCGTTCACGGTGTTTATGTTCCTTTGCAGATAGCCCTGTCCGATTACGGTCACCCTGGCCCCGCGCGCCGAGCCCTCGTCCACGGTGACGCCGCACGCGTCGTCGACGGTCACGCCCTGCCCCTCCTCGACCATGATCCGCGACGACGCCGCGAACACCCGCGCCGCCGTCCGCGGCAATACCCACCGCTGCGCCCGGCCGCAGGAGAAAACGTCGCACAGCTTGGTCAGCTGGCTGCTCTCGCCGCTCATGCCGCCGGTGGACAGGATGCGCCCCCAGCGCCAGTCGCCGGGCGAACCCGCCGCGCCGCCGGTGTAGGGCGTCTGCCGGTAGCGGTAGTAAAACGACCCGGGCGTCATGCGGCCGTACTGCAACGCCGCCGCCGGGACCTCGGCGAGATCAACCAGCACCTGGGCGCGGTCGGCCGGTTCCGCCCGCTCGCCATCAACGTCGTACAGCCGCCAAACGTCGTTCGCCCGGTCATGCCAGAACCAGCCCGGCGCCGACGAGCTCATGGCGCCGGTCGGCGCGGTGAAATCGATGACCGGGCTGACCTTGTAGCGGGTGTCGATCATCATCACCGGCTCCGCCGGGGTCGCTTCGCGGTAAATCTCGAGCTCGAAATGCAGCCGGTGCAGTGGATCGTCGCTGCCCGGCACGTCAAGCAGGATGCCGAACTCGGCGGCGGCCTGGGCGTCCGGCAGGTAGCGGATGTGGCAGCCGGGGCGGTTCGGGACGTTAACCGGCGTTTCATCGCCCCAGCCCGTCTCGTCGCCGCCAAGGACCATGTACAGGGCTTTGTAGGCGTCGTCGAACGCCAGGGCGGACCCGTCAGCCGGCAGCCAGCCGTAATCGGGCGCGCGGCCGGTCATCTTGACGTCGCCGATGCGCCACTGCCCGGAGGCGCCGGTCGGCATCGCCGCCCAGGTGTTGTCGCCGACCAGCACCCGGCCCGGCGAACCGGGCAGCCGCGGCGCCAGGCCGTCGACGGTCATGCTGGCCAGGTCGATGCGGCGCTTGCTCCATGTGCCATGCTGGACGGCGAGCAGCATGCCGTGGTCGGCGAGGGTGGCGAGCGGCAGCACGTCCACCGGCGGCGCCACGGCGGCCCACTGGCCGCTGGCGACCTGCAGGATCTTGCCGTCGTCCTGGTCGCCGACGAGGGGCAGCAGCGGCGGCGGCTGGAACTTCGTCCAGACGCCGCCCACCACCCGCATGATCATGCCGTTGTCGAGGGTGGTGACGGCGGGCAGGAGCGACACGGTCATCATCCGCCACTGGCCGTTGTAGACGGTCAGGTACTTGCCGTTGTCGGCGGCGGACGGCAGCGGCAGCACGCCCGTCGGGGCGACGACGGCGGACCACCTGCCGTTCCTGACGCCGAGGTACAGGCCGTTGTCGAGACTGGTTACGGCCGGCAGCGTCGAGGCCGCCGCCAGCTCGGTGCGGGTGGCGATGTCGGCGACGGCGACCGTGTAGTTGCCGTCGGAAATGTTGTTGGCGTAAATGACGCGCCAGCGGTAGTTGGGCTTGCCCAACGAGCTGTAGGAGGAGTAGCGCGGCCTCAAATCCGGAAAAAGCGACGTGGCGTATCTCCTTTAGCTGCATCTTCCGAAAAAGGCCTGGCGGTAAAACGTGCCCGGGTAGGCTTGCGGCGGCGTCTCGAAATAATGGTGCACAATCCGGGGCGGGCTGTTTACCGAGCCGGGGTAACTGGTCGCCGTCACCAGCGAAAATTCGGGCAGCAGGAACCGCGCCAGCTCCCAGCGCCGGGCGTCGGTGTCGCGGTTCGCGTCCTGTCTTGCGTCGGTATGGGGATAGCTGACGAAATCCCATAAGCCCACATTGTTCACCATGTTTCGCGCCCGGTACAACTTGAAGGTGTCGCGCCACGGGTCGTAAACCATGCGGTTGTATAGGTTGTGGATGTACGGCGAGCCGTAGGAATAATACGCCGGGCCGATGAACATCGGGCAGCCGTCGGACAGCGCCATGGCCGACATGAACGGCAGCATCGTCGAGCGCACCAGGTCGAAGTGCTCGATCGTGTGGGTGCGGTTGTTGGTGTCCAGAACCAGGAAGCGGTTGGTGTCGGTCGCGGCGCCATAGGTCTGGCAGTAATAAATCTTGCCGTTGGCGCAGGGCACGCCGTCGGTGTGCATGATGTCGCTGCGCGGATAGGCGATGCCGAAATCGCTTCGGTCGAACTGGTCGGTCTCGGGGTCGAAGATCAATGTCAGGTTGCTGGGGAACATCGAAGGCAACGCGTAAACCTTGCCGTCGGCGGCCTGCACCGGCTGCTTCCAGCGCTCGTTGCCCGCCACCGGGCCAAGATCGGGGTCGTCGGGCGGCAACGGCAGAGTCTGGCTGGTCGCGGTCGTCGGGTCGAACAACAGGAAGCGATTATTGGTGTGCGCGCCGCCGCTGCCGTAGTTGCCGCGCGGAAAGCCGAGGAAGCGCCCGTCGAACAGCCGGATGAAGATCGAGTAGTTGGCGCTCGACAGCGCGGCGGCCACCGAACCCGAAGCCGTGTCGAAGGGATCCTTGTAGGCCGTGGCGTCGTCGGCGGTGGCGGCGCCCAGGCTGACCAGGTCGTTGTAGTCCGGCGCCGCCAGCTTCAGCACCGGGAAGCCGAACGCGCGGGGAAAGGCGTACAGGTTGCCGTCCCCGTCCGGCATCAGGTTGTTGTAGTACAGACGGCGCGGCGCGAGGTCGAGGCCGCTGCGGCCCAAGCCGGAAAACACCCGCGCCTTCTCCGGCGGCAATACGGCGAACGGCTCTAGTTCGGCCTCGCCGGACGGCAGGTGCACCCTGAGCACCTTGCCGTCGGACAGGACGCAAAGCGCATGGTACAGCCCGATCCGGCCCCAGGCGTTCAGCACGCTCGGCAAGCGCCGGTCGGTCCTGGTGTCGCCGCCGTAGTTGTCGTACTTCAACACCCCCGCGTTGGCGTAGTTGCGCATGTAGGGCCACACCAGCCGCGCGTAGCTGCCGGCCTCCATGGTCTCGTAGGGATGGAAACCGGCGTTGATGCCGTTCGCGACCGGGAAATGCTCAGCGACCGGCCGCACCTTGAACCAGTCGTCGGGCGGCTTGTCCCGGACCACGCGGCCGAAACCCAATACGAAAACCCGGCCGACCCAGGGTATGGCCTTGGACATTGTGAGCGACATCCCGTCGCGATTGATGGTGAAGCCGCGCTCGTAGGTGCGCCCGCCGACGACGAGGACGTGCTTCTCGCACACCCGGTCCAAGGTGATGAAGGTGTGCGTCCCGGCGCCGCCGCCGCAATGCATGTAGGTGTCGGACGCCCACGGGCGGCCCACCGCGCACAGGGTGGCGTTGAGCGGCAGGTTGTTACCGCCCGATGTGCTGTCCAAACGCCAGTCTGGCATAATATTCGCCCTTCAAAAGGCTGAAAGCCGGGTAGACGTCGCCGACCTGGAACTTGCGGCCGTTGGCGACGGCCGTGCCCGAAGCGGTCGGCCAGACGGCGCAGCCCATGCCCCCCAGCTGGAAATAGCCGCCGCTTACCGTTTGCACCATGCCGACGCGGCTGATGTTGTGCGACCGCGTCTCGCCGTACAGCGGACTGTGCCACATGAAATCGAAGGACTGGTTCGCCTCCGTCGAATCGGGCACGAGCAAGGTGCACAACCCGGGCGCGGGCACGTTCCCCATACCGATGCCGATATAACCGCTGTAGCCCCAGGGATAATTGTTGTACCCCGCACCCTTGGTGAACGTGCCGGGCGCCCCGCTCGGGGCGTAACAGGCGTAATACGACGAGCCGGCGCTTGAAGTCACGCTCCGCCCCATGACGACGGCGGAAAGCCCGCCTGAATTATTGGCGCCGCCGCCCATGTACACGCTTCTGCCCAGCGAGCCGTGCTTCAGGTACAGCTGCACCAGGGTCTCGGTGCCGAAGAATTCCGTCAGTGAACCGTTGCCGGCGAACTCCGGTCCGCGATAAGGCTCGTTGTCGGTCGTTCTGTGATTGCAGTTCATGTAGCCGGTGATCTCGGCGTTGCCGTCGAGATCGGTGAACCTGGTCCAGGTGTAGGCGTCGTGGTGGGCGGTAAGGAACTTCCGCTTACCCTGCATGTACGCGAACAGGCCGTAATCGCGGCCGTAAGTGCGCCCCGGGCCGTAATGAACCGGCACGCCGACCCGGCCCGCCTCGACCCAGGTCATGGTGGCGGGCTCGAGGAAGGTCTGCTCCAGCGCGGCGTTGACGGCGCGGATGTGGAACAGCCCGTCGCCGACGTAAAACGCCGTCGGCCCGTAGCCGGAGCCGGCCCGCTGGAACCGCGCGGCCCGGCTGAACGATCCCAGCGTCCGGTCGTACACGAGAATGGTGTGATAGCGCTCGTACGAGCTCGTAAACCTGCTCGAATTGGTGTCAAACAGGAAAAAGCGGCCGTCCTCGCTTTGCGCGATCCGAAGACAATCGGCGCCGCTGACATACCAGTTATATTCCCCGTATATGGACGGCTCCTCGAACATCGGCACGAACACGCTGCCGGGTATGATGTCGAGCATCAACGGATACTGCAAATTCGCGTTCTGAAACCGCATGTACACGTACGGCGCCACGTTCATGTGCAGAAGACGGTAATACACGCTAAAGCTGGTGCTGCCGCGCGGCCCGGCGGTGCGCGTGTAGAAGACCGGCTCCTCGTACAGGGCGGGATAGAGCCGCGAGCGCCGATTCCACGCCTGCATCGCCTGGTTGTGCCGCCAGAGATTGTCGGTCTCGGTGTTGTTCCAATAAACCCCGTGCGCCAGCACCGTCGCCGAGCCGGCCGTCGGGACCGGCGAATGGATGTGGTTCCCCTCCTCGAGCGGCATTTCGCTGGCGGGTATGACCGCCTCGTCCGAGACGATGGTCTGGTTGTCCGCCAGCCGGATCATCGGAATGATCCCGTCCGGATCGCGGTGCTCCTCGGAACCGATGACGTTCAGCATGTCGAGGCGGACCTGGTTGGACTGGGTGGTCGCGGTCTTGCCGTAGACCCAGCGCCCGACCACGTCGTCGCGGATCAGCCGGTGGCGGTAAAAGCGGGTTCCGACCCGGCTGGATACCGCCGCGACCGCCGGATCGAACACCAGGTGGATTTCCCCTTCCAGCATGGAATCGTCGGGATAAGGAACCTCGATGTCGTCCTCGCCCAGAATGGTGAAGCCGACCTTGCCGTCGACCGTGCTCCGCCGCTCGGCACGCGGCGAGGCGAACAGGATGCTGTCGCCGACCTCGACCTCCCAGTCGACACGCTCTCCCGCGGTAATGGAAACCGGCGCGATGATCTTCGCGCCGCCCAGCGGGATGATCGGCTCCTTGCTGAAAAGCCAGCCCTTGTCGACCAGGCTGGGAATGACGAAATGGTTCACCTGGGTCTGGTTCTCGATCTGGCTGATGGTCCACCAGTTGTCGCGGACGTCGATGAACTCCGGCGTCATCCACTCCGACGCCGAACCGCCCGCGCCCAGCGTGATCCGGTACCGCGCGTGGTGCGTCGTCAGGTCGTAATCGACGCCCGCCGTCAGGGGATCGAACACCACGCCGACGACGGTGTTGGCGGCCGGGCCGGTCGGCAGGAACGCCGACTGCCCGCCATCGACGTGCTCGAAGTACCAGCCGACGGTGTCGATATCGGTGTCCCGCTCGTCCACCTCGACCAGGAAATCCGGGTCCCGCGACGCCTGCAGCTCGATCCGGGCCGGCTGGTACTGCCCGATGTTCCCCCGCATCCACATCCGGGACATGAAGCGGGCCAGCATTTCGTACAGCGGCCGGTGCTCCTCGCCGAACAGGGTGGACGGCTCGTAGTCCTCGACGCGGTTGACCGTGGTCAGCGGCGCGAGGTAATGCCAGCTGTCCGAGATGTCGTCCAGCCGCTTGCGCCGGGTCTCGATGACGTCGCCGATCTCCCAGCGCCCCGTGCCGCTGTTGTTGACGCTGTTGAACAGGGTGAGCGGCCGGTTGGAATCGATGTCGCCGCCGGTCCAGTAGTTGTTGCTGAAGTTGCCGGTGATCCCCAATTCCGCACGGTCTATACCATAAGTATAGATCAGCGGGTCGGGCAACGGCTTGATCAGCCCCGGCGAGTAGCCGTCGACGTGCTGGACGGTCTCGCAGACGTTGTGCTTGTAGCCGCCGCCGGCGTAAACGTACCAGGCCGGATAGGCCGTAAGCAGGTTCGGGAAGGCGGCGGCAAGGGTGGCGGCGGTGTAGGTGAACGGCAGCGCCCGCGGCTCCCAGCGCCGATTGCGGCTGAACAGCGACAGGTCGGGGCGGCGCGGGTGCAGCGGCAGCCGGTACAGGGCGTCCCCGGCCTTCCATTCGCCATTGCGCACCACCGGGGTGCAACCGTTGAACCAGTCCGGCAGGGGCCGGGGCTCGCCGAAGGAAACGTAATCGCCGCCGTCGATCGCGACCACCTCGCGCTCGGCGCCGGGCGCGGGCAGGTAGGTCACGTCAAGGTCTGAAACCTTGCGCCACTTGCCGTTCACTATTTTTAGCGTTTTGCCTTCGTCCCCGTTGCCGTCCTCGACGGATTCGACGGCGAGCGGATCGAGCGATTCGGCGTCGGCCGCGTTCAGCAGGGCGGGCGCCCGCAGCACGTCGTCCTCCAGGCCCAGCGCCGCCGTCGACAGCCTGGCCCAACGCTTGAACGTGCCGCCCAGGTCGCTTTTCAGCCGCTCGGCGGCCGGATAGACCGACCGCTTGCCGAAAGTGCCCAGCCAGACCAGCAGTTGCGGAGTGGACATGCGCGAGCCGGTGTGGGCGGGATCGGCCATGCTTAAGAAAAGGTTGCCGCGCTGATCGTGAAAAACGTACGCGGTGTAGGATGTGGTGGCGGATCCGCTGTTGACGTTTATCGGCGGCAGCAGCGTGCAGGTGTCGTTGTACAGGTCGACGATCATTCCGCGAACGCCGTTGGAATTCCAGGTTATACTCGCGGTATTCGTCACCAGCATCTCGCTCTCGGAGATGAAGATGGACCGGCTGTCGTTCTCGGTCCGGTAGCCGGAAGGCATGTCGCGCCACGAGCCGACGGGGAAGGTGCGCAGGGTGCGTTCGAACGGGTCGAGGATGGTGGGGGTGAAGCCGTAGGGGATGTACATGTGGCCGCGCTCGTCGACCAGCGCGTTGTGCACGCCGCGCAGCGACCCGGACATCACCTGGTAGCCCCGCTCGTTTACGAAATCGAGGAACAGCACGACCTCGCGAAAATACTGGCTGGCCGAATCACTGGAACTGGCCAGCGTCGCTTGCGACGCCAGGTAGACGTAACGGCTCAGGTCGCCGGAGTTTATGCTGGCCGCGACCTGGCAATAGGTCAGGTTGCGCGAAAGGCCGTACTTCTCGACCGCGTCGCACAGCCAGTCCAGCCCGGGCACATCCCGCGCCGGGCGGTAAATCCGGGGATCCTTGCGGCTGATCGCGATTACCCGCCATATGTTGCTGAAAACCATGACCGCGAGAATGTAGTCGCGTACCGAGCCGATGATGGAAAACGTGCGGTAAGTCGTCGCGCCCGGCGGCATGTAATCGATCAGGTAGCGCTCCACCCTGCCGGTGTCGAGCGTCCACACCATGAACGGCCGCTGGGTAACGGCTATGCTGTCGATGTAGCCGTTGGTCGAGCCGTAGCTGTACGCCTTGCCCATGGAGTAATACCAGTTGGGCAGGGCGACCTCGTCGTACGACGCGACGCCGGAGTAAATGTCCCGCGGCGTGAACACCCGCTCCAGGCGGCCCCGGTAGGGATCGATCGCCCAGGCGAGCGGAAAGCCGAAAATGGTGTAATTGCGGTAATTGAAAATGTTCGGCCCGCGCGGGCCCATGTCGATGCCGCCGCGGTGGTACGCCGTCGTGTCCGCGTCATAGGGGAATACGGTGTCCTCGATGGTGTTGGCGCCCCGCGAACCGGACTCCATCAACACCGGGCTGGCGGAAATGATCTTCTGCATCGGCATGGGCGGCCCCCTATGCCGAGTTGGCCAGCACGCTGCCGTAGGTCCAGCGGCTGGTCCAGATCGGCGCCGCGTAGGGGCCGACCAGCTGGCGGATGCGGTAGTACCATAACCCCGCCCCGGCGTTGAAAACCTCGCTCGCGTCGAGGAACACGCCCTCCGGCCCGGCGAAGGTCTCGCCCGAACCGCCCATCAGCACCGGCACATCGCCGCCCAGCCGGTACCAGCCAGCCCCCGAGCCGCTGTCGACGGCGACGACGCCGCCGGCGAAGCCCAGGTCGCGGCAGAACTCCGCCTGGAAGTGCGATGGGTCGCCCGCCGCGGCGTCGTACAGCACCGACACCTCGGCCGGGGCCTGGGCGTCGGGGGCGTAGCGCAGCTTGTAGAACTCGCGCAACGGCAGGAACTGCGGCGTCAGGTTGTCCCAGTTGGTCTCCCAGGTCAGCGTGCCGTCCATGACCGCGTAAAGGGCCTTGTACTCGTCCCCGAAGTAGGCGGCGCCGGAACCGACGGCGCCGATGCTCATGCCGTCGCAGGCCACCCAGCCGGGCTCGCTGGGCCGGACCGACATCTTGTAGTCGCCGACCCGCCAGTGCCCGTTGTTGCCCGCCGTCACCGCCGACCAGCCGCCAGCGCCGTTGAAGAACTGCTTGGCGTCCCCGGGCAACGGCGGCAAGGCGCCCGCCGTCGTCTCGGTGACGACTGGCGGCCGGGTGTAGGACAATTTCCAGCCGCCGTTCTCGGTGTCCTCGACGACGGTCAGGAACTTGCCCAGGTCCGGCGCCCCGATGGGCGGGACGGAAAGCTTCTCCGTCAGTTTCACCGTGGTCCAGGCGTTGTCGAAGGAGATCAGGATGTGGTCGTCCTCGGCGGGGGCGATCGGGCAGGGTTGGGCCGCGTCGTCGTCATGGCGCACGGCGACGAACTGCCCGGCCACCACCCTGAGAATGCAGCCGTCCATGGTGCCGTCGACCGGGGGCAGGACCATCGCCCGCTTCAGGGCCCACTTGCCGTCATCGACCTGCAGCACCTTGCCCTCGTCGTCGGCGGTGAGCGGCGGCAGCGCGCCGGACGGGTACGACTCGATCGACCAGTGGCCGTTCCTGACCATCAGGATCTTGCCCTCGTCGGTGATGGGCTCGATGACCGGCAGGGCCCGAACCACCGCCGGGCCGATCTGGTCGGTGGTGGCGAGGTCCTCGACGGCGACGGTGCGCGTCCCGTCGCTGAGCGTATTCACGTAAGCCTTGTCCCAGCGGTTGTCGGGCAGGCCAAGCTGGTTGATGCCGTCGGCGGACGGCAACAGGTCCGGGTGTTCCTGGTCGGGCATAACGGTCCTCCGCAACTGCCGGACCATTGTGTCCCTGGCCGAAATCACCTCAACACACGTGGGGAAAAGCGCGTACGTTTGGGCGTTATATTAAATTGAGGGTATTTAGACCCGCGCAACGGCGTGTGGCCGATGCGCGGGCATTGTATTTAACGCCCAAGAAAGGAGACGCCATGAAAATGGAGCAGTACCCGATAGAGGACTATCGGGCGGAGATCGCCGCCATGCGCCTGGACGGCGACCAGGAGCGGCTGCGGTTCATCTCAGCGGCCGCGCGGTTCGCCGCATTGCCGAACGGTGATGCGAAGTTCTTCCTCCGCTGGCCGGAGCTGGCTGAGAAATGCGCGGATTTCCGGGAGCTCATTCGCGCACGGGTCCGGGAAGGCCTCTGGGACCTGAAATTCGCCGACGACGACTATCTCGGCATCGCCGTTATCAATGCCGAGGACTTCAGCGCCTTCCTGACGTTGGCGCGGGAGTTGACGCCGACGGCGGCCAAACGTTGGCTCGACGGCGAGACCGCCGAAGTGCTGGAGCACTGGCGGCACGAGGCCAACAAAATCAGGCTGGACGCCGAGGCGTCCAAATTCCTCGAGGGCTGGAACGATATCTTTCCGGTCCGGGAGGACTTAAGGCTGGACCCGGTGAAGAACCCGGCCGGGTTCGAGTTGGGGGGTTGCCGCGTCATCCAGGACGTAACCCCCCTCCCGGAGGGGTGGTGCGACGCGGACGTGGACGTGGACGACGAGTAGCCGTCTGTACGCAAAACATCCCCCCGGACATTGTGAGACCGGGGGGATGCGCGGGACAGGCGCCGGCGACCAGGCCTAGGTTTGAGGCCGCCGGCTGGCGGCGGGAAAGAGGGAACCCGCCGCGGGAGTGGCGCACAGGCTTGGTTATCGCCCGGTCGCGCCGGTAGTAATGTCAACCGGCATTATAGCCCGGCCCGCGCCGGCTTCAACCGCGTACAGACGTCTGTACGCGAAAATTCAGGGGGCCGCCAATGCTCCGCCGGCGGCCGCCATTTTTTAAAAGGAGACGGGATGAAGTTGTTTGAAGGGCTGGTCCTTCACTACCAACAAAGGAAAGACGCCAAAGCCAAGGCGGCGAAAGATAAGAAAAACGCCAAGGCGGCGCCGGCAGCGGCGAAGCCCAAGGTGGGCTCCCCCGATCCCGAACCGGCGGAGAGGCGCGAGCTGAACTTCGCCAAGGCGATGGCGCTGATCCGCGATGTGGGCGCCGCCGTCGGCGTCGATGCCCGGGATACGTGGGCGGCGGCGAAGAAGGAGTTGCGGCGCATGGTCGATCAGTTGCCCGGCATCCGCCTCGAGCAGGTGATTCAGCGGGGAAACGTCGACGACGTTCTCGCGGTGGAGCGCAACGACGCGCTCGAGCGGGCGATAGCCGAACTCGACAGCCAGGACGACGCGCTGGACGTCTACACGCGCGTGCTGGACCTGGGATTGGAGCAGCTGCGCCAGAACGGCGTGCAGCTGGCCCTGGAAGACGCCAGGCTGCAGCTGGAGATCGACCAGCTGCAATTGAACAATGGAGCGGCTTACGCGCCTGACGCGGACAGCGTCAGGGGCCGCATCCTCGCCCAGCGCGCCAAAACCGCCAACAGCGCGCCATCCAAACCCGCCAACGGCGCGGCGCCCAAAACCGCCAACGGCGTGCCGCCCAAACCCGCCAACGGCGCACCGCTGCGCGTAAACATGCCCAGGCAAAGCCGCGGCGACCCCACCGCGAGCGACCATGTAAACAACTGCCCGCAGTGCGGCGAAGCCACGCTGCGGCTTTGGGAGTATGACAACGAGGTGGAGGCGATATGCGAAAACCCGATATGCCCCCACCACGGAGTGGCGTACGCCGGCGTAAGTTACGCCGTCGCGCGCGCCGCCGCCTGGCGGGCGCGCACCAATGCGCCGACAAGCCTGCGCACTGGAACGTAAAAAAAGCCGCCAAAGCGGCTGCATTTATGCCCCTTCCCGGGGCATTTTTTAGCCCTGCCGCCCAATGGAAAAAAGGGGGCATTACCGCGTTATATTAGGGTGAGAGCGCATAGCGCTCTTAATCGTGCGCCTTCTTCCCCCGAGGCGCACGATTCTTTTTTAGGGGGGCAGGAGAAATAAAATGAGTAAGTTTACTGTGTCGGTGCGCACGTTGCGCGATAGCTTCGCTCCCCCCAGTGTGGTGGGCGAATACGAGAAGTACCTTGGTATTGTCGGGCTCGACGACGGCGCCGAGCTCGACATCGCCGAGGTGATGAGGTATGGGTCGAACCTCGGCAAGCGGGCGTGGCTGAATATCGACAACATCATTTGGGGACTGTTGTACGTCCCCAACGAGCAGCGAGAAGCTACTCACGTGGTAATCCGCGAGTTCGCGCTGAGATGCGCGGAACACGCGGTGGCGCAAGTCATAGGCGGGGGCGTGGATGCGGGATACCTGCATCGCGCCTTACAAGAATCGGGGAAGCTCACCAAAGATTGGGCGCTAACATGGAAACGCGACATAATCGGGAGAGTTTTCCCGGGTAAGCTGCCGGCGGAAAAATACGGCGCAATTTGCGCCGTATTGCAGGCGATAGCCCCCACGGCGCCATCGACCGCCCAGGCGGCTCCGTGGGATACCGCCCTCAAAGCAATAGTCGAAAAGGCGGTGGCGAGTTTCCGCAACGGCGCGACGACACGTCGCGTCGTATGGAAGGCATGGAAAGCGGGGTGGCGCACTTTCCTTGGCGCCGTCATCCGCACCCCAATGCGGAACAAGGCGACGAATTACGTCGCCGAAGCGGTGGCGAAACAGGCAGCAACATGGGAGATGTTCTGGCAGCGGGAGCTGCTGCTGGAATATCTCGACGGGCTACATCCCTATGTGTTTAACGAGGATGACGGGGATCAGGCCGCAACGGCTTGATCCTCAACTTCAAAGCCCCGCCCGCGCTGTCGCGGGCGGGGTATTAACGAGGCTTATATCAGGTAAAAATTTTAGCCATGCCCCAAAAACCCGCACACACGCTTAGCCAAAACAGGATGAGTTCGTCCCAGCTGAGGCAGCTCAATTTGTTTTTAAACCACTGTACAAGCCTGGATTGATAAAGGCGCTCCATTATGTGCATATCCTCGGCCATATCAGCCTCCTTTCTTCGCCGATCGACATTATAAATCCGACCGAAAATCAGCGCCAACATTTTCACAAGGAATAAACCGCGTACAGCCGTCTGTACCGGAAGACGCCCAACCTGTAACGGCGCGGGCGGTATTTGTTATAACCATAATAGGGCGTTATATTTAGCTATCGGAACGCGCAAAAATCCGGTACAGACGTCTGTACCGGGATTTCGGCTATAAAATAGCGTAAATCTAATTGTCACGGTATGTTGCGTAGGATCACCGGCGCGATGATGGTGTATGGACCCGCGTGCGCGAAGCGCACGCCCAGAAAGGTATACCCGCACTGCCCGTAACGTCGGAGCGGAGGTTCGCGGGAGACGGTGGAGGAGCGATAGAAGGAATACAAATGGATCCGCTTCAACAAGTTTAATATAAAAACTTGTCGAGCCAGAAGTTACAATTTCCTAACTCTATAAGGGAAAAAGCCCGGTTTCTTGGCTTAAACTCGATAGAGCTGGCACTCCATGCTGAAAGGTAGCACCCTAAGGGTCTACCGACGTTGTCTGAAAGCACATTTTCAGACGGCTTGTCAGGGCCCAACGCATTAGCCCATCTTGAGGTGGAGCGGGGGTCAATTTTGTTTCATTTGCGTACGGCGTGCGGGTCGGACAACGGTCCTCTTCAGTGGCATCAGCCTAATTTTGCTTAACCGTACAATCTTTTAGCCTGTGGGACTCCCCTTACTCCGCGCTGCCTTCTCTCTGGTTCATCTTGCCATCCGCCATGCCCGAAGGTGAAAACATGGCTCGGATCCTGCGGCTCGACAGGCGTTGCCGGTTCAATGTTCGAAGCGGCTCTTCCTGTCATAGGCTACCGGCGGTTCTTGTCAGTCTTGGCGTCCCTTGCGCAATCCGCGCGTCTTTTTGCCTAATCGTTTTCATCGGTGCCGGTGACGAACTTAGCCTTTACCACGCCCGACCTCTTTGGGCTCCCAGCGCATCAAATGTCTCTCGGTCAATAGACAAATGCCTAACGCGCCTCAACTGGACCTGCCTGGCTATCCGGTGGCTATTGCGGCTTATAACGGCTAATGACGGCGATCTGCCTAATCTGCCTAATCTGCCTAATCCGCCAGGTGGAGCTACGGTCCTTCCATCCCTCCTTTTTCCTTCCGCTTCCCGCTTGCTTCGGGTTCAGGGCAAGCGCGGTACTTCAGCTTTCACGGCCATATAACGCTGTACAGCCGATCTAAAGGCGATTGAAGGCAGCCGCCTTTGAACATCCGTTGGGGTTCGCCACGGAGGGTATGCCTACCGCACGGCAGCGGGCTTAACGGCGTTCAGAATTGAATCATAGCAAACGGCCCGCGAGGATCAACAGGAATTTAATCTACGGGTGATGGACTTAAAAACGAAACACCGTATATAGTGGTTTATCTGCGTAAAAACCATCTATCCATAGTATAATTGCCAACCAAAGAAAAATACGGCCATTTGCGCGTTACATTAAGGTGAGAGCGTTTAGCGCTCTTAATCGTGCGCCTTATTCCCCCGAGGCGCACGATTCTTTTTAGGGGGGCAGGAGAAAGAAAATGAGTAAGTTTACTGTCAGTCTGGATGTTCTGCGTTATAACAACGCACACCCCCACGTAGTGGGGGAATACGCCGCTTGGTGCAAGCGGCACGGCCGCGGCGACGGCGATTTCGTCGCCATCGAGGACGTGGTCAAGGACGGAAAGACCGACCTTGACCACATCATTTGGGGACTGATGTTCGTCCCCGAAAAGGAACTCGCGAAAGCGCGTTCCATAATATCGGCGTTCAGCGTGGATTGCGCCGAACGCGCGCTGGGACCGGATGACCGGCGCGCCCGTGAGCTGTTGGCGGCGGTGCGCTTGGCTATGTGCGCCACCGCCAGCAGGGTGAAATCCCAGATAGTTGATGCGCCGCTGGAAGCGGCGCAGCAGGCAATCTGGGATCTCCCGTACGAGTACGATCTCGCCGAGAACGCAAGGGAGTTGTCTTTGCGCACCGCAATCCGCGCGGCCGAGAACGCAATGATGGGCGGGTTCCGCGTGTCGCGGAGGCAGGACCCGCGGCCCGCATGGGTGCTGGCGCGACGTGCCGTCGGCGTGGAAGCGGCGGCGCGCTACTATGCCGCTCTCGGTGACGGCGTCATCAAAACGTTTCGCGCTGTGCTGCGCGAAACGGGATGGCGGGCAACGTTACACGCATTGCTCGTCGGGATCGCCAAGGTCCCATTCCATCTGGCACGCGCGGCCGACAAGGCCGCGGACGAGGCCGCTGACATTATTGTAGCGGCCGCGGAAGGAATGGAGGCGGAGTGGCAACGCTCCCGCCTCCTTGAATACCTCGAGGGCAAGGTTGCCCTCGAGGAAGAGGAACCGGTCAAGGCTCAGGCCACGGCCTGACCTGACCGGTACAGACGTCTGTACAGACGTCTGTACGCAAGACGCACCGCCCGCACACGCGGGCGGTGCGTTTATTAAGCGTAAGCGGGCGTTTCGTTTAACTGTCGGCCGAATCCGTTTGCGAAACTTATTCAGGCGATTTAAATTTACCGGGTGACCGGGGAGAGGAGATTCGACATGACGCGGGATAAGTCCCAATGGCTAAAGAAAGCGGCGCGGGAGATCGGGTTCAGGAGCGTGCGCATGCTGGGCACGTTCCTGTCGGTAAGCCGCACCGACGAGGAACGGCAGATGATCGCCGATGTGCTGAACGAAGGCGATAACAGCGAGGTGTACGAGTGGATGTCGGACACCATCGATTACATCGCCAAGGGCATCATCGAGTGCCTGGAGCAACATGCCGCCGACGAGGTGGCGCGGGGCAACGGCGCCATGGTCACTTCGATCGTATGGCGGCGCTATGACGGCACGCCCGGCACGCTGCCCGACGCCAACTGCGCCCTTATCCTGCACAGCCACGGCGACCCCGATAACTTGCTGCTGGAGGCGCATTACGACGGCGAGCTGTGGACCATAAACATAACGGACCGGGACGACGACCGGACGACCATACTCAGCCTGCCGCCCAAGGTCGGCGACATCTGGGCTTATTTCCCGACGCCGCCGACGCTGGACGCGTAGGTTCCACGCCAAGAAAAACACACCCAAAACGGCGTTACATTTAAATGTGGGTCGCGAACGATTCGCGGCCAAATATTTTCGCTGTCCCGGAATCGGGGCAGCGATTACATTGTGGGCCATGCCCACAGCCGACCCGGCGGCTTTACCGGGCGGGAGGATGAATATGTCGAAGGCAGTAAACGCCACCACCACCGATGACTACCGCGATGCGGTAGCGTCGGGGAAGTCCGCCAACGCCAGAAGCGATGGCGACTTCTCTACCGCCGTAGCCATTGGAAGCCGCGGCTCGATCGCGATTTCCAATGGAAACTACTCCCACGCCGTGTGCGTGGGAGAGGGTGATCGCGCTGGCTCCGCGTTCACCGTGTCAGTGATGGGAGCCGGCTCCCACGCGGTGGGCATCGGCGACCACCATCATATCATGGCCAATGGCAACGGCCACGCCGTTGCCGTCGGAGACTGCGGCTTGGTCTCCGCCACCGAGGCGGCGGCGGTGGCCATCGGCGCCGGCGGATGCGCCACCGCGTACGGAGCCGACGGCATGGCCGTCGCGCTCGGCTATAACAGCCGGGCGCGCGGCATGCTCGGCTCCTGGCTCGTAGTCGCGGAGTTCGTCCACGACTACGAGGCCGAGAAGGACAGGGATGACCCTGTCCTTCACCTCGTCGCCATCAAGGCGGCGAAGATAGACGGGGTCAACATCCAGCCGGACGTGTATTACCGGCTGGTGGACGGGGAGTTTGTCCTCGCCCAAAACGAGTAACAAAAAGCGCCCCCACCCCGGGGGCGCTTTTTTAGCTATCACGCGCAAATCGCATTCAGCTCACTTCCGCCTGCGCCACTCCCACGGCGGGACAGGCGGCTCGCTGCCGCCCCACAACCCGCGCCTTTCCTTCCGCGCCCGGGCCTCAAGCTCCAGCCACTCATCGCACTCCGGCTGTTTGCAGTACTTTTCATAGACCCAGGCCATGCCGTTATCGACCAGGGCGCGGTTGACCAAAACGCCGTCAACCTCCACCAGCGCGACAACGCGGCCGTAGCGGTCCACATCAAGCTCGGTGATGCCGACGGTCTTCCCATAGCAAATGGCCGCCACGCTACGCCTGGCGACCGTCCCATAGGGCTGTTTGCGCTCGGGGGCGTCGATGCCGTAAAGGCGCACCCTGACCTGCCAGTCATCAGCCGACAATACCGTGATGGTGTCGCCATCGGCCACGCTGACGCACAGGCCGGACCAGTCGGCGGCATGCACGGGATACAGCAGCAACGCGGCCGTGACAAGGCCGCGGAACAGGGTTTTCATGAGCGCCCTCCAGCAGAAAAAACAAGGCCAAAACGCGTTACATTATATTGAACGGTCATAGTCATGTCCGGCTATAACCGTGCGCCATTGAGGGCGCCGTGGTTACGGGTAAGCGGACACGCCAACTGCACCGCGTGGGTGCATTTATGCTTTTGGGCTGCCATGCCGTCAAAAGCAATTCCAAGCGCCGTTATGGTATTGGCGTGATTGTCCTCCTGCCGTGTCAGCCCGTCACGGTAGGGGGGCCTCCTGTTCGGTTGAAGTCCGCCCCACGGAATGGGCTCACCCCTCATTCCCTAAGGGCGGCACGAGCCATGGCGCATCCGGTTGAATTCCGGAGGCTTCCGCGCCATGGTTTTTTTAGCCCTTGCGGCCCAATGGAAAAAAGGGGGCATTATTGCGTTATATTGAAGTGAGCGCGCTTAGCGCGCTCATCGGCGCGCCTTATCCCCCAAGGCACGCCGATATTTTTTAGGGGGGCAGGAGAGTATAATGAAGACATTTCATTGGAAAAATATCGCCATCGCGTTCACATGCGTCTATGCCGGGTGGATAATATCTACCTTGGCCGTCTTCCGGGACGACATGACCGCCGTGTGGGCGGCCATGCCAGCGCTCGTAACGTTGGCTGTTTTCGCCCTGCTGCCCATCGTGGCAGCAGGTACGATTTTGATCGTCGTCGAGCGCGAGAATTTTCGCGTTTGGATGATCAAGGCGGCGGCGCGCGTTATTTGCGCCGCCGCGGATAAGAAGGACCATAGTCTCATAGAATGCATTGCAATCTATGAGACTGTGGAAGAGCTGCGCGGTAAGCTTAACCAGCCTGCCGCGTAGTGACCGCACGGGCCGTGCATCCCCCACCGGGGATGCACGGCCTTTTCTTTAGGATACGACAGGGATATTTTTAGCCCTGCCGCCCAATGGAAAAAAACAGCCAATATTGCGTTATATTGTAGTGAGCGCACTTAACGCGCTTGCCGGCGCGCCTTATCCCCCAAGGTGCGCCGGTTATTTCTTAGGGGGCAGGAGAAAACATGAACATCATCAAGATCGGTATTATCGTGGCTGGGATTGCGGTTGGAGTTGGCGCTGGCGTGGTCGGATACATTGCGGCCAAGCGCGGCAATGAAAAAAGGTTGGAAGACAAGATAGAGAAAGTGAAGAAAGGGGTAGAGGAAGTAGTGGCAAAGTAGCTAAAAAAACCTCCCCGGCAAAGGGGAGGTTTTTTTAGCCGTCACGCCTGCTGGAAAAATAACGTCGATTACGCGTTATATTTAAATGATCGCCCTTAGGGCGCTCATTGTAGCCGTCCATCCGGATAATCCCCCAAGCCGGTTGGATGGCGTTGCGTCGCTGTCGCGCACCCTCTCCCCAAGGGTGCGCGGCTTTTCTTTTTCTGGGGAAAGGAGGTATAGATGAAGTCCGCCCCACGGAATGAGCTCACCCCTCATTCCCTAAGGGCGGCATGAACCATGGCGCATCCGGTTGAATTCCGGAGGCTTCCGCGCCATGGTTTTTTTAGCCATTGCGACCCGCCGGTACAGACGTCCGTACCGGAAAATGCGCAACGAATAAAAAAAAGCCGGTCATGCGACCGGCTTTCACGCCATTACACCACGATTCCAGTTCACATCGGGGTTTCAACCCGCGGTGGGATCGTCCTTGTCCTTCTCGCGCGGCTTGCCGATATCCATCGGCGGCAGGTACTTCACGATCAACCGCCGCTCGCCGTCATGCGAGCCGACCCAAAACTTGTGCCGATGCCCCCGCCGCACGTGCGGCGACTTCTTGCCGCCGCCGCCCGCGGCCGACTGGTACACGGCTCTTATCTGCCGGCCCAGTTTCATGCCCACCCGCCAGATGCGCGGCTTCGCCGGCGCCCGCCGCGCCGTTACGCCCCTGGGCGGCGTGCGGGGATAGGGCTTTGCGCCAGCCCGCGCCTGTTCGTCGTACATCTCCGGCTTGTCGGTGCAAAGGTACACCACCAGCGGCAGCAATCGTGCCGCCGCGTCGACGAATACGTCGACCGCGTTCGCCTTCATCTCGACGGACAGGGGCATCTCGAACCACGGCGCCATCCGCGCCGCCTCGCCGACGATGGCGTCTATCGTCTGGCGCAACGTGGGATAAGCCAGGGGCAGCGGCAGCACGGATATCGCGTCGTCCAGGTCCAGGGTCATCCGCAGCTCGGGGATCCCGGCGTTCATGTCGTAATCCAGATAGACGTACACGCCGTGCACGATGTCGCCCGCCATCCTGAACCCGGGCGTGGCGATGTACGGGCAGCACTCGGGCAATCGCAACAACACCTCCACCGGCAGCTCTTCATCGCTGAAAGGCTCGTCCATCAGTTCTTCGTACAAGCCCGGATGGTACTGGTAGACGGACTGGCAATAACGCCAGCTGCCAAGCGCGGCGAACCGCGCCGCCTTCTTGAACGGCTCCAGCGAGTCCGGCAGCTTGCCCGGCTCGACCGACACCCCGGCGCAGGCAAGCCAGCCGCCCACCGGCAACAGGCACCAGTCGGGCCAATCCGGGGCGCCGGGCTTGCCCTTCTCGGCGATCATGTAGTCCGCGGCCCGCCACGCGTCCGGCGGCATTTCCGCCAGGGCGCGGGCGGGGCGGGTGCGTTCGGGATTCATTTCGCGCCTTTATCCCGCGAACCAGACCGACTTGTCGTCCATTTCAATGAAATGGGTGTAGCCGCCGCGCACGGTGCGGCGCACCTCCACAATCTTCTTGCCCTTCATGACCTTGCTCAGCCTGTCCGGGCCGGGGCCAAGCATATAGCGGTCGCCACGCGGCTCGGGGCCGCCCATGGTGACGGACCAGGTCGCCTCGGTGACCTTCGGATCGCGCGCCACCAGGGCCGCGATCTCGTCGGCGTCAAGCGGGCCATCCTCGGCATAGCCAGTCATGCCGCACTTGGGGCAATGCAGCCAATGCCCGGTCGCCTCGGCCATCGTGTTCAACTCCCGCACCAGGTCCGTCCTGCAATAGGGGCAGGCCTTAGTTCCCTCCGGGTATTTAATGCATAGCGGATCGTCAAGCGCCTTTGCCATAAATCCTCCTTACAGTTCGTTATCGTTTATCTCGGGCCAGGGCTCGGCATGCCGCGCCTTCTCGTGGACGGCGGAGCGAATCCCGGCCAGCACCACCTCAAGGTCGACATGCGCATCGGCCACGCCCGCGGCGGCCTGCGCCACCCCGGATGCCGCATAGTAATCAGTCGAAAAATCGACATGCTTCTCGGCCGCGACAATCGCGGCCCACACGGCGCCCTTTTCGGCCGCTCCAGGGGCGTACCGGCTCTTGCCGGCGGCGGCATCCCCGGCGTAAACATAATCCCCGGTCTTCGGCTCGCGCAAGGCGTCATGCGCCTCGTGCCAGGCGTAGTTGCCGGCGTCAAGCGCGTTGGTCCGGGCGTCCTCGAGCTCGTCATCGTTGATCTCGCCGCGCAGCCACTTCCGCGCCGCCTCGACGGCGGCCCTGGGCCTGTCGTCGTCGCGGATCAGCGTCTCGTAGATCGGCAGCGCGCGCTCAACGCAATCGCAGGCGTAAGCGCGCTTGCGCGCCTCGGCCGCGACATCGTCGGCAAGCGCCGCACCCGTATCGTTCGCCATGGTATCTCCCTTCATAAAAACGGTGAGATGGATGCAACCGAAGTCGCGCCCATCTCACCGGCAAACCAGTTTTTCGTCAATTGAAATCCGGTACAGACGTCCGTACCGGCCGATCTACTCCCATTCCTCGACGGCGAACTTGCCGAACACGCCCCGGAAGGTGCCGATGCCGATCGCCAGGCCGCCCTCCTCGAACAGATTCCGGATCTCCTGCTCCTTGATTTCCTTATTCGGGAGGATGGACAGGGTAAAGGACAGCGACCACGGCAGGGGCAGCACCGGCCGTTCCTTGGGGTTCGGAATGCCCCTCTCCAGGCGGGCGACGTTGCGATACAGGTAGAGCCCAGACCGCGGCTCAAGGTCGTCGCCGAAGGCGCCGACCTCGATCGGCTTGCCGTCCCTGAGAAATGGGATGTATTGCGGATGGGCAGCCTCGCTCTTGACCGTCACGAACGACAGGCAGGCGTTCGCTATCTTCTTGAACAGCCGGGCGTCGCGCAGCCGCTTGGGCGCCGAATTGGTGTTGTGCGCGGTAAGAAATGAAACAATGTTCACGGCCGGGAGACACAAAATATTGCTGCCGGGGGACAGGTAGATTTTCTGGCTCCAGAGCAACTTGGTATCGTTGTCGCCGGCGTACCGGTCAAACATGACATCGGTCAAGCCACAAAGAGTGACACGCCTCGTAACCTTTTCCAAACGAGTATCGGACTTCACACTACGCGCCATAGCCAAGTATCCTTCCTTGAAAAGAATGAGGCGGGCCTGACGCCCGCCCAATCGAACAATGAATCGTTGATTAGTCGCAACCCGCGACACTTCGTGGAATGAATTGCTGCGCTACATCGCTGTTTGGTTCAAATTAAATGAAAGCCTTGCCGTGCGTCGCACCGCCGAGCCAAGCCTTGCCCGGCCAGACCCTGCCATGCCGCGCAATGCCGCGATGAAATGTCATCTATCAAACTTGAATGCGATCAAAATGACCTTGCCATGCGGCGCCTCGCCTCTCGGCGCACCGCCGCGCCTCGCCCAGCGCTGTATTATGTCGAATACGATCAAAAAAATCCTTGCCATGCTTTGCCCAGCCGCACCATACCCCGCCAAGCCCTGCCTTGCCGCGCCCCGCAGCGCCAAGCGCTGTCCAGCCGTTACTGAATGCCATCAAATTAAATCCTTGCCTTGCAATGCCTTGCATTGCCTCTCCGAGCCTGGCCACGCCCTGCCGCGCCCAACTTAAATATCATAAAATCGCCCACGCCTCGCATCGCGTTGCCATGCAGAGCCCTGCACCGCCTTACCTTGCAAAGCCCCGCCCTGCCTCGCCATAAAACTTCGGTACAGATACCCGTACCGTTGAAGCCGCCGGTACAGACGCCTGTACATACATCCGCACCGTCCTACCTAAATGCGATCAAAATGGAGCCCATGCCTTGCTGCGCCGCGCCGCGCCCCGCCCTGCCCAGCCAGGCGACGCCCCGCCCGGCGCCGATCAAATACGGGCTGTATTAACCCGATACAGACATCCGTACCGGGTTTGAATGCGATCAAAATATCCTCGCCAAGCCCCGTGGCGCCGCGCAGCGCCCCGCGCAGCCTTGCCGTGCCCAACCTGGCAACGCAGTGCCTCGATCAAATGCGATCAAAATATCCTTGCCGTGCCACGCGCCGCAGAGCAGTGCCACGCCGGGCTACGCCACGCCCCACCGTACCACGCCGGGTTATGACTTGTAACAAAACCTCGGAATGCGATCAAAATATCCTTGCCGTGCCGTGCACCGCAGCGCCGAGCTCAACCACGCCCCGCCCAACCACGCCCGGCGCCGCCTTGCCCCGCTGCAAAACTTCGGTACAGACGTCTGTACCGTACCATGTGTGTTTGAATGCGATCGAAGTGGAACCCTTGCCATGCTTTGCCCGACCGCGCCCTGCCTCGCCATGCAATGCCCCGCAAAGCCGAACCAAGCCGCGCCCTGCACCGTATTAAAACCTCAAATGCGATCGAAATGGAACCCATGCCAAGCAATGCGCCGCCTGGCCACGCCCAGCCTCGCCGAGCAACGCCCTGCCTCGCCGGGCCACGTCAATACGGTCAAAATAAAACCCATGCCAAGCAATGCGTCGCCCAACCGAGCCGCACGCTGCCTCGCGGCGCCCTGCCATACCGGGCCATGTTCTGCCGCAAAACCCGGTGCGTCCGTCCGTACCGTTGAAGCCGTATCAGTCTCTGACCTTCCGAACTTCGTCGGCAAGGTGGTCGACCTCCTGAACGATATGCACCCTGTAATCGCCCTTCGGAAGCTTTACCACATTGTGTTCCTGGTGCTCGACAGTGACCTCGTCGCCGATCACCGAGCAGTAGAGCACGCCGTCCTTCTCGTAGACCTGGATGTCGTCGTCCGCCACCGCGGAATGATGATGCCCGGTCATTTCGCCCTCAGCGAAGATGTAGCGCCCGTTCTTGGGCTGCACCGGCTTCCCGCCGCCCGGGATGATGTCCTCGGTGACGAGCTTGTTGTCCTGCCTGAAAAACTGCACATCGCCCTGCTGAATCAATTCGATATCCATCTTAATTCCTTTCAATAGAAGCGTGCCCGCGCAACATGCGCGGGCCTTTAAAATAACCCAATGAAACACCCAAAATCAAAGCCTTTACCACGATTTTTTACCGCTGTCCGCCTATCTCGTTTGCCCGCCCATCGTTGACGGCGCCGGGACAAATCATAGTGCGGCGGCGTTGATCATCTCATATTGGACTTCGCTTCGAATATGTTCCCTGCGCGCCACACCCATATTCATCCTTTCAAGCAGGCGCAGCGCACGCCGTCGGCGATCCAGCGCGCGGCCGCCACGTCGGCGCCGCCATCGCCGTTGATCATGTTCGCTCCGTCGTACACCGAGAAATAGACGCCCGCCGTGGCCAAATCGAAAACGGCCTTCCGCACCGGGCATTTAACCCCGCGCTGAACCCGCATTGAGACATCCAGATCCAAGGTGGCAAGCCGCGCCATATTCAAATCCATAGTCACCCTCCCAAATCGGCATTGCTCACGCTTTCAGCGAGCCAGTTCGCGGCGCCGCGCGTGATGGTGTCATGGACGATGCCGCGCCAATACGCATTGTCCTTGACGATATTGGAAACAGCGTCATGTACGGCGACATGCACCTCGTCGGCCACCGCCTCGCTGACCGCGTCGCCATAGGCCCTGATCACGGGCCTTTCAACCTCGTTTAGAACCCGGTGGAACACCCCGGCGCTTACGCTGTCGTACGCGGCATCCCAAATCGGATCGAGCGTCACGGCCCTGCCTCCAAATCGGCCTGAAGCACGTTATCGGAGATCCAGCCGAACGCCACCATGTCGGCGGAACTGCCGTCATCCGTGAGCAAGGCGCGGTGCGCCGCCACGTGAACGGATTCATTGACCGCATCGCGTATCGCCGTACCCACCGGCACCTCGACACCGCGCTCGACCCGCTCGGCCACATCCCAATAAGCGTTGGCGTTGACCGTATCCCGCCTCAATAGCTTCAGCTTTCGCGGTATAAAGATATTGCCAAGCCCCATGTTCACCCTTTCAACGCGATGCGCCGCGTTCCAAACGTAATCGCTACTGTTCATGCTGTTATTCCTTCAGTCGAGCGGATAACGGCGCCGGCGATCTCGTGGAGCACGGCATCCCCGCTAAGCCCGTTATGCCTGGGGATGGCGCTGCGCACCGCGATCGAAACATCCGCATCGACCGCGATGCCGACGGCGACATCGACCGAATGCTCGGTCCCGCGCCAGACCTCGTAGCATACATCGTAACTCACGGCGACACGCGCCGGGTTGGACGCATCCTCGATCATAAGCGCTCCTGTTCCACCCCAATGACGCCCGCGCGAACCATGCGCTTGGCGCGGGTCGTCTTGCCGTCGATAACGACGCCGCAGACCGCGGCGTCCACCAGAACGTTCGCCTGCCTGGCGGCGGCACAGCTGATCCGCATGCGCAAGTTGCGCATGGCGTCGCCGACAGCGCCCTCCACGCCCACCGCATCTTCAACCATAGTCATCCCTCCAGCTCAGCGCCGCAAACATCACCCTTGATCCAGCGATAGATGTCGTTATCGACGGTGCCAAGGCGCGCCTTGCGCAGGATGTCGTGATCGACGGGGCCGGAGAGCGGCTTGTAGCGGGGTCCATACTCGATCCTGGCGGCGATGCGGCTTACGCCCGCTTTGGCGTAACGCAGATACCGCTGTTTCACGTCGTAAAGCGCAGCATTCCGGACCAGACCCATCGCCCCGGCCGCTTCATCAACCTCGCACATCGCACTCCTCCAATCGCGTACGGACGCCTGTACCGGCGTCCGTACGCGGCCACGGCTTCAGGTCAGCTGGGTCGGGGTAAGGGCGCTGCCGTTGCGCCAGACGAGTGCGTCGGCGACCGTTTTGGTGCCCACGGGCACGCCCTCGAGGTGCCAGGTCCCGGTGGAGGGGTTGATCATCTTGAGGTAGGGCCGCTTGCCGGTCTGCCCCTTGAGATCGACCATCCACAAATCATAGTCGCCATTGGTGTCGACGGTCTCGGCGCCGCAGGCCTGGGCGATGCGCTCGATGCCGACCTTGCGGATGAACACCTGGCGCACCTCGGCGTTCGCGATCTCCGCGAAGCGGGCGGGATCGATGGCGCTTTCGGACGTCAGGGCGAGCCACTCGGGCACCCTGACCCCGTTCAGGGCGTAGATCGAGAAGCCGTCGCAATACTGCACCGCCGCCTTGCCGTCGGCGTGCAGCCGCCCGGTGGAATCCCGCAGGATGTGCTCGGGGCGCCTGGAGACGACCACGATGTCGGTCAGCGGCCACACCCCGCCGAAATTGATCTGGTCGTTGATGACCCAGGCGGGCGGCAATTCGAGGCCCAGGACCTCCTGGTAGTAGTTGTACCAGGCGGTGTAATAGCTCATCCACTGCCCGTCGAGATAGGGCCACACGCCCTTGGCGTTCGCCAGGCTCTCCCTGGCCTTCTGGGCGACGGTTTCCCTTGTATTGGCCGAGGAGCCGCGCCTGAGGGCCCCCAGCACGGCGTCGATGACCGTGTCGGTGACGCCGAACTTGGCCTTGTCGTCGATCCGGCCGGCGACGGTTTTCAGGACGATGTCGGCCGCGTTGACCTTGGCCGTCGCCTTGCCGTCCATGTCGCGCCAGATGCTGTCGGCGCTCATGTAGGCGGTGGACACCGCGGAAGCCGTCAGCGGGCTGCCGACGACGATGGTGCGCTTGTACGGCCGGTTGAGGAAGCCCATCAGCCGCTCGGAATAAACCGCCGCCCCCTTGTCGTCGATCGGCGCGCAGGACAACCCGGCGTCGATGCCCCACTGGGCGTAATCCTTCATCTTCTCGCGCTGCTCCGCCGTCAGCGAGGTGATCTTGGCCTTGGGCGCCTCCTTCGCTTCCTGCACCACAACGCCTTTATTTTCCTTCGTGCTTTTCTTAGCCATTTGTGTTCTCCAAAAATCGGTAATTGCTTCTGTTTGTAAATTCCACACCCGGGTCATAGCCCACAGCGGACCAGACGACCCTTGCACACCCCAGCACCTTGCCCATCGCTTGGCTCTGAACGTCGTCCATGACCTTCCATCGCACCTGCTGCGCCGTGGCCGCGTTGCAGGCGTCGGCAATGGCGTCATAGGTGTTTATGGCGATGGTGTTGGCCACGTCATGGTAGATGGCGTCCATGGTCACCCTATAACAATCAACCATTCTGCTCCTTCCCGCGTTCGGGCGCCGTTGGCGGCCCGCGCCGCGCCGGGCGGCGTGGCGGACATCGCGCGCGATCGTCCCGCCGTTGCCCTTGGCTGGCGCAAGGCGCGCCCGGAGGCGGCCCGCACTTTATCCATCCCGCATCTTTTTGAAGGACTCACGGACTTCGCATACTGTTCATGGGATCTCCTCCCCAAGCTTCGCCCGGTTCATGCCCTCGCGCGTCGCGGCCCCGATCAGCCCCTTGACGCGCCAGCTCTCCGCCTGGCCAACCCACTCGATGCCGGTTCGTACGCTGTCGATAACGCCGTCGTCACGCCCGAAATGTCGGTACACGTCCAACTCGCACAAGAACTTCATGCGGCTGACGGCGGGCATGTCGAACGCCACAAGATTTTCCAACTTACCAAACATGCGCTTCATGGTTCAATTTCCCCCTCCCGCACCGCATCCTGGATCGGCCGCTTGATGCGATAAGTCATCCGCCAATCGATGAAGTCGTGCCTGTGTTCTTGGTCCAGATGCGTCTGATCGTCAATAGCGTTGCTGACGTCTATTCGAGTCCTGTCCGTAGCGGTTCTCACGTAGATCCTCGTAAGATCCTCAACGTCGGCCATCCGCTCCTCCCCATAAAACCATGTCCACGATCGGCGACTTGACGGGCTCGCACGCGCCCCGCACCGGCCAACCGAGATCCTGCCACGCGACCATCGTCGGCCAGATGCCAATCGTCGCGGCCACCTTCCGGCAAGGCGCGTCCATGGCGACTTCCACGCTGGTTAAAACGAGTTCCTCAAAGGTGTTCATTACGCATGTGCTCATTTCGCTCTCCAGTCACCATGGATCTGAGCTCCCACACGACGTCCAGGGACGCTGCTTGCACCGGATAACAGATATTACAATCAGCGTCCGCATCAATCTGATTAAACCCGACCGGATCTACTAGCGGGTACGGACAGTTCGTATTGATTTCCACGCAAGCCGCCACAAGCTCCTCAGCTCCAATCATTCCACTTCCCTTCATCGAACACCTCGCTTTTGATCGCTTCCTCGATAGGCCCGCACTCGTCCGAAAACGCATCCTCGATGGTCTTTAACACATAAAGCCAAGGGTAATGCCCGACGTACCGGCGCAACACGGACGGACCGGAGTACCAGGTCTCGCCTATAAGCGGCGTCAAAATCCGACCGATGTCCTCGTAAACCGTTTGCTGCAGCTCATTGCTCATGCCCGCCCTCCTTCTTCCAGCACCACGCACTCGATCGGCTGCACGACGGGAAAAAGCTCATCCCTAACCCGCGTATCGACCTCGGTGCATATGCAGTCCCTGACGTCGCTCTCGACGCGATCGTAGACGTTATATAAATGCCAGTGGCAATCATACGGAGGCGCCAGCTCGCTGCTGATGTACCTGTAAATCCTGTCCTGCAGCTCATTGCTCACGCACGCCCTCCTTCTTCCAGCACCACGCGCTTGACCGGATCCATGACGCGGCGCCTTACGCTCCGCGTCACTTTGAGCTCGACGCCGGCCCAGGCATGCCAGTAAGAGCGCCTGTCGCACGCCCCGGGCGCCTGGATGGCGGTTAAAACCTCGCTGCCGATGCAGTCGGCTATGTCCCTCATGCCTGTTCACCTTTCTCGCGCGTCGCGCGTCTGACCATGGCGGCGGCAAGATCCACCTTCTTGAAAACGCCGTCCCGCGCGTGATAAACCTTCCGCCTGACGCCGTCCTTCACGTTCTTCCGCAACACGCGGCCGGTGGAGCTGATCGAGTTCAGGTAGACGTAGTTGTTGACGCCCACCACGGCGACGCTGGTGACGGCGTAGTCGGCCTGAGATACATGGTCATACTTTTCCATTTCGCCCCTTTCTTAACCCAGGACCGCGACCGCGACGTGCGCGATGGCGATGCTGTTTACGGGCAGGTAGACGGCGTTATGCACCTTCTTTTGAATTCTCATGGCGGCGAGTCCGCCGACATCCTTTCGAATCCCGCCGAGCACGGGATCGGTGATGTTGAGCAGCGGAACGTCCCTTACAACGTTGTTCCAGACGTCTTCATATACGTCCATCACACCTCCTTGCTGATTGGTTCATACATGCCCTATCCTCTCTAGCACGCGCGCGACCGCGGCATGCCCCGGATAATCGATCACCGTGGCCCACATCGCCGACCTGACGCCCTTGTGCACCTCGTGCGCGACCCAAGCCTCGACCGCGTCGGAACAGGCGTCGTCGACGGGGGAATAGACGGCACGGCATAAATTCGTAGCGACCTCCCCCATGACAACGTTGTTCACGCTGCGCGTTATATTTGCCCTTGCATCATTCATGCTTTACCTGCCTCACGGCGCCCCTAACGATGTCGTTCTGTATCCGCACAGTCGGCCCGTTCAGCGGCCAATAAATAAGACCCTGGACACGACAGACAGCGTTCATGACGTTGCTGCACAGCGTCATCCTGACGACGAAGTCGGCCGCGTCTTTGGTGGCTTCATCCACGGACTGCCAGACATCATCGACGCGGTTGGCCGGACCGTAGTACGCCTGATCCTTCACCTTATTCATAACTCACCTCCTGAACCGCCCGCATGAGGGAAACGAACCTGAGGTCATCCATCGCCGGCCAGGAGGTTTCATCGTCGCCGTGCGCAAGCCTGAAGGCGCTGAAAATGACATTGCGCAGATCATGCCTGATGGAAAAATCGACCTTGTACCTGACGGTGTTGTCGATGCCTTCCATAACGCGGCGAACAACGTGGCGCACGTCTTTCTGCGCCGCCCTCCTTACATGAAAATTATTCATGCCTGGCCTCCTGAACCGCCCGCCGAAGGGCGTCCAACCTGACGTCCCCCATCACCGGCGTGTAACCGCCGAGGTTGAAGATGACCCGGCGCGGACCCTGCCTGACGGAGCACTCGACCGCGTACTGGACGGCGTTGTCCACGTCCTCCACGGTGCGGCGAAGGGCGCAACGCGTGTCGCCGTACACCGCCTTCCATACCCTATCCATACATTGTCCTTCCCCTTATCCGTTCCAGACCGCATCCCTGATCGGCTGCCTGGCGCGCACGCATGCCGCCCTCACCGGCTGAGCAACGTCGGGATGCACCTCATCCCAGCCGCCGTGCGTGACGCATTGTTGCCGCAGCGCCCGGATCGTCAGTTCAACGCCGCTTGAAATGGCAAAACCGCCGGTTTGGTAGTTCAACTGCCTCCATAACATGCTTAGCATGCCGCCCCTTTCATCCCATTGAATGCCATGTTTCGTCGATTTCCGCCCCGACCAGCGCCGAGCCCTCGTTCGCGGCCATGACCGACTGCCGTACGGCGCTATCAACGGCGTTCGATACGGACGCCTTGGTCTTGTCCAGCGTCGCTAACCAGATGTAGGGGCGCCAACGGCTGCACGCGCGATTGACGAGGGTATGGGCGAGATGTTGAAGACTTTTCATGATCCCTCCAGCTTCAGTTCCGTATTGACCATGCGGGAAATATTGCGCTGCGGCGCGCCCGTAACGACGCCGACGGCATTGAACACGCCCATGCTCGCCTCGCGCCGCACCCCATTGTCGACGGCCCTGTCCAGGGCCCTGGTTGTGTTCTCGGTCTCGCGCCGCCACACCGCGTCGTTGACGTCGGCCCAGACGGCGCACATGACGGCGTAATATCCGTCGAACTTCCCGGAATCGTCAGTATCCATACAGTACGCCCACCTTTATATGCCTTCGGACGCCCTCGCACGCTGGCGGCGGATAGCCAAGACCGCTACCGCTCATGACGTTCAAAGCGCACTGGCGGTAAATGGCTCGATCCGCTTTCAGCGTCAATGCATTCACGGCGTACGCCACGTGAACCGACGCAAGTTTTCCAGCGTCACTCATGTCCTGCTCCACGCAAAACCTCGTCCTGTATGCGCTCTTTGACGCTATCGCATATCCACGCGGGACAGCCGAAGCCCTGTTTGATCTGCCTGTCGATCCAGGCGGTCGGGAAGGAATTCAAAACAGCCCGCTTAATCTCCCGGTGCGGTCTGTCCAGGGCCATTCCCACATAGATCATCGCAAGCGCCTTAACCTTTAGTCTCACGTCGTCCATTGCGCGCCTCCTCCTCTATAAACCGCCGAACGCCCAGGCACACATCGCGCACGGGCTTGTCTATATCAATCAGCGCGGCGCACACCGGCATCCTGTGAACAGCCCGTCTCACCCGCCAGTAAGGCGCCTGCATGGCGGCCGCCACATCGGTCGATATGAGGTTTTCAACGTCATCTATTATGAGGTTTTCAATGTCATCCATGCCGCCCTCCATCCCGCACCGCATTCATGATCGCCCGCTTGACGCTCTGGTATTCAACGCCCACAGGCCCTTCGACTTCACAATGCACGTCGTGAAACGACTTGGCGCACGTGATGCCGTCCACCGCCCGGTAAATGGCATTCACGGCGTGCGCCACGTAAACCGACGCAAGTTTTCCAACGTCATTCATCCCACCCTCCATCCCGCACCGCATCCGCGATCGGCCGCTTGACGCCCCGGCACTCAACGCCCACGGGCCCCGAGATTTCACAATGCACGTCGTGAAACGACTTGGCGCAGGTAATTGCGCCCACTAGCCGGTAAAAGTCCGCCATAGCGCGCGCCACGCGAACCTTCGCAAGATCCTCAATCGTGTTCATGCCTGCCCGCCTTCCTCCAATACCGCGCGCCTCACTACGCTGGCGACAACCCCCGCCTTCCTGCGGGCGCCGTTGTGCACATAATCGATCTCCCGCCTGGCCACGCAGTCCCCATCGCGCCACGACGCGCGATCAACGGGGGAGCGCACGTTCAGGTAAACGTCATCGCCGACGGTAAACCCGGCGGCGGTTCTGACGGCGTGTTCGGCGCGACTAACCTGCTCGTTCATGGCGTCCTCCTGACATCCGTATCGATCAGCGCGGCCGCGATGTGCATGTAGGCGATGTCGACCAGGGGCTCGCTGACGGCGTCCCTGACGCCGATTTCGATCGTCAACCAGGTGTCGTAGTTGACGCTTCGCTTGGCGCGGCCGTTGATGGACCTGGTGGCGCGGCTCACAACCCCGGCGTCCTCGGCGTCCCTGATGCAGTTCCAAACAGCTGTACGCGCATCTAACACATGAGCCCCTCCTTCAATCCGCCCCTGACCCTGCCGCGAACGCCAAGCAGCGGCGTGCGCAGTATGTTGAGCGTCTCCTCCATCGTGTCGGCGCCGGCCTTGATGGCATTGCTTATTCGGCATTCGAGATTGACCGTGGAATTGATGTAGACCTTGTCGATGACCAGATTTTCGGCCAATTCAACCATACATTCCCCCCTCCACCACGCGTGCGACCATGAGAATGTGGCAGCGCGGATAGTGCCTGACGAGGGCGTCCATCACGCAACCAGGAGAGAAATCCACGTTGGACCTGACAACCTGGCCCACATCCTCCCGGATAGACTCGACGTGCCGTTTCGGTCCGTAATACGCCATCCGCTTTACGTTATTCATGCGCCGCTTCCTCCAAGTGGTTGGCGTGCGTAACAGCGTGGATGACGTCGAAGCGCGTCGCGCCAAGGTGGTGAATAGCGCGGTTCGAAGCATACCGGACAGGGTAATCCACCTCGGACCTGACAATGCGATCTATGCCGTCCCGGACAGGCAGGACGTAGCGCAGCGGATCGGAACGCGCCGCCTCGCATACGTTGCTTGCGCTACACATGTTGAACGTCCTCCAGTACACCCCTATTGACGGCGAAGTGGGCGCGCGCGACGGTGCGAAGGATATCGATGCGCGCCTCGTCCCTGACGGCGTCGACAGCCGCGTTTATGGTCCCCCTGCTGACGGCGTCCAGGACCAAGCCGACACGGCGGCCCACGCTGTACATCACGAATTCCGGAACAACGCGCATGTCATTCCTCCTCGTCCATGCCGCTCACAGCGCTCCATCGCCCAACCTTGTCTGCAAGCATGAGGGTCAACCTGTTGCAGTTGGCGTAATCGAAGAAGCACGTCCGAAGGATCAGCCTGCATTGCGTATCGACGCGGCGGCGAACAGCCCCGTTCACCCGGCCCTTTACGCCCGCCGCGGCCACATGCGGCTGCGTGTACGCCAAATCAAATAAATCACACATCACATTCCTCATACTAACTCCTCCTCGTCAATCACCTGACTAATCAGCGCCCGGCGCTCAAGCGCGGCCATTGAAACTTTCTTATCCGGCGGGCAGCCGATGCGCACATTATTGTAAACCTCGAGATAGACCCCGGGCCCAACGCCGTCCGTGACGGTTGACCAGGTGGAATACGTCAGTTCGTTGCCGCGGTCGCTGACCTCGTCGTAGGCCGCCTTGTAGACGGGATTGATGTTCATTTCATGCCCCTTCCTCCCGCGTTTGCGCGGTGATGATGTCGATGATGTCGAGCGTGCCGGCCAGAACAGCGTCATGAGTGTTTTTGACGACGCTGTTTAGAACGGCGTCATCGACAGTTGCGAACACCGGCGACAGCCACGTGTAGGTCAAACCCGAAATGCCGCTGCAACTGACGAGCTGCTCTACACTCGCCGCGGCCGCGTGCGGCTGCGTGCACGCCAGGTCAAATAAATCACACATCACGTCGCTTTCGTCATTCATGCCTGATTTTCTCCAGCACCAGATTATTGACGGCGTGGCCGGGAAGCATGCAGGGGCGGAGAAGGTCCTTGCGCGTGTCCTTCCTGATGTCGAAAGCCGTCTTGGCAACGGTGATGTTGTCTATGTCGATCATGACGGGGCCGACATGGCGGCCCACGCTGTATATCGCCAATCCACCGACGCTATTCACGGCCGACCTCCTCCATCGCGCCGTCCCTGACGGCGCGCTCGATCCGCGCCATGGCGGCGCTGTAGGGATTCAACTCGTTCGCGAAGTCGCGGGCGCGATCGATGTTCAACGGGCGGCGAAGGTTGGCCGGCACCGGAACCCACTGGGTGCCCGCATAGGTGATGTACGCCGTCGGACTGGCGCGAATGGCGAGTTGAACGTCTCTTCTTATGTATTTGCCGAGATCAAACATGCCTGCCCCCTTTCCGTACGGCGGCCTCGATGCGCCGCTTGACGCGGATGAGGTCAACGGTGCGATCGTCGGCCAACAAACAAAGGCCGTCATCTATCGCGCGGCCCACAAGGTCCTGTTCCGGATGCGTCCTGATGGCGTACTCGACATAGCCGATCGTGTACGCCAAAGCATTATGCCTCCACACCCCGGTCTCCTTCCCGTACAGCGTCCTCGACGCGCCGCCTGACGCGGACATAGTGGGCCAACGGCTCGAGTTCGCTTTTCACGTCAGTGTTCAGGTAAGCGCGAACGGCGCTATTGACGGCGTACTTGGCGACGGCGTAATTCCTGTCGCGCAGACTGTGGGCGATGTTGCCCTTGACGTAAAACGTAATGAGATCAGTCGCCCCGCTCACGCCAGCCTCCTTCCCTCCACACCCTGAGCATCTTCTTCCAGCGCGTCCGCGACGCTCCACTCGATGCGGGCGAGACTGTCGAAGCTGTTAGGGTCATCGGGCCTGATGACGGACCACCACTCGGGGCCGCCGTCGAAACGGTTCACGAGAACCTGCCCCGGATCCAGCCTGATGGCCTCCTCGACCTGAGTTGCCGTGTATTCAAAAATATCCCTCACGCCAGCCTCCTCTCTTCCAGCCCGCCCAGCATGAGCATGACGGAGCCGGAGCCCAACCCCATGTCGACGCAGTCCCACACTTTCAATTCGATTTCATCAGAAGGGTCCAAGTCGACCATTGCCCATATTTCATCGCTGACATCGGCCATCGGGCGCTCGAGGGCGCCGCGCACGCTGCCGTAGACGCGCGTCTCGAGCTCCGTATCGGAATCAAACCGCCTCATAATTCTCCTCCCTTATTCTCTCGCCAACGGCCAAGCTAGGGTCCCTAATGCCGCCATCGAACAGTACGGCTTTGGTAACCCCGTCATTGACCGCGCAACGAACGTCAAAATTTACGCTGGCCGGAACGCTGTCATACCCGCTCCTATTCGACATAACCGCGTTCCGCACATCGTCGCGGACGTGCTTTTCGAGTTCCGCGCCGGAATCGAATTTTTTATCCATAAGCCTCCTCCCTTATTCTCTCGCCGAGGGTCATGGCGATGTCGTAAACACGGTGGCGGAACATGACGGCCATGCAGACCCCGCGATTGACCTCGACGCAGACGTCCTGATTGGCGCGGTCCTCGATGGCGCATATTACGGCCGGCCGCTGCGCATTCCGGGCGACAACTTTGGTGGCGGCGTCATAAACGATATTCCTCTGGGCTACGGCGTCGGTGATCGCGTCATAAATGCTGTTCATGCGTTTCCTTCCCATATCGGATTCCCCGTTGGCCGCCCCCAGCAGCGCTCCTTGACGTTAAGCTCGACGGCGGCATGAATCACATCGCTCACGCCGACCTCGACGTCGAACTTGACGGCGTACTCGACGGCCTCCTCGAGCGCGAGGCAGACGTTAATCGCCACCAAGTCCGCCCCATCTTTATATGCCGCCCTCCTTACACAGAAATTATCCATGGCTGATCTGTTCCTTTGACTTGAAGTCATTCGTGCCGCTCGCCCGTAACGCCGCGCCAAACGTTCAGCTCGGGGTTCTGGTGACCATACATGACGGCGAGCTCGACTAACTTATCGACTTTCGCGCTGACGCCATGCCCGACGCCGCCCCTGATCACGCGACCGATGCCGGTCGTGCCCGGTATAGTGGCTTCGCGGATGACGTTATCGACGGAAAGGCAGACGCGCGTGTGGATGCCGCTCGATTCGTGGTTATACATGCTGGACCTTTCGTTTAAAATCATTAGTGCCTGGCCTCCTGAATAGCCCCGCGGATGTGCGTGCCGACGCGGTCATACGCGGATTTCGCCCTGTCCTGGACGGAGTACGCGGCACTGGCCATGACGTTGAATCCGACGCCCATGTAGGCCGCGCGATAGATGACGGCCCTGACCGGCAGGACGGCGTAGCGGACGTCGTGATCGACGGAAAGACAGACGCGCGCGCCGAGGTTGAAATTACCCATGCTTTACCTCCCCAACGGCGTCACAGATGCAGTCGACAATGCCGCTGTGCCCGACCTCGACACGAACTTGGGCGAAACGATCAACGTCATGCTTGACGTCATATATGACGGCCTTGTTTACCGCGCTCGCGACGCCGCGAAAGATCGACGAGACGGAGTTGTAGACGCTGTAAAGCGTCCAACCCTCGACGCCCGGCCAGATGTTCCCCGATTTGGATTTAGCCATGCGGCGCCTCCCAAACGATGTTCCGTACATGCGTCTCGACGGCTTGCACATTGACGGCGTAAACCGCGCCCATGACGCCGCGCTCGGCGTAATCCTTGACGTCATCCCCGACGATGTCGCCGAGCGCGCACTCGACGCCGTACACGACGTTGTCCCAAACGTCGCCGTGGACGCGAAGGTCCGCGACCTGGTTGACGCTGCTCATTTCATTTTCCTTCCCATCAATACGCTCACGCCCTCATTGCTGACCTGGTTGAGGCCCCACAATGCCGCGCTAAAGACGCCGTAATGCACCTCCTGGGCGCACTCGCGGCAGTCACGCTTGATAACGGCCGCAACCCGGTTTTCCATGTCAAAGGCGAAGCGCGAGACGCGGCCCCCCACGAGCTCCCAGACCTTGATGTCGATGCCGCTGCTCATCTCACGTCCTTTCCCATAATTCAGCCCTAATCGTCATGCCGGCCACGCTAAGGGGGCTGAATGCGGCCTCCAGGATGTTGTCCCATACCAGGCAATAATCGGCGTCATTGTCGAACCTGCGCTGGATGTCGTTGTCGATCCAATTCAGCTTGCGACATACGGCCGGCGCGATGTTGCCCTGCGCGCAATACCAACCAACGTTCATACCATCCTCCTTCTCGTAAGCTCGCCTGCATGGCGCGTCTCCCAAACGACCGCCCGGGGATGTATCCCGATGGCGTGCGCGTTGGCGGAGTAAACCACGCCCGCAAGCTGAAAATTGATCGAACCCCAGACCTCGGTCCCGACGGCGTCCTTCACCGCGCGCTCGACCGGATCGATGACGTTGTTCCAAACATCGCCGTGGACACGGTAATCCGCGGCACGGTGGACTTCGCTCATTCCATTAAGCTGAAAATTGATCAAATCCTCCATTCTGCGCCCTCCCGCAATTCGTGCTCGATTTCATCGCTGATCTTTTCAAGGGAATCGGCCACGGCATTCCAGACGTCGGCATATGCCGGGTCGCCGTTAGAGCACTGAACATGAACGGCGTCGTTACGCCGCATCTTCATTTCCCAGACTTCGGACACGACGCGTGACCACGCATATTCCCAAACCAGGTCGACTTTGCTCATTCCATATCCCCTCTCCGCAATTCATTCCTGATCGCCAGCTTCACCCCGCGGAAATCAATGCTTTTGCCGCCGCACCGGGCCGGTGAAAGCGGGAACAGCTGGCGGCCGACACGCTCGGTAAAGACGTACCAGATCTGATTGAGGACCGGGTTGACGGCGGGCGCCACATCCACCTCGACCGCGTAATGCGCCTTTCCCATTCCTGCCCTTTCATTGCATATGAATGCCACCCAACAGGCGTGCCGCAGCCGAAGCTTGTTTCCGGCTGTCCAACAAATGATTCTCGAATCCGTGGCGCACGACTCAACACCACTGTTTAAGTGGCGCTGCCGCAACGACTTAGTGATTTATTTTTTTAGGGGTTGTTGCGCTTGGCGCTGTTGACCTGATAATAAGCGGGCATGAAAGGAGCTTACCATGTCGGAATTATGTTGTTCGGAAACAACCGATGCGACGCCGTACATCACACTGGGCCGTTATCGTCCCGAGGACTGCATCACCAAGCAGGAACTGGCCGCGGCGCTGAAGGTCCGCGACCGCACCATCCAGCGCATGATCGACCGCTTCCAGATCCCGCCCCCGGTGCAACTGGGCAGCCGAAAGGTATGGATCGCCGGCCGGGTGCTGGATTGGCTCAACCGCGAGATGAAGCGCAACGAGGAGGCGGCGGCCAAGGACGCCAAACGCCTGGCAAGCCAGTAGCGTACGGACGTCCGTACCGGGTTGTGCGCCCTGGAGAAATTGCTACCTATTTGCTACCTGGGTTATTCGTTAATCGCTTTGGGCGCTATGAGTCATTCGCGCAACACGCGTTAGCCACGTGTGTTGCGCGTTTTCGTGTGCCGCCTCGTTGTGTGGACTCTCACCTCATAAGACGTACGCCATGCCCGGCGTACCAAAAAAGGGGCGGCCGCGGAACCGGCCCCCCCTTCCCCTCCTTCGCCCTGGTTCGATTTTATTCCTGAAGTTTTTCAAATTGGGCATTCAAACCGCCGAATGCCCAATTTGAAAAAATCATAACCCTTGCGGCACAGGCGTTCTCGTTTTTTGCAAAGTGGCGATTGGCGGTTTAATCGCCACTTTGCAAAAGTTCAGTTATTCGAAGAATTTCGCCACTTCCTCGCGGCTCATCCAGCCGTCGAGGCTGACCGTGTCGGACTGATCCTTGAGCATTTCGAGAACCGCGTCCAGCGAAATCGCCTTGGTGCCGGCGAGTCCCCGCATCCACGACGCATCGGGGTCGCCGTCGCGGGTGACGACGTAGGCCGGCTTGATGTAGACGGTGTTGATCATGGAAGCGTTGAGGGGATTCTCGACCAGGAACTCCTTCTTGATGCTCTTGCCCCGCAGGAGATGGATCGTGAAATCGAGAACGGTGACGATCACGCCGGGCTGGTAGGTGACGCCGATGGAGTTGAGGTTCGGCTTGGCCTTCCATTTCTTGAAAAAGCTGAGCGTATAGTCGCCGGTCATGATCTCCGGTTCGACTTCGGCGTTCTCGAAGGCCTTGAGAATGCCTTCCACCATGACGTCCTGCGAGAAGACCGCGTCGAAGTCGTCATAGGTGGCGAGGAAGGTGGTCATCGCCTGCTGCGCGATGGTGGTCGACCAGTTCCCGGGCGCGGAGGCGAGGGTGACGATGCCGGGATAGTCGGCGAAAACCTCGGCGGCGGCCGCCTGGCGCAGGTCGTCGCTGGCGAAGCCGGGGAAGCCGGTGATCTGCAGGATTTCGCCCTCGCCGCGCAGCTGCTCGACCAGCCATTTCGCCTGGATGCGCTGGAATTCCGCGTTGTCGCCGATAATGGCGGGAACGCCGGCGTAGGCTCCGGGTTCGTTGGCCATGATGATCATCACGCCGTTGGCCTTGGCCGCGTCGACGACGCTCTGGAGCGCGGTCGGCGAGACCGGCCACACCAGAAGCGCGTCGACGCCGTTATTGATCATGGTCAGGCATTGGGTGATCTGCTCGGTGACGTTGCCGTTGGTGCTGGCCACCTGGAAGTCGGACATGGCCCCCTCGGCGATGTATTCCCGGGCGCGATTCTCGAAATCCTCGACAAACTGGGCGCACCAGGTGTTGCCGATGTTCGCCGCCGACAGGCCGATGACGAAACCGCCCGTCTTTTTCTGACCCGCAACAGCCCCTGTCGGCATCGCGGCGACGAACGCGACGGCGCAAACCGCCAGGACAACCCAAGTGAAGCCGTGTTTCCTCATGGTGTCTCTCCTGTAAAAATGTCGGGACGAAAGGATCTGTTGGATCGACGGTCACGCGATCGCCGGAAACCCCTTTTCCATGTGGTTGGCGATGCCGGGCTCGTGCCCCGGAACGATGAAATCGGCTTTTCGCCTGATGGAGACGAAGCTCCGATAATAGGCCTCGACCTCCATGATGGTGCCGCCCTCGACATTGTCGTTGATGTTTTCGACCAGGCCGACGACGTCGCCGGCGACGCACAGCGAACCCTCTTCCATATCAACGAGCACGCTTTGATGGCCGAAGGTGTGGCCGGGGGTCGGGAAGGCGATGACGCCGGGGAAGATCTCGGCCTCGCCATCCAGCAGCTTCCACTGAAAATAGGGGATCGCTTTCTTGTCGAAGCAGCGGGCGGCGTAAAGGTGGCGGACGCCGGGCGGCGGCGCGTACGCCGTTTCCAGCTCCCGCCGCTGCACGTAAATGTCGGCGTTCTTGAACATATGGTTGCAGCAGCAGTGGTCGAAATGCAGATGGGTGTTGACGACGGCGTCGACGTCTCCGGGGTCCCATCCCATCGCCGCCTTGAGGGCCGGCCGCATCCGCTCGCTTTCCTTTTGATGCGCAAACGGTTCCGGTCCGCCGATCACCCAGTCGATGTCGTCCATGCCGGTGTCGACGAGAATTCTCGTTTTGCCGTCCGTGACGGCGACGCACCATACGGGAAGCTCCAGTTTGGTGCCAAGGCCCCGGTAGTGGGTGATGCCGCTCTTGTCCGCGCTGATCGTACCCAATTGTATGGTTTTTACCCGCCATTTGCCCATTTCGCAGCCTTTCACCAAAATGCGCCCTGACGATGAGACGCGCGCCCCGACCGGATTCCGCCCGGACCGTCCCGCACCCGGGGTATTTTGGAACCAGATAAATACGCGCCGGGACGGGGGTTCGGGACAATATTCCGTAAACGGTTACGAACCGCGGTCAAGCGCAGCCTCCATACGATCGCGCTCCCCGGCATTTTTGGCGCGGAGGCGTCGAACCATGCGTTGGAATGATTTTGGGCAAGCGCAACAATAGCATATTGACTGAAAAAATCAATATTTATTTCTTTTTCCTTACTGGATTTTTGCAAAGCGGCGCTGGGCGGTTTAATCGACACTTTGCAAAACTTCAGTTCCTTGGATAAAATTCTGACGCATTCCCATCCGCCGGCAACGGGAGAAGCCTCGGAGCGACGTGGGCGGGTTTTCGCAGACCCCGCCGTAATCGGTTACGGTATTGCTTTTTTCGCTTTCCCCGCTAGGATAGGGCTTGGACGATTTTAAATCTGAACTTTTGCAAATTGGGCATTCAAGCCGCCGAATGCCCAATTTGCAACAATCACGACCCTTGCGGCACATGCATTTTTGATTTTTGCATAGTGGCGATCGGCGATTTGATCGCCATTTTGCAAAATTTCGGTTAAATGACGGATAACCCGGATGGAGACGAAAAAAGACCAGCAATTCACCATAAGGGACGTCGCCAAACTGGCCGGGGTGTCGACGGCGACGGTTTCCCGGGCGCTGAACGGCCGGGAGGACGTCAACGCCAGGACGCGGCAAAAAATCCTCAAGATCGCCAAGGACTACAATTTCCGCCCCAACGCCGCCGGGCGCGGCCTGTCCATGCGCAAGACCTTCACCATCGGCGTCGCCATCCCCGATCTGCGCAGTTCCTATTTCGCCGAGGTCATTCTCGGCGTCGACGAGGTGGCGGGCGAACGCGGTTATTCGACTGTCATTTACAACACGGGATACATCGAGGACCGGGAACGCGAGGCGCTGCGGATGGTCCGGGACCGGCGGATGGACGGCATGATAATGCTCCTGTCCAACCGGCTCACCGACGAATGCCGGGCGCTGGTCGATATGGGCTACAACGTCGTCCTGCTCGGCAATGCGCTGGAAAACGTCGACTGTCCGTCGGTGGCGTGCAACAATTTCGCGTCGGCCTACGTCATCGTCGAGTACCTCATCAAGAACGGGCATACCCGGATCGCCCACATCGGCGGCAACCGGGACACCAACACCGGCATGCTGCGGATGCAGGGCTTCATGAAAGCCATGGAAAACTACGGCATCCCCGTCAACCCCGCATGGAACCTTCCCACCCGCTACTTCAAGGACGAGGCCTATTCGATGATGAAGCGCATCATCGCCTCCGGCGACCTGCCGACGGCGGTCTACGCCGCCGCCGACACCATGGCCATCGGCTGCTACAAGGCGATTTACGAGGCAGGACTGCGCATACCCGACGATTTCTCCATCGTCGGCCACGACGACATCGACATCGCCTCGCTGGTCTACCCGCCGCTCACCACGATGCGCCAACAGACGCGGGAGATGGGAAAGACCGCCGCCCGGAAGCTTCTCGACGGCTTCTCCACCCGGCCCCGGAAGGACATAACCATACTCCCCACCTCCCTGGTGGCGAGGCAATCGGTGAAGGATCTGAGCCGCGGCGCGAAAGGGTAGCGCAGGTTCCGCGGCAAAATGCCCGGCCGCCTATTCATTGTAATAGGCCTTCCGATAGATTTCCCGAATCTCGCCGATCAGCGGATAGCGCGGATTGGCGCCGGTGCATTGATCATCAAAAGCCAGCTCCGAAAGCTCGTCTATCTTGTCGAGGAACGCCTTCTCGTCCACGCCGGCGGCCTTGATGCTCGACGGCGTGGGTGAGGGCGTCTATGCCGGACGCGGCGCACAGGCCTTTTGGCATGGTCATCACCAGTTCCGGATCGATGATGGCCATATCGGGGGTGAGTTCATAATCGGCGATCGGGTACTTGGTGCCGGTACGGTTGTCGGTGACCACCGCGAACGGCGTCACCTCGGAACCGGTGCCGGAGGTGGTGGGAATCGCCACCATCAGCACCTTCTTGCCGAGGGTCGGGAAGGTGTAGATCCGCTTCATGATGTCCATGAAGCGCATGGCCAGGTTCTCGAAGGTGGTGCCGGGATATTCGTGCATCAGCCACATTATCTTGGCCGCGTCTATGGGGCTGCCGTCGCCGATGGCGATGATTACGTCCGGCTTGAACGCGTTCATTATCGCCAGGCCCTTCTCGATGTCGCCGAGTTCGGGGTCGGGCTTGATCTCGAAGAAGGTCTCACAGGCGACGCCCATCTTTTCCAGGATCGTCTGCGCCTTCATGGTGTAACCGAGATCGAAGAGCGTCTTGTCGGTGACGATGAAGGCGCGCTTGCGATCATTCAGTTCCGATAGGGCGAACGGCAGACAGCCGAACTTGTGGTATATCTTCGGCGGCACCTTGAACCACAGCATGTTTTCCCGGCGTTCCGCCACCGTTTTGAAATTCATGAGATGTTTGATGCCGACGTTTTCGCTCACCGAATTCCCTCCCCAGCTCCCGCATCCGAGGGTGAGCGAGGACTCGAGCCTAAAGTTGTAAATATCGCCTATCGCCCCCTGCGACGAGGGCATGTTGATGAGGACTCGCCCTACCGGCATTTTCTCGCCAAATTCGCGGATGCGGGCGGAGTTGGCGGGATCGGTGTACAGGACGCCGGTGTGTCCCATGCCGCCGAATTCAATGAGCCGACGGCCCTTGTCCAGCGCGTCGGCGAAATCCCGGGCGCGGTAGAGGGTGAGGACGGGCGAAAGCTTTTCGTAGGACAGTGGCTCATCGGCGCCGATGCGCTCGGCCTCGGCCAGCAACACCTTGGCCTCATTCGACGTCTTGATGCCGGCCATCTCGGCGATCTTGTGCGCCGGCTGGCCGACGATGGCGGAATTGAGACCCTTATCGTCTTTGAGGATTATTTCGGCCAGGCGATCCTTTTCCTTCCCCTGCGCCAGGTAGGCGCCGCGGGCGACGAATTCCTCACGCATCCGCTCGTAAATCGCGTCCACCGCCACCACCGACTGCTCGCTGGCGCAGATGACGCCATTGTCGAAGGTCTTCGAGAGGAGGATGGAGGACACGGCCATCTGGATGTCCGCCGTCTCGTCGATGATGGCCGGTGTGTTGCCGGCTCCGACGCCAATGGCCGGCTTCCCGGAGGTATAGGCCGCCTTCACCATGCCGGGGCCCCCGGTGGCGAGGATGAGACTGATTGCGGGGTGCTGCATGAGGGCTTGCGAAAGAGGGACGGTCGGCTCCTCTATCCAGCCGATGATCCCCTCCGGCGCGCCGGCCGCGACGGCGGCTTCGGCGATGATCTCCGCCGCCGCCGCGGTGCAGCGCTTGGCTCTCGGGTGCGGACTGAAAATAATGCCGTTCCGGGTTTTCAGGGCGATGAGGGCCTTGAAGATGGCGGTCGATGTCGGGTTGGTGGTGGGGATGACGCCGGCGATGAGGCCGATAGGTTCGGTGATTTTGTGGATTCCGTAGGTCTTGTCCTCCTCGACGAGGCCGCAGGTCTTCACCCCCTTGTACTTGTTGTAGATGAACTCGGCGGCGAAATGGTTCTTGATGACCTTGTCCTCGACGATGCCCATCCCCGTCTCTTCCACCGCCAGTTTGGCAAGACGAATGCGCGCCTGATTGGCGGCTATGGCGGCGCGGCGGAAGATTTCATCCACTTTTTCCTGGGTGAATCCGGCATAAATCCGCTGCGCCCGGCGCGCCTTGGCTATCAGCGCCTCGAGGTCGAAATCATGTTTGGCGGCTTCCTGTTGCGGCGCCGGCTTGGCGGCCTCCGCGTCCTTGTTCTTGGTCATGGGCATCTTCCTTTCCTGAATTCATATTGCCGTCTGGTAAATGCGGGTCACCAGTTCGCGGGTGGCCTCGACGGGGGAAAGACCGAGCAGGACGCCGAGGCTTGGCGTGGTGAAGGCCAAATCAACCAGCTTCCCGACGTCCCCGGCGACGAAGCCTTCCGCGCGGAGGTTTTCCGGAACCCCCACCCCGGTCAGCCACGCCCGCACGCCGGCCGCCGCGAGTTCCGCCTCGTCCGCCGCGCCCTTGAGGCCGGGAACGATTGGCGCGAGAACATCGGCGAGAACATCGCCTTTGGCGGGGTAGATTTCCCTGATGATCCCGGGTACGATGATGCCGAGGCCGGACCCGTGCGCCAGCTCCGGCCTGACGCCGGAAAGCGGGTGTTCCAGCGCGTGCGTCAGGTGCAGCAGCCCGTTGTCGAAGGCGATGCCGGCGATCATCGAGGCGTAGAGCAGAAAATAGCGCGCGCGAAGATCGGACGGATTCTTCTTGGCCGCGGGGAGGTATTTCGCGACCAGCCGCACCACTTCCTTCGCCAAACCGATGGAGTAGGGAGAGGCGGCCTTGGTGGTGCAGGCTTCGATGACGTGATTGACCGCGTCGACGGAGACGAAGACGGTCTGGCGTTCCGGCAGCTTGGTCATCAGGGCCGGATCGTCGATGGAATAGGCGGGATAGACGCACTCGAAGGCGAGAGCCGGTTTGAATTCGTTCTCCGGGATGGTGACGACGGCGAAGCGGTTCACCTCGGTGCCGGTGCCGTGGGTGAGATTCACCGCCACGATGGGGACGGCCGTCTCCGGAGCGAAGCCGAGGCTGCAAACGTCGCGGGCGTTCTTGTCCGGATTGGCGAGAAGCGTCGCCGCGACTTTGCCGGCGTCGATGGGACTGCCGCCGCCGATGGCGATCACCGCGCCCGCCCCGACCTACTTGCCGCCCGCCACCGCCGCGTCGACCTGGTCGACGGTGGGGTTGGGGGTGACCTGGTCGTAGAGGAAGTGCCCGATGCCGTTGGCGTCGAGCGCCGCTTTGACCTTGTCCCAGGCGCCGGTTTTGATGTGCGACCCCTTGCCGGTCGCCACCAGGACGCTTTTGACGCCGCGCTTCTTGAGGTCGGCCGCGATGTCCGCGATCCTGTCGATCGCGCCGACTCCCAGGTAGCAGACGCTCCGCGCCCTGATCTCCGCAACCGCGTTGACGTCAACCTGTTCTTCCCACATTTCTATCTCCTTATGAAAAGGTGGACTTTTGAAGGAAATCAATCGAACCGCCGATTGATTTCCTTCAAAGTTTCGGGGCGTTCGTTCCAGTGCCGCTTTTTTCCGGCGGCGCCAGATGTTCCAGGGAACCCTGCATGCGCGTGGGCAATCTTCCCGGCATCCGCCGGCTGCCGTTGTATCTCGATGCGCTGCGCCATTTCATGCGCGACGGCGTGGACACGATCTCCACCTCGGCGCTGGCCGCGCGAACCGGCTTCGTGGTGTCGGTGGTGCGCAAGGATCTCGAGATGACCGGCGCGTACGGCAAGACCGGAGTCGGCTTCGACGCGCGGGAATTGGCGCTGACCATCGAGTCGTTCCTTGGCTGGGACAATCCCAACGACGCATTCCTGGCCGGCGTGGGGAGCCTCGGTTCCGCCATCATCAATCACGACGAATTCCGCAGTCACGGGCTCAACATCGTCGCCGCATTCGACGTCGATCCCGGAAGAATCGGCTGGCGCGTCCACGGCATCGAGGTGTTGCCGATCGCCAAGCTGGTCGATCTCGCGACAAGGATGCATATCACCATGGGGGTCATCACCGTGCCCGGACCCCAGGCGCAAGCCGTCGCCAACCTGTTTGTGGAGGGCGGAATAAACCGAATCTGGAGTTTCGCGACCCCCATTCTGGACGTCCCCGATCATGTGACGGTGAAGAGGGAGGATCTTTCCGCCGGCCTCGCCGAATTGCTGGTTCGGTCGGCTGCCCGGCGATCCGGCCCCAAGCAATTTTAACTCAAGAAAAACAAACAAATTGGGCGCAGCAAAAAAAAATCGGAAAATACTTGACAATCGCGATTGATAGATATAATTATATTTATGTTGATCGAGAGGCTTGCATTGTTTTCCAAAAGCGTTCTCCGGTCAACATCCGCAACCTTTTCCTTTGCGCCGAGGAACGTTATGTCAAGCGCCGAAAAACTGCATGCCTGCCGCGGCATGCCCGAAAATACCTTCAATTTACTATGTGCCGCAGACCCGAGGCAAAATCGCATCGTCGGAAAGATCCACCACTCCGACCTGATCAAGGAATTCCACATTCATTGCCCGGTCGTCGCCAGGAACGCCAGCCCCGGCCAGTTCGTCATTGTCCGGGGCGACGACCGGAGCGAGCGCGTTCCGCTGACCATCGCCGATTTCAACCGCGATACCGGCGAAGTGACGCTTGTCCTGCAGGTGGTCGGTCTCGCCAGCCACAAGCTGGACGAGCTCGGGGAAGGCGACCGGATCATGGATGTCGTCGGTCCCCTCGGCAAAAAGTCCGAGATCCGGAAGTTCGGAACCGTGGTCTGCGTGGCATGAAGGTGGACCGGGTCATCGCCATCGGCCCTCCGGTGATGATGCGGGCGGTGGCGGAGACTACCCGCCCGTTCGGGGTGGAAACCATTGTCAGCCTCAACTCCATCATGATCGA
>JAISXA010000107.1 GCA_031270685.1 Planctomycetota bacterium
GTCGGCGCTATCGCCCGACAGGACGAAAAATCAACCCATTGGTCCGTAAGCAGTAACATCTTTGGAGGGAATCTGGCGGTGGTTGGCCCGATTTTCTCCAAAAGTCCACTATGAATAAGTCCGGATTAAATGCAGTGCTGCCACTTCGTCATCCGATTACGAAGATCCACACATTCGCCGTCGATGATGAAAGTGCCGTCGCCCTTGGCATGGAAGGTACGCCGTTCCTTGCGCTGCGGGTTATGCCAGGCCTTGACGCCTTGCAGCACGAACAGTTCCCGCCCGTCCGGGCGCGGCTTCTCCACCACCACGCATTCGAGGTTGTACAGGCATTCGGCGACGAGCGGGGCCTTGACCCGGGCGCCTTTACGGGCGGTCAGGCCAAAATGTTTGAATTTGTCGACAACGTTCCCGGAGCAGTTGCCAATGTCGACGGTCGCCTCCATCAAGTCCGCCCCGGGGATGGCGACGACGCATTCACCGGTTTCCGTCAGCGCCCGATAGCTGTGATTCCACGGCCCCAGCATGATGCCGATGGCGGGTTCAAATCCCATCGAGGCGTGGCAACTCACGGTCATGACATTACGTTGGCGGTCATGGGCGGTCGCGATCAAAAGCACCGGACCGGATTCGACAAAGGTGAAAGCGCGATCGAGCTGGAACGTCCGCAGAGGCGATCGATTCACCGGAGTTTCCCTTTTTGCGGGTGTGGCGGTTTTATCCGTGCTTGTCTTGTCATGATTTTCTCCCGTCCTCTCCATTGCCGCGAAGACCACTTAAGAAAAACTCAATTGCTTCGTTATGCATGCGTCGTTGTCTTCTCGCTGGTTCCGCATTATCCTCCTCGATACGGAAGCAATCAATTTGCATTTGCGGCGGCGAACAGACAAGGGCTTCGGCAGACCCGAAAACGCTTGTCTTTTTCCGGGGATCATATACAATGAGAACTTTTGGAGAAAATCAGTCGAACCGCCGATTGATTTCCTTCAAAGTTTCAGGGCGTTCGTTCCAGCGCCGCTTCTTTTGCAACGTCGCCGGTTTAGGTCGAGTTGATGAAAAAACAACCCATTGAAACAAGAGCGGTTGAGTCTTTAAAGGAAATCGGGCGGCGGTTGGCCCGATTTCCCTTAAAAGTCGACATGCGGTTGAGCCCCATGCGCAACCTTACCCGCGCGGCGCGGATGCCGTTGTTCGCATTGCTGGCGTTTTTCGTCTTCGCCCTTTTTACCGTCCCCCCGGAAGGGTCGGAAAAAAAGCGCGTCGCCTATATCGAAGCCGGCCCGTTCTGGCTCTACAGCCATACTTACCGGGCCATACGGGAGGCTTTGGCCGGGAACCCGCGTTTCAGCGTCGAGTATCCGGAGGAGCTCCACGTCAGCCCGGGCTGGGACGCTCCGCCCGGTGAACTGGACAATCTCGCGCGGGCGTTGCAGGATAGGGGCGACATCGATTTGATAATCGCCGGCGGCACCGCCGCCATTCGTTCGCTTCTGCTTGTCAATTCCGGCCGCATCCCCATCATCGGCATCGGGATGGCCGATCCCTTGGCGGCGGGAGTGGTGAAGAGCGTCGACGATTCCGGCGTCGACAATTTCACCTGCGAGGTCATACCTGACCGCTGGATGCAGATGCTGCGGGTATTCCACGACGTCGTCGGGTTCAAGCGCCTGGGGGTGTTGCTCCCTCCCGGCCCCGAAGGCAGATTTTACGCGGGGATCGACGACGTGCTGGCGGTGGGGGAGGAATTGGATTTCGCCGTCCTGATCGGAGAGATTCCCGATGAAAGCGTCCAAAGCTGCGCCGACGGCGTCGACTGGCTGGCCGGGCAAAAGGCCGACGCCTTCTTCATCGGCCCTCTGCTCGGATTCGATTGGGAAGGAGGCGATCCGGAATTCCTCCTCGACCGCCTCAACCGCGTGCACCAGCTGCCCACCTTCGCGCGGGACGGTTCCATTTTCGTCCAGGGCGGGGCGCTGTTGGGTTTCGCGACCTGGGATTTTTCCCGGGACGGCAGACGGTTGGCGGAAAAGGCGGTCCGCATCTTCGATGGAGAAAAACCCAGGTCCATTCCCATGCGGGCCGTCGTCGAACCGCTTATCGCCATCAATCTCCAGACCGCCATGGAAATCGATTTCGATCTGCCTTTTGACGTGCTAATCGCCGCAGATGAGATTTATGTCACAAGTGAGCGCCCCAAGCTCGAATAAACGGATTGTGGCCGCCCGCCTCGCCGTCGCCGTCATGGCGTTGTTCGTCGCGGCCTCCGGCTTCATGCTCTTCCTTTCCTCTGGAACATTGGCGGAATTGGCCCGCCGCGTCCACCTCTCCGCCTATAGGCGGCTGGGGGAGCGAATTCGTGTCTCCGTCGAGCGGGGACTGCGCTTCGGCCGTCCCTTGGAGGGGTATGCGGGGCTGTCCGGCCAATTGGACAACGCCAGCGGCATGACCGACGGAATGGACGGCATGATGGTTGTCGATTCCCGGGGAAACCCGGTCGCCGTTTCAGGATCCACACTCCCCGGCGGACAGTTCCGCCATCTTCCCACGACCGCGGGAACTGGCGAATCGGACTGGAGCGAAATCAACGGCCGATTGGTATTGGCCATGCCGCTGACCGGCAGGGCGAAACGGCTGGAGGGATACCTGATTCTCGTGGCGAACCCGGCGCGCGTCCGCATGGAGCGGGAGCGGTTCTGGGAGCTCAGTCTGGGATCGCTTGTCGCCCTGACCGCGGTTCTCGCGATCGGGCTGTTCATTCGGGCGGCTAGTACCGCCGACGCCCCGGGGGAGGGACGACTGGCGGATAACCGGCGCCGTTTGTGCCTGATCGCGGCGGGCGGCGGCCAAATCCTTTATTGTCTCCTGCTCATGTGGTTTTTCGCGGGCGCGCTTTCCGCCGCCGAAAAAGCTAAAATCGCCGTCACCGCCAGGGCGGCGGTTTGGGATCTGGAACGCCTCGCCGGCAAGGGCCTGCGCCCGGCACAGGTTAGGGGCATCGAAGCCTATCTTGGGGAGATACTCCGGGACAATCCGGAAATCCTCGCCCTCGGCCTGGTCGGGGATGGCCGGACGGCGACGGCCGGCGAACCGCCTTCCGCCCCGCCGCTGGAAAGTCGGCCGATCATCGCACATGGCCTGGATCGCACTCCGGCGGGGTTTGAGCCCGAGGCGGCAAGGCTGGATTTCTGGATGAATCCGGCCGGCGTTCGCGGCGGCTTGTGGTCGATCGGGAGGAATCTGGTTACCGCCCTTGCCGTGGCCCTTCTCCTGCTCAACGAAATGACGCTGTTCGTCATTCCGGGCGGAAGGGCGGGATTCGGCCGGGCCGCCCTTTCCGCCGGCGTCGAAGCCGGGGACTCCGGCGCCGGCGCGGCGCGCGTGGCTGCGTTCGCGTTTTTTTTCGCCTACGACATGTCGATGTCCTTCGTCCCGCTCGTCTCCTCGTCCCTTCCCGGGGATATATGGTTTTTCCCGAAATCCGTCGTCCAAGCCCTGCCCCTGACGCTGGAGGCGGCGGCGACGGGCGCGGGAACGCTTCTGGCCGGACATCGCCTGTTCGGCGCCGGCATGGCGGCGCGGTTCCGGATCGGAATCGGCGCCGCCGCCCTCGGTTCGCTCCTGTCCTGGCTGGCGACCAGCTCCCCGGCTTTTTGCGCCGCCCGCCTGGTAGCCGGCTTCGGCTTCGGCATGTTCTTCATGTCCAGCCAGTCCACTCTGATCAAGGGAGAGGGGAGGGCAGGGCGATTGGGAGAGCTGTATTCGGGCATACTTTCCGGCAGCTTGTGCGGCATGACCGGGGGAGCGATGGCGGCGGAGTTGCTCGGGTTCGGACGCATCTTCGCGGCATCCGCAGTCGCGTTTCTTCCCGCGCTCCTTATCGCCGGGCATGGTCTTGACGGTGGGGACGCCGCTCCCGCCCCAGCCCCCGCCGATGGCCGCCTGGCCGCAGTTTCCCGGCGCGGACAGCCGCGCTTTTTCCTTTCCTTCGATTTTCTCGGCCAAGTGGCCCTGATCGCCGTCCCGGCGTCGATGATCCTGGCGGGGCTGGTCTTCTATTCGATCCCGGTGCTTCTGGAGCGGACGGGGACGGCTCAGGGCGACATCGGCCGAGTAATGATGCTGCACGGCCTCGGCGTCATCCTGGCCGGACCCGTCTTGGGGAGGCTGGCGGATGCGGGGCGGAATTATACGCTGTGGATCGCCCTCGCCGGAGGGCTGGGCGCGCTCGCGGTGATCATGGTCCGGCTGTGGCCTTCCCTGCCGGGCTACGCCTTGGCGACGACGGTTTGCGGACTCGGATCCGCGATGCTGATCGCCAGCGGCATGGCCCGCATCGCCGGGCTCGCCGCCGCCAAGGGTCTGGCCGCCGGCATGGCGGGCGGGGTGTACCGTTTCGCAGAGCGCTTGGGCCAGATGCTTGGCCCGCTTGCCTTCGGATTCCTTCTCGGCCGGAACGGCGGGGTGGGATTGCTCTGGCTGGGTGCGCTCGCGCTGGCGGGGGCGACGGTCTTTTTCGTCGCGCGGGGAAACGTCGCCGTTGCTCAAGGCGAAAAGTACTGAAAAAAGGGGATGGGAACGGATGCGGATACTGCTGTTGTCCAAGGCTGATCTGTTCGGCAATTGCATTCTTAACCGCCTGCTGCCGGCGTTGCGTCTGGATAACGAGCTGGCGGTCTGCCTCTCGGACCGGATTTTCCGGAACGAGCGGGGTTTCCCCGACACCGACCGCTTCATGCACTATACCAGGGATTTGCTTTTGGACCGGCTTTTCCCCGCCCTCGACGGCGCTCCCCGGCGGGAACCCGGCGGGGAGCTTCTCAGCTTCGCCGCGCTGGGCGAAAAACACGGCGTCCCCATGACCCCGCTCGGGGGGGACAACAAACGCGCGCGCGGCGCGACCAGGAACATCGCCGCGGAATTCCGCCCCGACGCCATCCTTTGCTGCCGGCACGACTTCATTGTTCCGTCCGACGTTTTCGCGGCTGCCCCGCTCGGCGCCTACAACCTTCATTCCGGTGCGGTGCCGCATTACCGGGGCCCTTTCTGTTCCTTCTGGTCGATGATGAACCGCGACCGATCGTTGGGGTGCTCGCTCCATACCCTGAAGGAAAAGGTCGACACCGGAGACATCGTCGACACCGCATGGGTGCGCGCCGACTACTCCTCCCCCCTCGTCTCCAACCTCCTGAACACCTATTTGGCGGGGGCGGAGATGTTTCTCGCGCACAGCAAGCGCCTCCGGCGCGGCCCCCTGGCCGGCCTTCCCCAGCCGCCAGGCGCGGGAAACTATTATCCCCAGCCGGACGCCGGGGATTGCCGGAAATTCGCCCGCCAGGGCGGCATCATGGCCGATGCGGAAGGGTGCGGAAGGATTCTCGAACGCTACCTCCCGCGGGGCGTCCGCATGGAAGAAGCGCTTCCGGGTTGGAAATTGGAGGAAGAATGAATCTTTCCACCCGTTTCAAATTCACGCTCCTGGTTTTTTCCGCCTTGGGAATGCTGGCGGCGGCAACCGGCGTTTTCACCGCCTGGAGGGTGCGGGAGGCCATTTCGGAGAAACTCCGGGAAAACAGCGCCAACGCCGTCGCCCTTTCGGCCGCCAACGCCTCCGACCTGCAGGAGAATCTTTTCCTGCGGAAAATCGATCAAGTCTTCCGCCTCAAGGATCTGAACCGCCTGTACGAGAGAACCGTCCGCGCCTTTTCCGGGGAGGCGGGCGACCTGTTCGCCTCCCTCCGGCGCCTGGCCCTGCCCAAAGGTTATTCCATCCTGGCGGCGGACGGCGAATTGAACGTCGTCTTCCGCCACGGGGATTTCCCGGACGACTTCACGCCTTACCGCACCCGCGACATCAAGGGGCTCGACGTCGGGCCGACCATGCTGCGCCTAGCGCGGGAGAATGTCCCGGCCTTCGCCCTGATCCGCCGCGAGCTTCCCGGCGGCGGCGGCGTGAAGTTCTTCGGCCACCATTTCCATCTGCCTGAAAGGGGACTGCTGGTCGGCCTGTGGAGCGACATCGCCCCGCAGCAGGAGGAGGAGCGGCGTGGCCTGGAAAAAGCGGTGGCGACGCTTTCCCGCGCCTTCGCCGGCGTCCGCGTCGGGGTCTCGGGCTTCCTCATGGCGGTGGACGGGAACGGCGAGCCGGTGATCGTCCCGGCGAACGTTCCGGCGCCGCCCGACCTGGCGGCGAAGAACCGGCTCAGCGGCAGATCTCTTCTCGACGACCTGCGGAACGCCGCCGAAACGCCGGGCGCGCCGTTCATTGCCGAATCCCCTTGGCTGGGGGACGCGCGCCAGGCCTTCTTTTTCGTCCGGCGCGTGCGGTCGTTGGGCTGGTATGTGGTCGGCGTCGGCTTCGTCGACGAGATAGAGGCGACCGGCCGGCAATTGTCGGTGGCCCTGGCGGCGGCGATATTGATCATCGCCGCAGGGTTGACCCTGGCGGCGGCGTTGATGGTGGGCAGGCTCACCGCGCCCTTGACTCGCCTGGCCCGTTTCGCCCGCGAGGTTTCCAAAACCGACTTCTTCCGCGAGGCGGAGGGGAACGAACTGCTCGACGGCTTGTCGCAGCGCCCGTCGCGCGACGAGATCGGCGAGTTGGCGCGGGCTCTGTCGTTCATGGACGGGGCGCTCCGGGCGCGGGTGCGCGAGCTGGTCGACGCGGCCGGGAAGCGGGAGCGGATGGAGGGCGAGTTGCATGCCGCCACCCGCATCCAGATGGGGTTCCTCCCCGGCCCGCTGGCGGATGCCGAGGTCCGCGGGCGGTTCCAGCTGGCGGCGGAACTGGTTCCCGCCCGCGAGGTCGGGGGAGATCTCTACGACTTTTTCATGCTGGACCGGAATCGCCTGTGCGTGGTCATCGGCGACGTTTCCGACAAGGGGGTGCCGGCGGCCCTGTTCATGAGCATGACCATGATTCTTCTGCGGTCAAGCGCGGAGACGGGCGGCGGACCCGGGGATCTTCTGGCCCGGATCAACCGCAACCTGACTCGGGACAACGTCAATACCATGTTCGTCACCCTTTTCGTGGCGGTGGCCGATTTGCGGACCGGGGAATTGCGCTACGCCAACGGCGGGCACAATCCGCCGCACATCGTGTCGGCGTCCGGGATTCGCCGCATCGAGGACGCGAGCGGACCGCTGGTGGGAGTGTTCGAGAACGCCGAGTTTCCCGACGGAAAAACCTTTCTTGCGCCGGGCGAGACACTTTTTCTTCACACCGACGGCGTCAACGAGGCGATGAACTGGGACCACGAACAGTTCGGCGATACCGCTCTGGAAGCGGCGCTTTTGGCCTCCGCCGGGCAAAATCCAGGGGAGACGATACGGCGGATGCGGGAGGCGGTGGCGGCGCATGTGGCCGGCGCGCCCGCGTCGGACGACATCACCATGCTTTGCCTGCGACTGGAAAAGACGGCAGGGCTTGGGAAGCTAAGCGTTAAAATTATATAACTCAAGCATTACCAATATAATGCATTGACTATAGCGGATGTTTTGCTCCAAAGCGAGTTGAATCGCGGCGGCTTCGCCATTGTCAAGCGTCATGCGGGCATAGGCCGGCAAGGATTCCCGGAGTTCGCACGCTTCCAACCAGGGAGCCTCCACCGGCGGATGGCCAAAATCTGGACCCGCAGCCAGTTCCCGGATCACTTCAGGCGGAGCGACATAGCGAAAGGGGAGATCGGTCAGGATTGGCGACGCGTCGATCTTGGCGAGCAGGATAAGCGGTCCCGCGTCCATGACCATGCGTTCATCAGCCATTGCCGAACCTCAGTTCGTCCTCGGCGTCGTCATGGGCGAGGTTCACACACGAATACCCATGCTTGACCAGGGTCGCCATGAATTCGATCCGGCTCTGGCCGTACAGTTTGGCGGCCTGTCCTAGGGTGAGCCGGCCATCCGCGAACAGTTTGGCCGCGCCGGCGAGACGGGTTATGTCGGCAAGTTCCGTTGGCGACAGGTTGGCGCTTGCCAGGATATCGTCCGTGTAGGGTATGGTTACGGCATTCCCGGTCGTCGACATACAGGTCTCCCGTTCAGAAAGGGTCGCCACAGCCTTTACCGGCAACTATAACGATACCATGCACCGGGACAAGCATAATTTTCTTGACAAAGCGGACCACCCGTATTAGTTATTAAACAAAGGTAGATAAATAATTCCGAAGCGGCCATCCACTTTGCCAGGATTCCATCCCCTTCCCGCTATCGGCCGACGAGCATCATTTTCCGGATGGCCGTCCGCAGCGCCCATGCCGGCGGACTCATGAAAACGCCATTCGCGGGATCGCGCGACGAGGACGGCGACCAGACATGAACGCATTCGGAACGCCCGAGTCGATCGGCGAATCCAACAAAAAATTGATCCTGAACCGCCTGCGCACGCAGGGGGCCATGTCGCGCGCCGACCTCTCACGCGCGATCGGCATGAGCTTCACCGCCATATCGTCGAACGTCAGGAACCTCCTCGACAGGAACTATATCCGCTCCCTCGGCGCCGGGGCCAATTCGGTGGGCCGCAAGTCCACGCTGCTGTCGTTCAACGCGGAACGGGGCTACGTGATCGGCGTCGATGTCGGCCGGACGACGATCCGCTGCATGGCGGCCGATCTTCTCGGCCGCGCCGTCGGCGAGGAGTCGCTGGCCCACAATCCGTCCGCCGACGGAGGGACGATGATTGATCGCCTGGTCGCCGCCGTCGACGGCGCGGTCGCCAGGACGAAGGTCAGAAAGAGCCGCGTGCTCTGCGTCTGCATCGGTGTGCCGGGCGTTCCGCGCGACAACTGCGTCTACCTCGCGCCGTATTTCACCGACTTTTCGCTGACCGCGCTCCGCGCACGGCTGGCGCGGAAATATGCCGCCGAGGTCATCGTGGAAAACGGCGTAAACCTGGGCGCGATCGGCGAGCACCTTTCCCGCACCGGTTCGCGGTACGACGACCTGGCGTATTTCAGCTATGGGATCGGCCTTGGTTCGGCGCTGATACTCGGCGGCGCACTGCACCCCGGCTTCAGGAACGCGGCCGGTGAAATCGGATTCATGCAATTGGATCCCGCCGCGCTTCCGCGGCGCTTCAACGAGATCGGCCCCCTGGAGAACGCGCTTTCCCCCGGAAGGCCGGCCGGAAGACGGAGGGGGCGGGGATCGGCGCGGGACGTCCAGGCTCTGCTCGACGCGTACCGCGCGGGCGACGGACGGGCGCGCGGTCTGCTGGAAACAGTGTCCCGCGACTTCGCCATGGCGATGATCAACGTTTGCGCGGTGGTCAATCCCCAGGCGGTGATCGTTTCCGGCGGCATCGGCAAGGCGCTCGGCGAGGAATTCCTGCCGGCGTGGAATGCGCACCTGGCGCGCGGACTCCCTTTCCCCCCCGAGGTCATGCTGTCCGACCTTGACGGCAGGGAGACGATGCTGGGCGCGGTGGGGACGGCCCTGAACCGCGTGGAGGCGATGCCGATCGACTCGCGATGAT
>JAISXA010000242.1 GCA_031270685.1 Planctomycetota bacterium
TCTATGTCAATGGGAAGTGGAAACCCGCTTCCGACAACGCGACCTTCGCCACCAAATGCCCGGCCAACGGAGAACAGCTTGCCGTTTGCGCGCAGGCGACGGAGAAGGACGTTGATGAAGCTGTCGATGCGGCCTGGGCGGCCTTCAAGGCGTGGAAAAACGTCGCCGTCAACGAACGCGCCGTCATTCTCAACAAGATCGCGGACATCATCGACGAGAACAGGGAACATCTGGCCATGGTGGAGAGCCTGGACAACGGCAAGCCGATCCGGGAAACCATGGCGATCGACATTCCCTTCAGCGCCCAGCATTTCCGTTATTTCGCCGGCTGCATAATGGCGGAGGAGGGCAGCGCCAACATGTTGGGCTCCAGCGTGCTGTCCCTCGTTTTGCGCGAGCCGATCGGCGTGGTGGGCCAGATCGTTCCTTGGAACTTCCCCTTCCTGATGGCGGCCTGGAAGTTGGCGCCGGTGTTGGCGGCCGGCTGTTGCACCGTGTTCAAGCCGTCCAGCGACACGCCGCTCTCGGTCCTGGAGCTGGCCCGGCTGACCGAGAAAGTCATCCCCCCCGGCGTGTTCAACGTCATTACCGGTTCCGGCTCCAAGTCCGGACAGTACATGCTGGATCACAAGGGGTTCCGCAAGCTGGCGTTCACCGGCAGCACCGAGGTCGGCTGCAGCGTGGCCTGCGCGGCGGCCGAGCGATTGATTCCCTCCACCCTGGAATTGGGCGGCAAATCCGCCAACATTTATTTCGCCGACTGCAAATGGGACATGGCGCTGGACGGCTTGCAGTTGGGCATTCTGTTCAACCAGGGCCAGGTGTGCTGCGCCGGTTCCCGCGTGTTCGTCCAGGACGCCATTTACGACAAGTTCCTGAAGGACGCGGTTGCGTGCTTCAAGGCGATCAAGGTCGGGGTTCCGTGGGACCAGGCGACGCAGATGGGGTCGCAGATCAACGAGAACCAGGTGAAGAAGATCCTGGAGTACGTGGAGATCGGCAAAAAGGAGGGCGCAGCCGTGGTGTGCGGCGGCGAACGCGCCGCCGAGGGAGAGCTTGCCAAGGGCTGTTTCCTCAAGCCGACCTTGCTCACCAATGTGACGAACAAAATGCGCGTGGCGCAGGAGGAAATCTTCGGCCCGGTGGCGGTGGTGATCAAATTTCGCGACGAGGACGAGGTCGTCGCCATGGCCAACGACAGCGAGTACGGCCTGGGCGGCGCGGTGTGGACCCGCGACATCAACCGCGCCATTCGCGTCAGCCGGGCGATCGAGACCGGCCGCGTGTGGGTGAACACCTACAACGCGATTCCGGAAGGAGCGCCCTTCGGCGGCTATAAGACATCCGGGATCGGCAGGGAAACGCACAAGGTCATATTGGAACACTACACCCAGATGAAAAACATCATGATCAATCTCGCGGAGGCGCCGTCGGGGTTCTATCCCGGATAATTGCGCAAGAGTTTGCCCCAAAATAATATTGACAATTGCTTTTCATAAATCGCCGGCGCAAGCTTTACCCGGGAAAATCCAAGCGTACCCGGGGCAAACCGCAATTCGGGGCAGACCATACAGTTATCGGCGCGCTTGGCGCAGTAAACCCAGGAGACCGTGCGGATCGCCGCGCGGTCTCTTTTGCTCGGTCGCGCCAAAAGTCCACTGCATCCGATAATATATGCCCGCGGGACCGTTAATCCGGGCCCGACCCGTTTTTTCGGGCCAATCTCGGGAAAGCGCCGCTTTTTTTAAAAGGCAATCGCCGGAGCGGGCAATAGTAATGATGGATGAAAACCAATTGTCGCCGCCCCGCGATGCGCGCGGACGACATGCCAAGAGGAGCAGCCGCGTGGCCAAGAGAAAAAAGAAAAGCACGGTGCTCGGTCTCGACTTGGGTACGCACGCCGTGAAGGCGGTGGAAATGTCCAGGGTGGGCGAGGCGCTTTCGGTGACCGGGTATTCGTATGAAACGGTGGCGGATGTCACCCAGTACGACGAAGTGATAAAGAACGTCATAACCACCGGCGGGTTCAAGCCCGCGAAGGAGAAGGTGGTGGTGGGATTCAGCGGGCGAAGCACTTTGGTGCAGACCGTCGCGCTTTCGCGCGATCGCCTCGCGGATCTGGATGTGGCGATGATCGAGGAAGCGGAGAAATACATCCCCTACGATATCTCGGAGGCGCAGATCGATTATCACGTCTTCGATTCACAGGACTCCTCGCAAACCAGGGTGCTTCTGGTGGCGGTCCGCCAGCAGGACATTGAGGACAAGCTTGAGATTCTGTTCCGCGCCGGCATTACTCCCGGCATCATCGATATCGAGCTGGTAACGCTTGCCAACGCCTACGAAACCGCCAACGCGGGGGCGTTCTTCCAGGGCGAGGGCGCTCCGGTGGCGATGGTGGATTTCGGCGCCGCCAAGACGCTGATAACCGTGACCGACGGCGACCGCAACGTATTCAGGGAATTCCCGCTAGGCGGCGCCGCATTGACCGAAATGGTTGCGCAGCGCCTCGGCGTCGCTATGGCCGAGGCGGAGACGGTGAAGTGCGCTCCCGGAGACCAGATGGAGACCGTGAAAGACGCAATTTATCCCGGGATCGAAGACATCGCCGGCGAGGTGCGTTCTTGCGTGGGCAGCTTCAAAATGGCTGGCGGCCGGGTACCCGATCTGACGCTGATGTCGGGCGGGCTGGTGGCGTTCCCCGGCGTGGCCCCGTTGTTCGGGCGGCTCACCAAGATGGAAGCCCGCATCTTCGACGGCTTCGGATCGGTGTCGACCTTCGATCCGGAGGACGAATTGTTGCGGGAGCATGCGCACGAATTCGCGATCGCCTTCGGATTGGCTTGCCGCGCCCGGGATTGATCGCGGTCGAACGACGAATGGCGCGAGGAAGAGTGGGCGACCTGAAATTTGGGAAACCCCCTTCAGAGTCGGAACGCGGAAACGGGGAATAGGCGTCCTTGAGGAGCGGTTATGATCAATATCAATCTCCTGCCGGAAGTCATGCGGAAAAAGGACGGCAAACCAACGCCGCAATTCCTTATATTGATGGCGGGATTGCTCGTTCTGGGATTGGTCGGTTACGTCATCTTCCAGTACCGGGGAAAGATCGACGGCTTGAGAGGCCGCATCGCGTCCCTGGAGCGGACGAAACGCGAGTTGGAGGTTCAAGCCCAGGAACTGAGGGATCTTCGGGCGGAAATCGCGCGGCTCAACGAATACGTCGATACAGTTAAAAGTTTATACCGTAGCCGCATTGTTTGGGCGCGTATTCTCGCGGACGTTAAGGCAATCGTCAATTTCGATCCGGCCATGAGCGAATATAACGCGGATATGCGCTATCTGTGGCTGACGAATCTTGCAGGGAGTTCAAGCTCACTGAAGCTTCAGGGATTCGCCACCGCCGCCAATTCGATTCTAGCCATGCAAATGCCGGAGCGTTTGTTGCAAGGATTTCAAAGTTACGCTCCAAGGGAAATGCCGGAAAAGGACGAGGAGGACCGCCTTGATCAGGAGCTCCAGCAAGTAATTGCGGAAAACGAGGCGTTGCGGCGGAACAATCCCGATTTGCCGGTGCAGAGCTCGCGGGAAATCGCTTTGCGCGAGCGGCTCGCGGAGATCCGCGAAATCGCTTCCGGCGGCTTGGCGCTGCAACCTTTCTCCTCATTCATTGTTCCAGGTTCGCTTCGGTTGGAGCAGGCCAACTGGACCTCTGCCCCCATGACGCCCAGAGGACGCGCCAACGAAGAGACACCGGAACAATTTCCGAATCAGGCCTGGTCGTTCTCCATAGTCATGAATCTCTTGCAATAATGCGGCCAGGCCGCATCCTGGCCGGGTCCGGGAGGTAAAAACAGTGAATTCCAAAAACAGCTTGCGAATTGTAATTGCGGCGTTGGTTATAGCCTTTGTCGGCGGGCTTTACTACTTGTATACGCAAGTCAAGATCGCGGGAGACCGTTGGCCGGCCTATAACGAGCCCGGTTCGCTGACTGCAACCATTTCCAGGCTAGAAAGAGAGATGGCCGAATTAAACATGGAGGTTGTCCAGATTGCGGCGGCCAGGGAGGAGTTGGCC
>JAISXA010000267.1 GCA_031270685.1 Planctomycetota bacterium
CTCCTAAACCAACCACAAACAGGCGCTACGCCCCCAGCCCCCTCTCTTGGCGCGGTTATTTCACGCCCCAAAAACCTGATCACGTCCCTTTTCACCCACAAATTCGTCGGAAGACCCGATTATCGAATCGCCGATATACGTCAGCCACATGTCGTTCGGCGCGCTTTCGGCCGAAGCCAAAACCGCCCTCGCCAAGGGGAGCGCCCTGGCGGAGACGGCGATGTGTTCCGGCGAGGGCGGAATCATAGAGGAAAGTATCGGCAACAGCTACCGCTACATTTTCGAATACGTCCCCAATCTGTACAGCGTCACACCCGAGAATCTGCGACGCGTCGACGCGATAGAAATCAAGGTCGGCCAGTCCGCCAAGCCAGGCATGGGCGGCCACCTCCCGGGCGGCAAAGTGACGCCGGACATCGCCGCGGCGCGCGGCTTTCCGGCGGGACAGGATATTCTCAGCCCCTCCCGGTTCGAGGACATCGCCACGCCGGCCGACCTGGGGAAAAGGATCGGGGAGCTGCGCGATCTCTCGGAAGGCCGCCCCATCGGCGTCAAGATAGCTGCGGGGCGCGTCGAGGAGGATATAGACTTCATCATCGAAGCTGGCAACGCGGACTTCATCACCGTCGACGGAAGGCCGGGAGGAACCGGCTCCGCCCCCAAGCACCTCAAGGCGGCGACATCCATCCCCACCATATTCGCGCTGCACCGGGCCCGGCGCCGCCTCGACGCCCGGGGCGCCGGCGACACCTCCCTGGTGATCACCGGCGGCCTGCGGATCGCCCCGGATTTCACGAAAGCGCTGGCCATGGGCGCGGACGCGGTGGCGGTGGCGACCGCGTCCCTTATCGCCATCGGCTGCCGGCAATACAAGATTTGCGACAGCGGATGCTGCCCCATGGGAATCACCTCGCAGGATCCGGAGTTGCGTAAACGGCTTGACATCGAGGAATCGGCGAGGCGGCTCGGCAATTTCCTTCGCGTTTCCACCGGGGAAATCGCGCAGTTCGCGCGCATAACCGGGCGAAACGACGTTCACGACCTTTCCGTGGACGACCTGTGCGCGACGAACTCGGAAATCAGCGGCCATACCTATATTCCGCATGTTTAGTCGACTTTTGAAGGAAATCGGGCCAACCGCCGCCCGATTTCCTTCAAAGATTCAACCGCTCTCGTTTCAATGGGTTATTTTTTCGTCATCTCTACCCAAGCCGGCGACATTGCAAAAAACGGTTTTGAAACGAACGCCCTGAAACTTTGAAGGAAATCAATCGGAGGTTCGATTGATTTCCTTACAAAAGGACACACAAAGGGAAATCTCCGGAAGTCTTTTTTAAATTTAAAATTCTTTTCTCCATCAAAACACACCACCGCTTGTACCTCGATTATAGCCGAACGCTTTATTTAGTAATACGGGCGAACAGTCATTCATTTCATGCATTCATTTCACGCGAAAAAAAGTTGACATTGAATTCAGATAAGCTATAAAAAGTGAAGTATAGTTGAAGATAGCAATGAATAGCCAGATAGCGATAAATAGCCATCTAATGTTTGCCTTATGATTAACGATAATCCATACTATTACGGCAGCGCAGAAAACAAACTCAACTCAAAAGGCCAAGTGGCTATCCCCGCAAGGTTTCGCTTGGCTGCAAGCCCGGAAGAGCAGGGCGGAAACTACGTTATCACCCGAGGCGAAGAAGAATGTCTTTACATGTACACCCACAGGCAATTCGCACGGATCAAGGACAACGTCCGAAAAATGGCCGAGGAAAACGACGACAGCATCTTCTTCAGGAGATTCATGGCGGAAACACATGCCGTGGACCTCGACACGCAGGGCAGATTCGTCCTTCCGCAGGCGCTCATGCGCGCGGTGGGCATAAAAGGGCCCACGTTGTTGTTCATCGGCGTGGACGACCGCATCGAAATTTGGGAGCCTGAACGCTACCGGACGCAAGGCGGCGACCGGGACAATTACGAGACGACCCGGAAGAACGCCGCCAGACGAATTTTCGGAATTTAAAAAGGTCGGATTCAGCTTTACGTCATGGAAGCCGCGGCAAAGAAGGAAGCGCGGGGACGATTACGGACAAGAACCGCGCAGCGGCGCAACGCTTGCGAAAGGGATCGGGACTGCGAAAGCGCCTTGGGGACGGGATCGGATAATTGTCACGGGGTTTTGGGGAAAATCCCGTGACAAGCCGGACCGGGAATGGGGATGCGCTTCGGGGAGAAGCGCTGCAAGGGGGAAAAATGGTGATTCGTCCCATGGCATCGGTGTTTTCGGGGGAAACGGGGCGGCCGACGAATATCCTGGGGGAAAAAGGCCGGCCGCCCCCATCTTTATCCAAAACAGGGGATGTAGTCGATATCTCGGGAGGCAACATCGCTTCCGGGCGGCTGTACTCTTTCCGGCAGTTGTTCAAGATCATCGGCGCGGTTGAATTGACCGCTCCCGAACAGGCGCCCCGGCAATCTGAAATCCAGGCGGCGGCGCTGTAGGCAATCACCTATCGTCCGACGCGAGTTTGTGGTATGCTTCTCGTCATGGTGAATTCAAGAACGACTGCGTATTTTTCGAACAGTCCGCAATGACCAGGAGCAAAGGACGCCGCAATGGACGAATTCTCCGTCGCCGACAACTACCTCGATACCGGGAAACCGGAAAAAGCCGTTCCTATCTTCCTCAAGCTCGCCAAGCAGGGCATGGTCGCCGCCATGCATTCCTATGCGCATTGTCACCTCTACGGCATAGGCGTCGCCAAAAATTACGACATCGCCTTTCATTGGTTCTCACAAGCGGCGTCACGCGGCTGTCCCCAGGCGATGTATCATCTCGGCCTCTGCAACGCCGAAGGATACGGCACGTCCAAAAACCCCGAACTCGCCCTCGAATGGTATAAAAAATCGTCGGCCAAAGGCGATAGCGATTCCGAGTATCGCGTCGGCCTTTGCTACGAACGGGGGTTCGGGGTGCAAGCCGATTCCGGGAAAGCGGTTGAATGGTATCGCCAAGCCGAAGCGCATGGCCAGGAGGATGCCCGCGAACGTCTCCGGGAGTTGGTCCGGACGTGAGCGCCGAGCGGTCGTTCAACGATTCGGTTCCCGGCGCGGTCGTGACCGCTTTGCGCGCGGCGGCGCGGACAAAAGGTCTCATCGGCGGAGATTCGAAGTCGGAGCTAGCGGCGTTCAGGCGATTGGCCGTTAGGCTCTTCCCTCCCGAAACCGTGACGCTCCCGCATTCACAGGCGGTCGGAACTCGCGGCGACATCGATCCGCGCCGCGTCGGCGAGATATATTGGCGCGGGAAATCGCTCGATCAGTTGGGTCAACGACATGACGGACGCTACTATACTCCGAACCAGGCGATCGACCGCATCCTCGCTTTGGTATGGGATGATATTTTCCCTGGCGGCCGGTTTGCCGACGCAACCGTCTGCGATCCATCGATCGGATGCGGTTTCTTTTTTCTCCGCCTCCTCGATTTGGTCCGTAAGCGTTTTTCCCCTGACATCGGCGATCTTCGCGCGTGGGGGGAATCGGCGCTTTACGGCGTCGACAAGGATCCCGGCGCCGTGTTTGTCGCGCGCGCATGCCTATGGCTCTCGCTTTCCGATTCGGAAAGGGAATTCATCCCCGACAACATCCGGTGCGGCGACGCGTTGCTGGGCGAAGGGTTCTCCGGGTCCGCAACGCCCCGTCCCCTGTACGCATCACCCGGATCCCTTGACTGGCGGCGCGCCTTTCCCCGCATCGCCGCCGCCGGCGGCTTCGATGCGATTATCGGCAACCCGCCTTATGAAATATTGACCAACTTCGACCGTTACCCCGAGCGGCGCGAATTGGCGTCGGCGGTTCGCGGGAGCGGGCTGTACCTGGACTCGCTCGGCGGGCAGATCAACCTGTACCGCCTGTTCATCGAGCGATCGCTCTCGCTTCTTCGGGACGGCGGCGCGCTTTCCATGATCGTGCCCGCCTCGCTCGCCCGCGACACCTGCGCCGGGCGTTTGCGCAGGCGCCTGCTGTTTCGGGAAAACGCGGACGATTGGCTGCTCCAGCGCGAAAAGGAAACCGTTTTCGCCGGCGTCACCCAAGCGACCTGCGTATTCAGGGCGCGGAAAAACTGGGGACCGGCGGAACTGGTGCGCGTCGAATCGGCCGGGCTTGAAAAAATGTCGCCTCTTTCCGAAATCGCAGCCGGCGACGGCGCCATTCCTTATCCCGACGATCGGGCGGGAGAGTTGGCGCATGCGCTTAAAGGCCGGTTTTCCAGAACCTTGTCCGATGTGGCGGATATTCGGGTCGGCGAGGTGGACCAGACCGTTTTTCGCGACTGTATGCGCGATGACGACACCGGGTGCCTGCTCGCGCGCGGCGCCCATCTGCGCCCTTTCCTTCTCGATGTCGCCTCCCTGCCCTCGCGCGCCCGATTCCTCGACCGCGATCTGTTCCTGCAAAGGAAAGGCGGGCAAGCCCAGGCATGTCGGGACAGGGCGGCGGTGATCAGGATAGCGCAGCTCGGGATCCGCAACATGCAGACGCTTCCCCGCCTCGTGGCGGCGTTGATTCCGCCGGGAGTATATCTCGGCAACAGCCTGAACGCGTTCATCCCCGAATCCGGGGCGGACGCGATCTTCCTCTCGGCGCTTCTCAACTCTCGGCTTCTCGATAGGTTGTTCCGCAGTCTGAGCGGCAATAACAACATCAACCTCTGCGAAGTGCGCGGCTTGCCTTTTCCCGACGAGCTTCCGCCCGGTCGACGCCGGCGCGTGCGGGATTCGTATCGCGCGTGCGAGGCCGCGGCCGCCTCGAATGGCGACGTTTCATTCGCCCGGCGGGCGCTCGACGCGGCGGTATACGAATGCTATGCGCTCCCGGCGAAGTGGCGGTCGTTCCTGGAACACGACGGATAAGCCGGCGTAAATCGGCGCTTGCGGCGCGAGTTCGAATACATACAATTTTTCTTTTCGACCGTTTCGCATATGCCGGTATTTTGGAGCGCGCCATGACAAGCAAGACACTCACCGCTAAACACGGGCCGGAAAGTCCGGATTCGGTCGGGTGGGTGACCCCGAAGAAGGCGATCCTCGCCACCCCGAAAAATCCTTTCGCGCTCGAAAGCGGCGCCGCGATGCGGCATGTATCGGTCGAGTATGAAACGTATGGCAAACTCAATGCCGCAAAGAACAACGTCGTACTGATCACGCATGCGCTCTCGATGGACGCTCACGCGGCCGGATGGGACGCCACCGCCCTGGAGAAAACCGCTTCCGGAAGGTTCAAGGCCAAGAGGGATGGTTTTGCCCCCCCCCGCTCCTACCGCCAACGCAAACCAGGATGGTGGGACACCATGATCGGCCCCGGCAAACCTATGGATACCGATCAGTTTTTCGTATTGTGTTCGAATGTCCTCGGTTCGTGTTACGGCACAACCGGGCCGGCGGACCTCGATCCGGATACCGGGTCGCCGTACGGTCTTTCCTTTCCGGCGGTGACCGTCGGCGACTGGGTGAAGCTTCAGGCGTTGTTGTTGGACCATATCGGCATCGATCGGATCCACGCGGTGGTCGGCGGCTCGCTTGGCGGGCAACAGGCGCTGGAATGGGCTCTTGCCTACCCGGAGCGGGTTGAGAAGGCGCTGGTGCTGGCCGCGAGTTCGCGGTTGTCGACGCAGGGGGTGGCCTTCAATTCGGTGGGTCGCTACTCGATCCTCAACGACCCGCACTTCAACAAAGGCGGTTATTACGGCAATCCCGCGCCAGAACATGGCCTCGCCGCGGCGCGGATGCTTGCCCATATCACCTATCTTTCCGAAGTCGGCATGGACGTAAAATTCGGCCGCCGGCTCCAGGATCGGGGAAAAACCGAATCCATGGACGGCGAATTCGCCGTCGAAAGTTATTTGAAATACCAGGGGAAATCGTTTGTGGAGCGCTTTGACGCCAATTCCTATCTCTACGTCACCCGCGCCATGGACAATTACGATGCGGCTGATCGTTGGGGCGGCGGCGATCTTGCGGTCGCGTGCGAGCGCATCCGGTCAGATATGCTGGTGGCCAGTTTCTCCTCGGATTGGCTGTACACGCCGGAAGGTTGTCGTGAGCTGGTCGCGGCGATATGCAAAAACGGAAAATCCGTGACCTATGCCGACATTCCCAGCCAATACGGACACGACGCCTTTCTTGTGGAGACGGAGCGTGTAGGCAAACTCCTGCGGGGCGCGCTGAGGGCCGGGCGCGACCGGGGTCGGCGATAGACCGGGGGATTTGCCTTGTGCCGCGATTTGCATCCCACTGTCCAAAAGTACGTGAACAGCGCCCGCCTCGCAGAAACATATGATGAATATTTCTGCCGTACCCCGCTCTTCGCCTTCGATTGCGGATTCATCGCCAGGCATCTCGGCTTGCCCCGCGATCCGGCCAAGGAATACTCGGTGCTTGATCTCGGTTGCGGCACCGGGCGGCACCTCCTCCTTTGCGCGGAAAACGGCTGCCGGGCGGTAGGGGTGGACTTGAATCCGCATATGCTAGTCGAAGCGAAAAAGAAACTTCTCTCACGCCGGAAGCGCCGCCCGGTTGTTTTAACGCCGGGTCATGATGAACAAATCCGTCTGCTGCGGGGGAATTTTATCGATATCTCCATGTTCGACAGGGATCGCTTCGACGCGGCTCTCATGATGTTCTCCACCCTTGGGCTTGTCGAGGGAGGCAAGAAGCGAGAGGAATTCCTCATAAGGCTACGGGACGTCCTCAGGCCGGGTGGAACGCTCATCCTCCATGTGCACAACGAATTGCGCCACCGGCGGCCCGGATTGTTCGGCCTGCTCGGCGATTTGCGCCATATGGCCCGCCGCCTCGAGCCGGGCGACCATATCCAGCATAATTACCGGGGCGAGCTTGATCTCTACCTGCATTATTTCACGCCCGGTGAATTGCGGGAGCTAATCGATAGAACCGGTTATGAGATAAAGGAATTCATGTTGCTCAATGAAACCCGCGATGGTCCGCTCGAATCAACCCTTGATCCGGACTGCGCGAACGGCTTTCTCGTGGCCGCACATTCCCCTTAAACGATTTGGCGATCTGAAAAGGCCAGCCTTGTGGGCGCCGAAGTCCGTCTGTTCTTGACTCAACCTACGACGCCGAAGGGGAATTCATTTCCACGGAGGTTGGAGCCGAGCGACCCCGGGGGCGCTCTCCGCAAAGTTCGGATCGGGGATTTTGGCTTCGTGGGGCATTAGACTTGTCATAAGGGGCCAAAGTTGCTATATTCAGGTGTGCGAAATGAAGGGTTGTCCGAATGCGGGTCGGTTTCGGGGTTGGACTCATGAAAGGCGGAGTTGGCCATGATCGTAAAAGAAGGCAGACTTGGACGGGTCTTCGTCATCGCGCTTGGCGCTGACGACCGGTTGCCCTGGGCGGTTGAGAATTTCGCCCTTGAGCATGGCATCGGCGTTGCCCAGGTTGTCCTGACCGCCGATCGGGCATACTCGGGCATAATCGCCCCGGACGGGGACGGCAGACCGGTGTTGACTCTCGCCGGTGAATCCCTCCCGGAAGGAGATGCGTGCGAGGCGGTCGTCCAAGAGGTGTTGGGATTGCGGCTCCGACGAAAGGCCGGAAGTCGGGATGGCGCACCCAGGTTGACGCCGGATGGTGGTGCAGTCACCCGCGTGATGGAAAAAGCCGCGCCGGTTCCGCTTGAAAAAGGCCCCGCAACGGTGCCGATATACCTCTTTAACGCCGAATTCAATTGATCATACCGAAGGATGCGGAGGGATGGAAATGGCGATTTACGACAAAAACGCGGGCGCCGCCGCGAGAGCGCGGATGGCCAAGCGGGCGAAGCGGGCCCAGTTCATCAAAAGGAACAAGAAACGGGTATTTTACGGCATTTTGGCTTTTTTCGCACTAGTCGGCTTGGCTATCTTCACCCCGTATGGACCGAACTGGTACTGGAATAAAATCCAGCAAACCAAAATGGCCGGTCCCGGCCGGGTGCGTGCGGGCGCAATCGGTGAGATCTACGGTTTGGGCAGATTCTATGTCTTAACCATGCGCCCCGATGAATCGTTGAAGATATTCGATGAAATCGGCAATCTTTATTTCGGATTCCCGCTGAGCAAATACGGCACCAATGCCGATACGTACTACGATCAATATATGGATGGCGTCGAAAAAAAGGGAAAAGGCCAAATCGTCGGTCCGCCGTTCGATATTGATTCGTCCGACATATCGTATGTTGGCAGCGCGATGTTTGAAATCGGCAAGATCCTTGATACGCGAGGTGGAAGGCAATGGAATTATCGAATGTATAAGGATTTATTTGTGGAAATTCTGGAAGCCAAACACCTCGAATCCCTGGATCCTAGAATTGTAAAACTCGTCCACGACCAGATTGACAGGTTCGAAGGACGCAAATAATCCGGATTTCGCGACTCCTAGGATAGATAACGTTTATGACCAGCATGAAAGATGCCGCGCCGGATGCCGTGGGTTCTTCCTTTCTGGAGGAAAAGGCAACCGAAAACGGTCCCCAGCCGCTCAACCCGATGGACCACCTCGCTTATGCGATCATTTCCGATGCGGGAGAGTCGGCCGAAGCCTCCCTGGCGGCGATAGCCTTATTGCGCAAACACTTCATCGATTGGCACGAAATCCGCGTCGCGAGAACGTGGGAAGTCGCCAGGGCGATGGGTGGACAGGCGTGGACGGAGACGGCCGCGAAACGGATCATCGAAGAATACAATTCCTTCTTCGATAAACGCGGCAACCTGTCGTACGATTTCTTGGCGGCTACAAAGGCGGCGGAGGGCCGAAAGCTTCTCCAGCAATATCTCCCGCATCTGCGCAAGGGCGCCTATGCCCTTTTACTGTTCCTTAACATACCCGGATCCGCGCTTCCGCTTTCAGACGAGGGTTTGAAAGCGGCGAAAAGACACGGCCTGCTATCGAAATCCGGCGACCGGGGCTTGTTGTTGCGAACGCTGCAGGAATCCCTGGACAACGAGGCGATCGCCCTCGTCGTCCAGCATCTCGAGATAGAAGCGACCGGAAATCCATACGGCGAAGCGCAGAAACCGGGTGTGCAAGCGAAACCCCGCAAAACGAAAACCGCCACGAAAAAGAAAAAATAGGGGAGAATTCGTGCCTGAACTCAAGATCGGCCTACCCAAAGGCAGTCTCCAGGAATCGACCTTTGCGCTCTTCCGCGCCGCCGGCTGGGATTTTTCCATATCCAGTCGCAGCTATTACCCCACCAGCAACGACCCCGAACTCAACGTCATGCTGGCGCGGCCGCAGGAGATGTCGCGTTACGTCGAGCGGGGAGTGGTGGACGCGGCGATCACCGGCCTCGACTGGACTCTTGAAAACGAATCGGACGTCGAAATCGTCGAACGACTGGTCTATGCCAAAGCGACGCGTAATCCGGTGCGATGGGTGCTGGCGGTGCCCGAGACGTCGGGCATTCAATCCGCCAAGGATCTGGAGGGGATGACCATCTCCACCGAAGTTGTCAATCTGGTCCGGAAATACCTTGATGCCCGCGGCGTCAAGGCGAAGGTCGAGTTTTCGCACGGCGCGACCGAAGTGAAAGCGCCGTACCTGGCGGATGCGATCGTGGATCTAACGGAAACCGGATCCAGTCTGAGTGCGAACCGCCTGCGCATCGTCGATACGGTCGCCGAATCGGTGACGGTGGTGATCGCGAACCGCTGCTCCCTGCGCGACAAGTGGAGAATGGAGAAGCTTTCCGCCCTGGTGCTGATGATCAAAGGGGCGCTGCTGGCAAAAGAAAAGGTTTTACTGAAGCTCAATGCCCCGAAAAGCGGGCTCCCGGAGATCATCAAGATCTTGCCGAGTCTGCAATCGCCGACGGTGAACGCTTTGAGCGATGAGAACTGGGTGGCGGTCGAAACAATCGTCGACACCGGAACGACCCGGACGCTTATCCCGCAACTCAAGGCGCTGGGAGCGCAGGGAATTCTGGAGTTGTCGTTGAATGCGATCATACCATGAGCATGATGAAAGCATGAGCCGGCGCCGTTCCGACCGGACGGGGACGAGCAGGCAAAAGGCATGGCGGCGATATTGCGGCGGCGATGCCGCAGCGGCGGTCAGTGTTGCGCAATGGATGTCCGCCAGTGTGCGGTTTTGCGGCGCGAGATGGGTCCATGGGGCTTCCGGGCATGGCGCGACGGGGAGACGATGCCACTACGTCGAGCCAGGAAAAATTGAGGAATTTCCATGAAAAAATGTCACCATTGCGGGGAAGTATGGGGCGAAAACGGTTCGCCGGGAACAAGGGAGGATTGCCTGAAATGCGGCTACCCCCTGCATGCCTGCGCCAACTGCAAATTTTACGACGCCGCCGCCCTGGAATGGTGCCGCGAGCCGATGGCGCGCGACGAGAAGCCGCACGATCCCGAACAATCCACTTCCTGCTTCTGGTTTGTGTTTCTTGATCCGGAGGAGGAACGGTTCAACTCCGAGAAATCGAAAAGCGCCCGCATCGCGCTGGAAGAACTATTCAAACCTCCGTCTAAAAAATAGCGCGGCGCCCGCAAGGATCACCGGCACGCGCAACGCATGGCCCCGAAAGCCAGTTGCGGACCTTTCGGCGGCTGGTTTCATTCACTCGTTCGCATTCGTCGAGATTCATTGAAACGGGAGCCCGTCATGGCAGGCCATAGTCATTGGTCCAATATCCAGCACAAGAAAGCGGCGAAAGACAAAAAAAAAGGCAAGGTTCTTTCCAAGCTGATCAAGCTGCTCTGCACGGCGGTCAAGGAGGGGGGATCCGGAAAGCCCGAGGAAAATCCCCGTCTCAGACTGGTGTTGGACAAATGCCGTCTCGCCAATATGCCCAAGGACAACATCAAGCGCGCCATAGAAAAGGCTGTCGGCGGGAGCGCCGGCTACGAACCGATGATCTTCGAAGGATACGCCCAGGAGGGCGTGGCAGTGGTCGTCGAATGCCTGACCGACAATACCCAGCGCACAGGTCCGGAAATACGCTATATATTCGACCGTGGCGGCGCCAAGATGGGAAAACAGGGTTCGGTCATGCATATGTTCCAGCGTAAAGGCGTATTCCAGGTGGAAAAAGAGAAGGTGGACGAGGAAACGCTCTTGGATGTCGTTCTTGACGCCGGCGCCGAGGATGTGATCGACCAGGACACGTTTTTCGAAATCCACACCGATCCCAACGTTTTCGTCGTGGTCAACGACGCGCTCGAAAAGGCTGGCATCGGGACGCAATCATCTGAAATCCAGCTCATCCCGGACAACCGGATCGAAGTATCCCTCGAGGCGGCGGGGAAGATTTCCAGGCTCATCGACCAGCTGGAAGACAACGAAGACGTCCAGAACGTATACACGAACTTCGACGTTTCCGCGGAAACCGCGGAAAAGCTGGCCGCGGAAGTGTAGTCGGTGATCGCACAACCGGAACTGCAGACTCTCCGACGCATCGCCAGCAAGGCCAATCCCCGGGTCAAGGACTGGGCGGCCTTGTCGGACAAGGCTGAACGCCGGCGGCAAGGACTTACCCTCGCCGAGGGCCGCCGCCTGGTCGAGGAAGGGTTCAAGCGCTCCGGAAGCGCGCTTTTTCCCCCAAAAGCGTTTCTCGTGTCGGATCGGGGAGCGGAACGCCCTGAAGCGGGGGTGCTGCTCGCCCGGGCGCGAGAACTTGGGCTTGAATGCATCAACCTTTCCGAACCGTGCTGCCAGAAGATAACCCGCCAAATCGCGCCCGATGGATTGGCCCTTGTTTGCGGTATTCCCGAAGCGGACGGCGACCTTCCGACCGGGACTTGCATGTCGGGCATTTGGCTCGTCGCGGACGGCGTGCAGGATCCGGGGAACGCCGGAGCGCTTGCACGTACCGCCCTTGCCGCCGGCGCGGCGGGCTGCCTCTTCCTGGACGGCGCGGATCCAACGTCGCCCAAATTCCTTCGCGGTTCCATGGGAGCCGCATTTACCCTGCCTTGTCCCTCCTGGACATCAGCGGATTTCGCAAGGCGCCGCTCCAACCTCCCGCTGCGGATCGCGATCGCCACGGCCGATCCGACGGCCCGCGACTACCGCAATTATCCCTGCGAGCCGCCGCTTGGAATAATCATGGGCGGCGAAAAAGGCGTATCTGATGCGCTGGCCGCCCTCGCCGACGATCGGATTCACATTCCCCTCTCCGGCGGCGTTGAAAGCCTAAATCTCGCCGTGGCGGCCGGCATCCTGCTTTTCACCGGCCGTTCATCGGTCAACAAGGCGCGTACGGCAATGTGAGAGGCGGTAAGGGTTTGTAAAAAAAAGCTGCACTCGGGCTTGCGGTTTGTCACTGCCGCAATGTTTTCTCTGCCGAACATGTAGCGGTTATTTCCTTTTGCTGAACTGGTTCAAGGCCGGCAAGGAGTACAACAATGGCATAACCGAGGGCTTGAACAACAAGGGACGAACTCGAATCAAGATGGCATTCGGCCATTTGAATGGCCAATTTGCTAAAATCAAGCCGGGACATCCGTTTGATGGCGAAGCGTGGGAAAAGGCGGGTCAGGACGATACGCCGCAGGCCGCGAACTTGGCTGTCGGTGATTTCCATTCTCATCACCCTGGTGCTAGCCTATCTTGTCGTTGAGGAGGAGAGCGGCGGCCATGTCCGGGATTCCGCGCGAATTTTCGCCGCTTTCGCCGAACTGGATCTTGATCTTGAAGGGGTGATGCGCATGCGCGACAGCCCGCTTCCACCACGCGCCAGACCGGATGCCGCGCCATGGCGCACGATCGCGGAAGTCGTGGACGGGGACAGCCTGAAGTTGGATGGCGGGGACATGGTACGGTTGCTGGGCATAGATTCCCCCGAAGCCAGCGTCAATCGCAAACTCGGCGACGATCTGCGCAAGATGGACATCGCGGTTCTCGAGACGGATATGGTCGCCTTGGGGAGGGAATCGGCCGTCTTTTCCCGCCGCCTCGCGCAGGGCAAGCGCTGCTGGTTGGAATTCGAGCGGGAACCAACCGATCAATACGGCCGCCTGCTCGCCTATGTCCATCTCGAGGACGGAACCATCCTCAACGAGGTCATGCTGCGCGGCGGTTATGCCAAGGCGTATATCAACCAGTCCTTCGCCTATAAGAAACGCTATATCGCCATGCAACAGGAGGCGAAGCTGCGCGGCTGCGGTCTGTGGCGAAAGGGCGGCGAATGATCCGCCCCGTATTTCGCATTGCCAATCCCTTGATTCCGAATATAATCCGCAAATGTCCATCATGTACAGTTGGTTCCGGTCCGAGGAAACGACGTGCGCATACTGACGATTTATTCGCATCCCATCCCCGACAGTTTCAACGCCGCGATTTTGACCGCCATTTCCGAAGAAGTGGCGCTGCGGGGGCATGAACACAATATTCGCGACCTGTACAAAATGGGGTTCAACCCCGTCCTTGGCATCGCTGATTTCGAGCAATTCAATCGGGGGACGATCCCGGCGGACATCAAGAAGGAGCAGGACGCGATCCGAAAAGCGGATATCCTGTTTCTGGTGCACCCCATCTGGTGGTCCGGAATGCCGGCTATTCTCAAAGGGTGGATAGAGCGGGTGTTTTCCTACGGATTTGCCTATGGTCACGATTCCAAGGGCGTCAAAGCCCTATTGACCGGGAAAAAGGCCGTTATCGTCAACACCACGGGCGGGACGGAGAAAAGTTTCGCCGATTCCGGCTTTGGCGACGCGTTCCGTTTGCTGGCGCAGGACAGTATCTACCGCTTCGTCGGCTTGGACATCGCGCTGCATCGAACGTTCTATCAAATCCCGTCGGTCAGCCGCGAAGCGCGGGGCGAAATGCTGGATTCGTTGCGGGCCGACCTACAAAGAATCCTGTAACAGCCTGTCGAGGAACGACCCGTGTCATGGCATCGCCGGTTCTCCTAGGTAAGAACTGTGTCCCACCTTCCTCCTGCTCGATAATCCGGATGTTTTTTCCTTGCGTATAAAACCCACAATTGTATGCTTTTGATAACTTCAATCAACATCGGTCGTTGTCCGCCTGTGACGTTATCGGAATAGCGTGCAACATAATTAAAGTTATAGGATTACGAAAATATGGTGTGTCATTGGGTGATTGGGTGTGCCGGTAGTGGTGGAGGCGAGCGGTAAAAGAAAAGCCGCCGCTCCGAACGCGGAAGCGGTTGCGCTATGTCGAATGGTATCCAGACATTATAATTATCCGTAGTTGGTTTTCCTATAACTTTAATTATGTTGCCAATATAAGTTATGGGCATACACCAATCAAAATTGAAGCGGACTTTCATTTTCGTTGGCGGAGGGCTCTTATGTCGTTGAAACGGAAGTTGTGGCTGGGCTTTGGCATCATGGTCGTTTTTTCCCTCGTTCAGGCGGGAACTTCGTTCTGGATGAACCTGGGCAACCAGAAGGTGGTGAAAATTCAGGATGAGGCGTACGCCCCCCAGACGCGGGAGGCGGCGGCCATTTCGGCGGCGATTATGACGGCCGGATACGATTTCCTGAATTATCAGTTCACCTCCGACAATTCCTTTTATGAAGCCGGCAGGAAAGCCCTCGACGGCGTGGACAGGGCGCTGGCCGAGATCGGAGCCACGCTGGAGGCGCAGGGACAATATCTGCCGACCATGCGCGAGGAATGGGACAGCCTGAACAAGGCCGCGGGCGAATACCGGCAATTATCCGAAAAAATACACCGGTTGACGGATGACATTCTTGCCGAGCGGCGGCGGCGGCTCGAGGTGGGGGCGAGGATGACAAGTCTTTTGAACGAGTATTACGCCGGATATCGGACCTTGGCGGAGAATGAATTGAACCGGACCGACCTGGCGGCCCTGGCCAGGCGGTTCGACAGGTATGCAACGGGGCTGGGACAAATTGCCCGGATGGGGGATGCCAGACTGATGATGATGGAGGCTTTGGCGTCGCCGGTTCCGGAAATCAGGGAAGCCGACATGGCGGCGGCGGCCGAAACGCTGTCGGTGGCCCTGGACGCCATGCGGAATACGCTGGCCACCACCGCTCTTCCGGAATGGAAGGAAAAGGCAGCCGTCCTGGTGCGAATGATGGAAACATGGATCGAGGATGCGGGAAGGGAGCTTGCCCTCACCAAGGAAGTTGATGCCGCGTTGCTGGACCAAGCCGAACATTATCAAACGCTGGTGCAATTGACGGAGCGGCTGATGCATGACGGGTTGGCCCAAATAAGCGAGAGTTCGGCCCAGGCGGACGCCGGGGCCGGGAATCTACTCCGGATGTCGGCGGTCCTCGGGGGGGCGGCATTCCTGACCGGGGCGATTCTTGCCATAACGATCATCGGGGCGGTGTACAGGCAGTGCGAGCGGATTATCGGGGATTTGACGGAAGGGGCGGACACGGTGCAAAGCGCCACTACGTCAATCAAGGAAGCCTCGAACCTCGTGGCGGAGGGAGTGGCGGAACAGGCGTCAAGCCTGGAACAGACCACCTCGGTTCTGGAGGAAATCACCTCGGTGACGCGCCGCAATTTCGACAACGTCAAGAACACCAGGGAAAACACCGAAACCACCGTCAGGATGATCGGGGAGGGATCTACGTCGGTCAAGCGCATGACCGAGGCCATGGATGGGATTGACAAATGCTCGGAGCAGATCGGGAATATCATCAAGACGATTCAGGAAATCGCCTTCCAGACCAACCTGCTCGCCCTGAACGCCGCCGTCGAGGCGGCAAGGGCGGGTGAGGCCGGCAAGGGATTTGCCGTGGTGGCCGACGAGGTGAGGAACCTCGCCCAGCGGTCGGCCCAGGCCGCGAAGGAAACCACCGCCTTGATCGAGACGACGGTGGAGCGGGTGGGAAAGGGGAACGAAACGGTCGCGTCCATCAAGAAGGATTTCATCCAGATCCAGGAAGGCGCGGAAAGCGTTGGGCGGCTTATTCAGGACATAGCGGCGGCGACGGGCGAACAGACCCAGTCGGTCGAGGAGGTGGGCGTTTCCGTGGCGCAAATTGACAAGATGACGCAAAGGAACGCCGGCGGCGCGGAGGAAACGGCCGCCGCCGCCGAGGAATTGGCGGAACAGGTGGACGTGCTGGAGAGCATTGTGGCCGACCTGCGGGTGTTCCTTTACGGGGAAAAAGGAAGTTTTTGCCGCTGGCCCGGACGGGACAGGAACGCGCGCGGGGCTACCCCCCGGAAAGCGTTGACGATGAGGTCGTAGGGAGCCGCGCATGCTTTGACGCCTCACGGGGACTTTTAAAAACCCACTGAACAGGAGAGGGTCAATGTCATTCAAGGCGCGCATCTATCTCATTTATTTCGATTTGCCGAGCGCGGTGAAATCGGCGATGACGTCGAACAGTTCCCCGTCAATGCCGTTCTGGCGTTCCCGGTTGAAGGACTGGTGCAGTTCCTTCAGCAGGTCGTCGATGTTCTGATCGGCGCGTTGCATCGCGGCAAGGCGACTCGCGTTCTCGCTCGCCAGGGACTCGGCGCAGGCCCGGAACAGCGACACGAAAAGATACTCGCGGACGAACCCCCGCGCCGTATCCACCATGTCGCCGGCGATCTCGGGAAGGTTCTTCGACGGCCAGCGGAAACCGGCGATATCGCGCAGCCAGATGCCGTCAAGCGGCAACAGGCGCCTGACCACGGGTTCATAAGTCGCCCCCTTGCCGGGGCTGTTGTGGAAGAGAAGCAATTCGCTGGTTTCGCGCCCGCCGCGGCTTTCGCTCGCGACAATGAGTTTGGTCATCACGGCGGGGATGGTCCGAACGGAATCCGGCACGGCGAAGAAGCCGGCCGGCGTCAGATTGGCTTCGGCCAGTTCGGCGCGAACTCGTTCGCCGATCGCCCAGATTTCGGCCTGCGCGGCCCGCGACCCCAAGGTCGCCGCCACCTGCCCCACCACCACCTCGTTGAACCGCCCCACCATGCCCTGGTCGGAACCGAACACAATCGCGCCGACTTTTCCCCCGCTCTCCGCGTCACGGGTCCATCCCGCCACGTCGACCTCCCGGAAGCAGACGCTCAAGCCCCTGGCGACGGTGCGGTAGTAGCCGGCCAAAGCCTGAACCGATTGCTGGAACTGGACGACGTTGGCGGCCGCAACGGCTTTCATGGTGCGGACCACCGCCTTGAGGTCGCCGGCATTGTTGATTTTCCGGCCCAAAACCATCAGCGATTCGCTCATGATTTCACCGGATCGGAAAATTTTCTCAACGCGCGCGCGGCGGCGGCGAGGATCTCGTCGCGCTCTTCGTCGCTGAACGCCTCGGGCGAGTCCAGCGCCGCGATCATCTCCTCCGGCACCTCGGCAACCGAAGCCCTGACCGCCCGTTCGGCCTCGGCCATGCGCTCCGGCGGCACGGCGTCGAAGAGCCGCGCGTTCAGCGCCAGCAACACGGCGATCTGTTCCGGCAACGGCAAAGGGCTGAATTCCGGCTGCATGAGACAGGCGCGGATGCGTTGCCCGTGCACGATGACCCGCTTGTTCGCGTCGTCGAGACGGGCTCCGAACCTGGCGAAGGACTCAAGCTCCTCGAACTGGGCATAGGCGAGCTTGAGGTCCCCGGTGGCCGCCCGGTAGGACGCGCGCTGAACCTCGCCGCCGACCCGGGAAACGGATTGGCCGACATCGACCGCGGGCAGCACCCCCAGATCGAACAGCGAGGGGGAGAGGTAGATCTGTCCGTCGGTGATGGAGATCAGATTCGTCGGGATGTAGGCGGAAAGGTTTTGCGCCTCGGTTTCAATGATGGGCAGCGCGGTAAGCGATCCGCCGCCAAGTTCCTCGCGCAGGTGCGTCGCGCGTTCCAGAAGACGCGAATGCAAATAGAATATGTCGCCGGGAAAGGCTTCCCTGCCCGGCGGGCGCGAGAGCAGCAGCGAAAGTTCGCGATAGGAGCGGGCGTGATGGGTCAGATCGTCGTAAACGATCAGCACATCGCGCCCCTGTTCCATGAAGCGTTCCGCGATGCTGGTGGCGGCGTAGGGACAGATGTACGCAAGTCCCGGCGGTTCGTTGCCCCCTGCGGTCACCACGACGGAATAATCCATCGCCCCCTTCTCCCTGAGGACGGTCACCGTCTTGGCGATGTTGGACCAGCGCTGCCCGATGGCGCAATAGACGCAGAGAACGTTCTTGCCGCGCTGATTGATGATGGCGTCCATGGCGATCGAGGTTTTGCCGGTCTGGCGATCGCCGAGGATGAGTTCGCGCTGTCCCCGGCCGACGGGGATGAGCGCATCTATGACTTTCAAGCCGGTCTGGAGCGGCACCGACACGGGCGCGCGGTCCATGATATGCGCCGCGGGGCGTTCCAGCGGCAAGCGGCCGTCCGTGACGATCTCTCCCCGGCCATCGAGCGGCACGCCGAGGGGGTTGAGCACGCGCCCCAGCAAACTGTCGCCCACCCCGACATCCATGACCCGACCCGTGCGCCGCACCTCGTCTCCCGCCTTCAACCGCCAGTAGTCGCCCAGCAGGACGGCGCCGATCTCATTCTCGTCCACATTGAAGGCAATGCCGGAAATTCCCTCGGGAAATTTCAGCAATTCGTCGTAGGCGACTCCGGGCAGGCCCGACACCCGGGCGACGCCGGTGGAAACGCTGATGATCATGCCCACTTCCTGCGGCTTCAGATCGGGCTTGAACGACTCGCGCCCCCGTTTCATGCCGGTCAGAACGCGGTCCAAGGTGGAGGACACCGATTCAAAAGGGGTTTTCATTTTTTCCCCGTTTTCGACAACGCATCGGAAAAAGCCGGACCGTCCAGCAGGTCGGAAACGGCGCCCCGCAGAGCGGCGAGATAATCGGCGATGGCCCAGGCCACTTTCTGCCCGCCGGCGATAAGCTCGATGCCGGCGATCAGGTCCGCCCTGGTCTCGAATTCCACCTCGACGTTTGGCCCGAACGTTTCCGCGATGGACTCCCGCAGAACCGCCCGCCGCGCTTCGGGCAGGTCGAAGGCGCTCTTCACCAGCACCGCGGGCGGATCCGCCCGCAAGGTTTCGGCAAGTTTGGCGTCGGGCGCTTCCTTCGCCCGGCGCAGGCGGCGCTCGAAGACATCGATCATGCGCTCTTCCAGCTCAATGTCCGCGAGATCGGCAAGCACCTGCCGTGAAACGTCGAAAATCTCGTCCTGAACGCGGCGAGCGATCTCGCCGCCGAAACGCTGCTGTTCGTATTTCAGGGCTTTTCGCCATTTCTCGCGCGAAGCGTCGGCGGCCCGCCGTTCGTTCTCCAGAAGAAGCTCCCGGGTGGCGTCGGCCTCCTCCCGGGCCTGGTTGAGAAGGTCCGCGCGTTGGCGGTCGAAGATCTCGTTCTTCCGCGCGAAAGCTTCCCGTTCCGCCTCCGCCGCTTCCTTTTGACTTTCCGCGTTCTTCACCGTCTCGGCGATGCGCGCCTCCCGCGCGTCGATCGCGGCCAGGACGGGCTTGTAGAGAAAGCGCTTCAGCAGCCATACGAGAATGAGGAAATTGACCGCCTGGGCTACTACGGTGAACCAATCGATAAGCATGTCTTACTTTCCCCCGGCCAGGGTGAGGAAATGATTCCAGAACGGGTTGGCGAAGATAAGGATCATGGAGATCACGAAGCAATAAATCGCCAGGGATTCAACCATGGCCAAACCGATAAACAGCGTCCTGGTGATGGTGCCGGCGGCGTCGGGCTGTTGCGCCAGCGACCGTAGCGTCGTGCTGATCGCCCACCCCATGCCCAGAGCGGGCGTCAAACAGCCGATGGTGATGGCAAGGCCAGCGGTGACGATCGAGGCCACCGCGATAATTGTCGTGCTGTCCATGACTTCTCCTGTGATAGATGGCAAACCCCTCGTCGCGGCGCGTCAGCGAAGCGCTGGCGGAACTTGGACGTTTGCGGGGTGGGCAACCATGGCGCCCTTTCATGTGAATCGCCGATGCATCCGCATGACACTCTTTGCGGCCGCGGATCCCGTAACCCCGGCTGCGGCTCCGCGTCAGGGCGCGCCGGCCGGGACGCCGGGGTCGTTCTCCGGTTTTTTGTCCGTTGTTTCGTCCTCGCCGGCGCGGGTGGCGGCCGCGATGTACACCGTCGCCAAAATGCCGAATATGTATGCCTGCACCATGCCGGTGAACAGGCCAAGCACCTTCATGGCGACCGGGAAGATGAACGGGGTGATGATCAGCAGGATGGCGATGATCATTCCTTCGCTCATCATGTTGC
>JAISXA010000037.1 GCA_031270685.1 Planctomycetota bacterium
GACTCCGGCGCGAACGCCCTGCTTATCTCCTCCGGCGTCAGGCCGTTGGCGCCCCCGGCCTTGCCCCCGCTGTGGCAGGCGTCCACGATCACCAGCTTCGATTCCGCACCGCTCTCCGCCAGGATGCTCCGCACGTCGGAAAGCGGCAGGCGGCTGCGCGGGTCCTCCTTGTCCCTGCCACCGTGGCATACCAGGAAGGAGCGCCCGTCGCCGTCCTTGTCGCCGTGCCCGGAGAAATAGAACACGACGCGATCGCCCTCCCCGGCCTCGCCCGCCATGGCGGCCAGGCGGCGGCGGATTTCGTCCGGCGTCGGCCGGGCCGGGGAGTCCGGGTCGTCGTCGACCAGCTTCACGATCCGGCTCGCCTCCGGGTCGTAGCCGCTGGCCTGCTCGAACGCCTCGGCGACCATGGCCGCGTCGCGGGTGGTGGAGTCCAGTTTGTGGCCGGTCCCCGGATCGGCGAGGCCGACGCCGAGGGCGTGGACGCGCTTCAGGTCCTCGCCGGCGCGGGCGAGGACCGGCGCCGCCGCGAGCAGCGCGGCAAGAAAGGCCATGTGGAGCATGGCGCCGCTACGCTTGAACATGCTTATTCTCCCGCCGCCCTTGAAAACGCCCGGAGCCGCGCGCCGGGCGAAAACATCGCCTCAACGGCTCCCCGCCCGCGCCGCGCCGGATGCCGATTCGGTCCGGTAGCTGGGGAAATCCCCGCCGAAGGCGTACCGGAACCAGAATCTCTTTTCTTCGTCATCGAGCCGACCCGGCACATGGGGATGGCATTCGGAAAAAAGCCACTCGCCGTTCGACCATTGCGCCAGCCTGATGCTCTCCACGTACGTCGGGTTGCCGGCGGCGGCGTCCTTCACCACGATGTTCCACTTTTGCGTCCCGGAATCCGTCACCAGGTCGGTGAGATCCAGATAAAACGACACCGCTTCGTTTTTCCTCCCCGACAGGGCGACCGGACCGCTGTCCTCACTGGAAAAATTGGGCAGCCATCGCAGTCCGGTCTTGCCGTCGAAATCGGGATAATCGCCGACAGCGCCCATCACCGAGACGTTACTCCGTTTCCGGCACGAAAGGCGCACCTCGGCAAGGAGCAGCGGCTCGTATTCCTGGCGTCCGATCGCATAGTAGGCGAGGGCCCCGCGGACCAGCCGCTCCCGGTTCTGGAGGGAATACCCGGGAATACTCGACTCTTCCCGCAAGGCGTCGTACAGAACCCAGACATACCCATTGTCGCCGTAACCCGGGCCCCAGGAATTCGCTACCCGCAACGCCCCCTTTTCGCCGGAATCGGCTTTCCCGTTTTTGTTGACGTCGACCCAAACTCCGTCGTCGTAGCCGACAATGGTCATGGCGTGGCCTGAATAATCGCTTTCCTGGTGCATGCCCACGGCGCATTGCTTGCCGGCATGGGGTCCACCGGAAATCCCGCGTACCTCCCAGCCGTCCATATAGGATGTTCCAAAACACGCCACATAGCCGTTGGCGAGAACCGCCTTCAGCTTGCCCAGCCCATCCTCCGTATCCAGCTTGTCGACTAAAAAGGTCTCGTCCCCGGGCCGGAAGTCGAGCGCCTTGCGCCACAACCCCGAATCAGTGCTCAAATCCTGGTATTCGCCCGGCTCAGCGGTGGGTTTTACCGGATTGGCATAATCGAAATCGACTTTCAAGGCGCACCCGAACGCCCGGAAATAATCGATGTTTTTGTGAATCCACCCGCCATTGTCCAACCCCATGTTCGTGGCGTTGTAGCACCAGCGGGGCGAAAAGCGCGATACCGGATCGCCCTTGGCGTCCCAGCCGCGCACCACCGCCGTATTGTTGGTCAGCATGTAGTATGCGGCGGACCAGGACGCGCAGGACCCCAGGTCGCCCTGGTCGGCGATAGGGGGGAACGAGGGGTTGTCCTCGTTGGTGACGGCGGACAGGAGATCGAGATCGGCCCTGGTGAAATCCGCGCCCATTCCGAAGAATTCAAATCCCTTTTCGACTGCCTCCGGGGGCGGCAGGCCGCGCGAAGCGCGGGGGGCGGCGCGCCTGGCGGTCATGATCCGTTTCACCGCGATTTCGTTGGGCGCCACGCGCGACACCGTCGTCGACCTGGCGATGAACTCCGCGATTTCACGCGAAGACACGTAGCGCTCGCCGAAGCGGCGCCGAACCTCGCCGGAGGCGGCGGCAAGCGGGAAAAACGCAACCATGACCGCCATGCCGGCCACTATGCCGTTTCGAAGCGCAATCCGCATTTTGCCCCCTTCATCCTCATCCGGACATTTCGCACCGCGTCACTCGACGACCGGTTTCACGACTTTTCCCAGCACCGGCAGCGCGCCAAGCCCGGGATGCCGGACGAAAAAGAGAAAAGGCCGGTCAAGCCGGAACTCCACGCGCGAGGCGGTCTCCCGCACCGCGATGGCGGCCCCGGCGGCGGCGGCGCGCGCCCCCGCCTCGTCCACCTCTATCCTGGCCTTGTGCAGCGCCGAAGAGATGCGGAGCCGCTCCCCGCCGGCGATTCCCGAAAAATCGGCGTCCCCGGAAAAGGCGGCCCGTATTCCCAGCCCCTCCAGGGCGGACGCCAGATTCCCCGCGTCGTGGCTGAAGGAGAACTTCGGTATGCGCAGCGCCGTCCCGCCGCCCGCCCCCCCGGCTTCCGCCCTGAAGACGTCGTAGGCCTCCAGCCACGCGGCCAGGGAATCCGGGGTCAGGGCGTCCATGAAGGTGTTCATGTTTTCCGGCTTCAGGAACAGCATCTCCAGGCCGCCGTCGCGGAAAGGCAGCCCCAGCATGTCGGCCAACGGCTTGCCGTATGCGCCGTCGCGGATGACGAACGGCCGCACCGGCGACCGGTCGGACATGTATGCCGCCGTCACCGTCCCCTCCGGAGATTCGAACTCGCCGTCATGCGTATCCTCCGCCGGAAAAGCCCGGCTCCATTCGCCGGCGAAGGCGGCGGCGTCGATGACGGCGAGCCTGGCGCCGGACGGAAACGAGGAGGCGTCGACGAATTCTCCGATCATGCCGCGGGCGCCTTGCCGTACCCGGGAATTAATCGCCTTGGCCAAGCCTTCGGGATTGGAGAAATCCGCCGGTTCCACGCCGATGCCGAACAGCCGCCCGGCCGTTTCGGTGAAAGCGGCCGATATCTCCAGGTCGCGTGCGTGGATGACCAGGCCGATGGCGGAGAAGGGGCCGGCGGCGGCGAGCTGAACGCCAAGCGCCGCGAATGGCGCGAGAGCGTCCCCGCCCCCGCCGCGGTCCGCCGGGTCGAGGCGGAGGGCCGAGAGAAGTTCCCGCCGCGTTTCGCCCCCGGCGCCGGAGGCCGCCACAGCCAACACCCTCGCCAGCGAATAGGGCGAGACGACGATATTGCCGCCGTTCCGGCCGGCTAGCGCCTTGAACAGGTCCACGGAAAAAGCGTTGACGGCGGCGGCGGCGCGGCGGGAAGGCGCATCCCCGCCATCCGAACCCTGCGCCGACAGGGCGGCGGCGAAAACCATAAGCGCCGCGAGACGGTAAAGGGTTTGCCATTGTTTCGGGCCCGCATCCGGCGGGCGGACGAAAACCGCGTCCAGGCGCTTCGTGCGCATGAGTCCTCCTCACCCGGTCATATTGCCACTACCGGCAATCGGGCCGACCGCCGCCCGGTTTCCGGCAAGGATTCAACCGGATGTGGACTTTTGGAGAGAATCAAACAAACCGCCGTTTGATTCTCTCCAAAGTTTCCCGGGGTTGCATTTTGCGTCGGGAATTATTGCCAGGTCGGCGCTATCGCCCGACAGGGCGAAAAATCAACCCATTGGTCCGTAAGCAGTAACATCTTTGGAGGAAATCGGGCGGCGGTTGGCCCGATTTTCTCCAAAAGTCCACTCAAAAGCCCGCTTCACTCCGGCGGCTCGATGACGTCGGCGATGCGCTGGTTGCCTTTTTCCAGGGCGCGGTGCCGCGCCGTCTTGCCCCACTTGTCCACGATGCCGGCATCGGCTCTCGCTTCCCGCCGGTT
>JAISXA010000073.1 GCA_031270685.1 Planctomycetota bacterium
AAAGATGTTACTGTTTACGGATCAACGGGTTGATTTTTCATCAGGTCGGGTGATACCGCCGACCAGGTAATAATTCTCGACGGAAAATGTAACCCTGGGAAACTTTGGAGAGAATCATATGGCGGTTTGTTTGATTCTCTCCAAAAGTCCACCTTTTGGGGAACCCGCAAAAAAGGGGACATGAAAACGGCGTTTCGCATATAATGCGGGCAATATGCGCTGGGGGTCAAATAACGTGTTTCATGACGATTTGGAAAAGCTTCTTTACGAGGGGGTCGGACGGGAGATCGTCTCGCGCGACCAGGCGGATCGCCTGCTTGAACTCGCGCCGCCGCCCGCGCCGGCCCCCGCTCCGGGATTCGGCAAGCTCGCCAAGGCGCTAACCCTGGTGGGCGGGTTCGGCCTGGTCCTGGGTCTGATCCTCATCATCGGGGCGAATTGGAGGGAGATATCCGACCTTGCCAAGATGGGCGGATTCCTGTCCGTATTTCTCGCGGCGCATCTCGGCGGTTTATGGGTGCGCTGGAAACATCCCGCTTACGACGGCACGGCCGAAGCGCTCAATTTCGTCGGAGCGGGACTGTTCCTGGGAGGCGTCGCGCTGGTCGCGCAGATCTTTCACCTCAACGAAAGCCCGAAGAACGGCGTCTTCGCCTGGCTCGTCGCCACGCTGCCTCTGGCGCTGCTTCTGCGTTCGACCCCGCTTTTCGGCATGGCCCTTGCCGCCGCGCTGGTTTGGGGACCGTGGAAATTCGTCGATGCCCTGTTGCTGCGGGAAACCGACGCCGTCATCGTCATTCCCTTCGCCGCCGCCATTCCCTTCGCCGTGCTGTTCCTCGGCCCGCTCTCCGAACGAATCAAGTTTTCCATGGGTACGCTTTGCCGCATCGTCGCCGGGATCATAATCGGTGTTTTCCTGTATGGGCTGGGATTTTTTCGCCATCTGAACCGGGGTGATTTGAATTCCTGGCGAGAGGTTCCCGAAGACATGGGGACGTGGATGGCCGCGTTTTTCAGCAGCGCCGTCCTTCTCGCTCTGTTGAGCCACATCTTGAAGCCGGGGCCGAAGCGGATGGTCGACCACGGCTATCTGATCCTTGCACTCGCCACGGTCGTCGCATTCATGCTGGCGGCGGCGATCGCCGGCGGGTGGTGGGAGCCGGGCGAGGCGGTGGAGCAGTTCAATTTCTCCGGGTCGCGGATGCTGACCTTCCGGGCGCAGATGTATTTGGCGACCCTGCTCGCATGGCTGTTATGGTTCTTATGGGGCGTTTGGTTCATCTTCGCCGGGTCGGCATGGAACAAGAACGGCCTCATGTCGCTTGGCGTGTACGGGATCGCCGTTGGCCTGGTGACGCGCTATTTCGATTTGGTCGGGACGTTGGCGGAGACGGGAACGTACTTTGTCATTGGCGGGATAGTCCTGATCCTCGCCGGGTATGGAGCGGAAAAATGCCGGAGGTGGTTGATCAAAAGGGCGGGATGACGAAATGGGCGCTTACGGCGTCGCTGGTCTTCGTTCTCGCGCAGGCGGTATTCTTCATCGGCTGGATATGGATCGAACGGAATCCGCCCGGCGCGGCGATCCGTGTCGCAACCGCCCCCGTGGACCCCCGGGATATTTTCCGTGGCCAGTATCTCGAATTGTCGTACAGGTTCGACGATCCCGGATTCTATCCTGACGACGAGAGCGCCCCGAACCTCATGCCCGGCGGCGGACAGACGGTGTTCGCCGCGCTCGCGTTGGCGCAAGCGTCTGGCCTGCATGAGCCGCTCGCCTATGCGCCTACGTTGGAGGAGGCGAGGGAGATCGCCCGCGCGAGAGGCGTTTCCGACTTCGTCGTCATTGAGGGGAGGGTTGGGCGGAGCGGCTTCGATTTCGGCGTCAACCGCTATTTCGTGCCGGAGGGTACACCAGAACCGCCGCGCGACCGGACAGTGGTTTTGCTTCTGGTTCCGGAAAGGAACCTGCGCCCGCGCTTGCGCGGCCTCGAGGTGGACGGGGTTTTGTGGACGCCGGAAAGGCTGGAGGCGAGGGAGTAGGGGGGAAGCCAAAAGCGAAAAAGCCGGAACGGCCGTGCGATTGACAATCCCGAATCAAGCGCTAAAACAGCATTGATAATGCCCGTAAGAATATTTCGCGTCGTCCCTCACCGCCTGCCGCTTCGCGCCGCGCGATTGGCCGGCGTCGCCCCCGCCGGCAATTGCCTGAGCACGAAGTCGGGCAACGATTTCTTGCGCAAGCCGTCGAGAAGGGTTTTCCTGCCGCTGTCCGTGGGGCGCGCCTGCCGGCAATGCATGGCGTGGGTGATGGCAATGGCGATGGCGTCGGATTCGTGGTCGGTGGCCGGGGCCGCGTCGAGCCGCAACAGAACGCGCACCATCCGCCGTACCTGTTCCTTTCCCGCGCGCCCGTTTCCCGCGACCGCCTTTTTCACCAGGGTCGGTTCGTAACCCTTGACCTCAAGGCCGTATTGCGCGGCCGAAAGCACGGCCACGCCCCGACCCTCGCCGATGGCGATCGCCGATTTGGGATTCCGGCTGGTGAACACCGTCTCCACCGCCGCCGCGCTCGGCGAGTGTTTCGCGATGACCGCCGTCAAGCCGCGATGGATCGCCGCCAAGCGCCCGGCGATGTCGCCATCCCCGGCCTTGATGCAGCCCGACGCCAGGCGGCGCAGTTCGAAGCCGCGTTGCTCGAGCACGCAATACCCCACATGCCTGGTTCCCGGGTCGATGCCGAGGATGCGCAGCGGTTGCGCTGGGTTCATGGTCTGTCCGATTTTTTTCCCGTCTTGAGCGGCGCGCGCGTACCCGCTATAATCCAGTCAACGAAGATTATTTCCGGTTTTGGTTGATCCTTCGACGATACGTGGACGCCCAGCGCTTGTCAAGCGCGGTTTTAGGGAGAATCATCCCATGGCGAAGAACAATAAGACAGCCATGCCGAAAGGGCGCCGCGCCAGTTCCGGCATCGCGGATCTTGAAAAGCGGGGCAGCGGCATCGTGACCGGGCCGCGGCACATGATCGCGGCCTGGAGCCTGATGAAGGCGGCGGGCGTGCTCAAGAACCTGAAGGAGCGGTCGAAGAAGATAGTCACCATCGTCAATTCCTTTACGACCCAGATTCCCGGCCACGCTCATCTCCGCCTGCTGGAGGAGGTGATCCGGAAGGAGCTGACGCGCCTCGGCTACGCCGTCTGGATCGCCAACGTCGGCGGCTGCGTCTGCGACGGCATCGCCATGGGGCATTTCGGCATGAAGTATTCCCTCGCTTCCCGGGAGCTTATCGCCGACCAGATCGAGACCATCCTCATGGCCCATCCCTGCGACGCCTGGATCGGCATCGGCAACTGCGACAAGATCGTTCCCGCCATGTATAACGCCATGGTCCGCATGAACCTTCCCGCCGTCTACGTCAGCGGCGGCCCCATGCTCGCCAGCCGCGAGAACACGGACCTCATTTCCATCTTCGAGGCGGTCGGCAAGAACGCGGCGGGGAAGCTTTCCGCGGCCGGTCTCGAAAAGATGGCCGGCGTGGCCTGTCCGGGCTGCGGTTCCTGCGCCGGCATGTTCACCGCCAATTCCATGAACTGCCTCGGCGAAGCGATCGGCCTCGCCCCGCCCGGCAACGGCGTCATCACCGCCGAGATATGGGCCGACAAAAAGAAGACCCGCACCAAGCCGAATCCGGCACGTCTCCGACTCGCCAGGGAAGCGGCGAGGGCGGTCAAGCGTTGCCTCGACGAAAACATCCGTCCGCGCGACATCGTGACGAGAGAATCCATTGATAACGCCTTCATCTGCGACATGGCGATGGGCGGTTCCACCAACACCATCCTCCATACCCTCGCGCTCGCCTACGTGGCGGATATCCCGTACGACCTGAAGCGGATCGGCGAAATCTCCAAACGCACGCCCTGCATCTGCAAGGTCTCACCCTCGCGGCCGGAAGTGCACCTCGAGGACGTCCATCGGGTCGGCGGCATTCCGGCCATACTCAGGGAAGTCGCGAAAAATCCCCGGTCGGGATTCGCGTTCGACCTTCCGAACGTCCAGGGAACCCTGTCCTCCCGCATCCGCCAGGCGCCCGCGCCCGACGGGGACGTCATTCACGCCCTGTCGAAGCCGTTCACCCCCGGCGGCGGCCTGACGGTCCTTTTCGGCAATATCGCGCCCAATGGGGCGGTGGTGAAGACGATCGGCGTCGAACCCGGCATGATGCGCTTCTCCGGTCCCGCGCGGGTCTTCGATTCGCAGGACGCCGCGCTGGAGGGCATTCTCAAGGGCGGGGTGAAGGACGGCGACGTGGTGGTGATCCGCTTCGAGGGCCCGAAGGGCGGCCCCGGCATGATGGAAATGCTTTCGCCCACCGCCGCCATCCAGGGGGCCGGCATCAGGGCGGCGCTCATCACCGACGGGCGTTTCAGCGGCGGCACGCGCGGCCTCTGCGTCGGCCATGTCAGCCCCGAAGCTGCCGCGGGCGGGCCGCTCGCCGTGATCGGGGAAGGGGAGACCATTACCATAGACGCTTGCAAGCTGCGGGTGGACGTGGAGTTGTCGGCGGCGGAAATCGCCCGCCGACTCAAGGCCCTCCCGCCTTTCAAGAGCAAGGTGCGGCGCGGTTGGCTTGCCCGTTATTCCGATCACGTCACCAGCGCCGACCACGGTGGGGTATTCGAGCGGTAAGGAAATCAAACAGCGGTTGCTTTGATTTCCTTCAAAAGTCCACCAGCGACATGCCGGCGCTACGCTTCGGCGTCGATGGCCGGGGTTTTATTCTCCGCTTTGTCCTGTTTGGCGGCCGCGGCCGATCCTGTTCCGTAGCTGCTCGAGCCCGGGGCGTAGGAATAGACGGTCTTGGCGTAGGACTGCTCCATCGAGACGGAGAATTGCTGGAGCATCGCGAACAGGTCGTCCGTCTTGTTTTCCTTGCCCCTGCCCATCCCGTATTTCACGAAATCGTCGATGCCCTGGAAAGTGAGCCGGTGGGTTTCGTCAATGCCGTCTTGGACCGAATCCGAAACCTTGCCGAGCTTGCCCATGGCCTGGTCGAATCCCTTTTGGATCGCGTCGCGCATCGTTTGCGCGAACTCCGACCTCGCATCCTCGGTGTCTCCGCCCTTCTTGAACGCGTCGCTCATCGGGAAGAAGCTGGCGGCGAAGTCCAGAATACGGTCGGCGGTGTTCGCCGGCGAGAAGTAATCCTTGATGTCGTCCACCATGCCGGTCGCGGAGGGCTTGTCCGTCTTGGAGCCGCCGAACAATTCCGCGAGGCTGGCGTTCCTGCCGGAGCCGGACGCCGCCTTGAGGTAGTTGAGGTCGAGCTTGAAGCTGTAGCTGGTTTCGGTCAGGTCGTAACCGCCGAATTCGTTGGCGATCATCCGCACCGAACTGTAATTGAGTTCGAACTGCGCGCTGATCGAGCCGGCCGTCGCGCCGTCGAGCCTCTTGAAGGCGTCCAAGAGGTCGGTTTTGAACTGGTCGAAGATCGGCAGGTCGTTGAGGAAGGCGGGGAAGCCGTATTCGTCCACCGCTCCGCCCTCGATTCCGTTGGCGACGATCTGAAGAATGTCCTTCGATTTGTCCGGCTGGTTGGAGTTTTCGGGATTTGGCGCGACCGTTTTGTCGGCGCCACGTTTCTGCGTCTCCTCGGCGTTGATCTTGTCGAGTATCGCCTTGATCTCCTTCTGGCGGCGTTCCTCGGGGGAGAGGTTCGCATCGGCGTTCTTTTCCTTGGCCGTGCTCTTGGAGGCGGCATCCTCCTCCCGCGTGGAATCCGGATCCCCGGCGGCCTTGCCGTTCAGGGCGGCGCGACGCTCCCTGATCTGCTTGATATAATCGGCAGCCTTGGCGTCGCCGGCGTTGCCGGAAGCGAAATAGCGCTCGAGCGGGTTGGTAATGTCGTTGTTAATCATGATCGTTCCATCCATTGAAAAAAGGACCGAAAACGTTCCGTCTTCCTTGATGCATGCCTTATGCCTTCCCGGCATGCCTTACGGCGTCGCGTCTTTCTTCGGCGCAACCTGCCGCGAAACACCGTCGGGTCGCTCGCCCGCGGTCTTTCCCCCGCGGAGGAATGCGGTTCTCGCGGCGTTCATATTAGCGGACGTCGGGAGGGACAACTTAACTCATTTTTTTTCGCGGCGAAATATGGGTTTGCTTTCGAGGCGAATCGAAACCGGCCGCCGGTCCGGTCCCGCCTTGACTTGACCCCGTCGCCACTTATACTTGTACGCGAAATAATTTGCACGTTTCCACCCGCGGCGGCGGTTTCGGCGCCGGTGCGATTGCCCGGCCGGTTTCGCCGGGGAAGGGGAGGGCGATCGATGAACGCGGAACAATTGCGCCGGACGCTTATTGCGCTTCGCGATAGAATGAAGGAGTCGCAGCGGTCGATCCGCGACGGAGCGATCTCCGACGCCGGATTGCGGGCCATCGGCAAGGCGCCGACCAATTTCGCGGAACAGGCCTCGGATGAACAGGAGATCGATCTCATGGCCGAGCGCCTTACCGCATCCAGCGATACGCTGGCCGATATCGACGAGGCGATCGGGCGGACGGAAGAAGGCCATTTCAACGAATGCGAGGAGTGCGGCAAGGAGATCGGGGAACGCCGTCTCGCCATCAAACCTTGGGCGCGGCTGTGCGTTTCGTGCCAGCGCAAGTTCGAGAAGGAGGACCTGTCCTGAAGAACATCCGCTGGTTCTGGCTGGCGGCGGCGCTGACTATGGCGGCGGACCTCGCGAGCAAATACATATCCTTCCAGGCGCTGGGCGGCGTGCCGCCGGCGGGGCACATCTGCGACGATGCGTGCGGGCATTACGTCTGGGTCGCGCACGGCGTGTTGCGCTTCATCAATCACTACAACACGGGCGGCGCTTTCGGGTTGGCCTCGGGAAATCTGGCTCTTTTCCTCGCCGCATCCGCCGTCCTCGTCCCGGCGCTCGTCCTGACCGCCTACTTTTGCCGCGCTCCCCGCGCTCCCCTGTGGTCTCTGGGGTTGATCGTCGGCGGCGCGATCGGCAACTTGTACGACCGTCTTTTCCATGTCGGCGTCCGTGACTTCATCGAGATCATCAACCCGCGTTCGGGGCGCGCGCTGTGGCCGGTTTTCAACATCGCCGACATAGCCATCGTCGTTGGGGTCGCAGCGTATCTCTTGTGGAGCCTGCTCGACGCGGCGAGGACCGGGCGGGCGGTGCGCGGCGATGCGGGAGGCGAGGGCGAGGCCGCCGCGGAGTAGCGGCGAAATCGAGGCTCCGGAAAGGATTTCCGCCCGCGTCCCAGGCGCGGACGCCGCGTTTATATCCACCGCGGGAAAGCGAATGCGAGGAGATGCCATGAGCGAAGGCGAACTCGTCACCATTGAAAACGGCTCCCTGAAGGTTCCCGACCGCCCGATCATACCCTTTATCGAAGGCGACGGCACCGGCCCCGATATCTGGGCCGCCGCGGTTCGGGTCATGGACGCGGCGGTGGAAAAGGCGTACCGGGGATCGAAGAAGATCGTCTGGCGCGAGGTGCTGGCCGGTGAAAAGGCGTTCAACGCCACGGGCGATTGGCTGCCCGACGAAACCGTCGAAGCGTTCCGCCGTCATCTCGTAGGCATCAAAGGGCCGCTCACGACGCCGGTCGGCGGCGGCATCCGCTCGCTCAACGTGGCGTTGCGCCAGATCCTCGACCTGTACGTCTGCCTGCGCCCGGTACGGTATTTTCCCGGCGTTCCCAGCCCGGTGAAGCGACCCGAACAAATCGACATGGTCATTTTCCGCGAAAACACGGAGGACATTTACGCCGGCATCGAATTCGCGGCCGGCGATCCCGACTGCGCCAAGTTCCTCGATCTGTTCAAAACCAACTTTCCCGAACGGTTCGCCAAGATCCGCTTCCCCGGCGCCGCCGGAATCGGCATCAAGCCGGTGTCGAAAGAGGGAACCTCCCGCCTGGTGCGCGCGGCGCTCAACTACGCGATACAGCACGGCAGGAAAAGCGTCACCCTCGTCCACAAGGGCAATATCATGAAGTTCACCGAGGGCGCGTTCCGCGATTGGGGATACGATACGGCCGCCGAAGAGTTCAAGGCGGTCCCGCTTGACGGCGGCCCGTGGAAGGAAATCGTCTCGGACGGCAAGGAGGTGGTGGTCAAGGACGTGATCGCCGACGCCTTCCTGCAGCAGATCCTTACGCGCCCGGCCGAGTACGACGTGGTCGCCACGCTCAACCTGAACGGCGACTATATTTCCGACGCCCTCGCCGCCCAGGTGGGCGGCATCGGCATCGCCCCCGGCGGCAACATCAACTACGAAACCGGCCACGGCATTTTCGAGGCCACGCACGGAACGGCCCCCAAATACGCGGGCAAGAACCTGGTCAATCCGTCCTCGGTGATCCTCTCCGGCGAAATGATGTTGCGCTATCTCGGCTGGACCGTGGCCGCCGACAGGATAATCAATTCCATGGAAAGGACGATCGGCCTGAAACGCGTCACCTACGATTTCCACCGGCTGATGGAGGGGGCGAGGAAACTCTCGACCTCCGAATTCGGCGACGCGCTCGTCGAGAACCTGTGAACCGCCGGATTCGCTTGGCGAAGGGACGGCGTTCGGGGAACAAGGAGACCGGCGGAATGGTTGTTGGGGACGGAGCGGAGGCGCGGTCGCCTTGTCCGGACCGGGACGTGGTGTGGTTCTTCGCCAATCTGATACTGACCCTGGAGGATTTTCACGGCGGCGCGTGGCTTGGCGAATGGATCGCCGAGTTGCGGAGGGCTTCGGACGAGGCCGGCGCCTCGGCCGCGCTGGATCCGGCCGGCGGGCGCTTTCTCCGCCGCATGGGTTATGTGAAGAGCCTTTCCGAACTAGGTGAATTCGGCGGCCAGTTTACTGAATACGTCGCCAAGGCCGCCTCGCGTCCACCCAGGCAGATCGGGGCGTTGATCAATCTTTTCGCCCGGGGCGATCCGACGCTCGGGAAAAAGCCGGTCTGCGGCGCCACCCCCGTTTGTCAATCGAAGGACGGGGGGCGTTGCGGACTTTCCAGGGATTGCGACCACTACAACCGTCCCCGGTCCCCGGTCTTGCCGGAGGGCGCGCCGTCGGAAAGGCTTGTCGACGGGTTGGCGGGGACGCTGTCCGACGCCGAAGTGCTGGCGGTCGCGCTCTTCGGCGACAAGGGCGCCGGCGACGAACCTCCGGTGTCGTCGCTTTTCGAGCGCTACGGAAGGTTGCGGGCGATTTTCGGCGCCGAAGCGCGCGAATACCGAGGCATGCGCGAGGTCAAGCCGGCGCAGGCGCTGCGCCTGGCCGCCTTCGCCGAATTGCACCGGCGGGTGCTGCGGGAAAAACGCGGCGCGGTGCTCCGGATCGCTTCGGCGAAGGATTTCTACGACCGCTACGCCGCCGAACTGCGCGACTACAATGCCGCGGCGGTCCTCGTCCTGATGGACCGCGGGAACAACGTCATCCGCGACGTCTGGTATCGCGACCAGCTTCAGCATGTCGCGCGGCTGGAGTTGTCCGACCTGCTCCGCCCCGTCGTGCGCGAATCCGCGCCGCGCCTGGCCCTGGTGCACAACCATCCCTCCGGCGACCCGACGCCCTCACCGGCGGACAAGGACTTCACCCGTCGCCTGAAGTCCGCCTGCGGCATATTCGGCCTGTCCCTGGTCGACCATGTCGTCATCGCCGAGAACGGGTATTTCAGCTTCGAGGAGGAGGGGCTGCTGGGGGCGTTGTAAGGACCCGACGCAAAGTAACGTTCACACTTGGGAAGCAACGGGGCAAGGCTGCTCAAGCATACAACCAAAATTATGTAAAAGTAATTAGTCGTCCCTGAAAACCGGCAAGAATCTTCAAAAAACCGAATAAAATATGATATTTTTACGTGGACTTTTGGAGAAAATCAAACAAACCGCCGTTTGATTCTCTCCAAAGTTTCTTGGGTTTACATTTTGCGTCGGGAATTATTGCAAGGTCGGCGCTATCGCCCGACCTGACGAAAAATCAA
>JAISXA010000094.1 GCA_031270685.1 Planctomycetota bacterium
GCCGAACGTGGCGCAGCGTCGGATGCGAGCGGTCGAACTGGCCGGCGGGGCAGGGCGTGGTTTCCCCGAGCATACGCTTTTTGGCGATCTTCTTGGTGCGGGCGACGTAGTTGTACAGCATGAATGCGTTATTGACCACCTCGGCGTCTATGAAATCCGGCAGGTCCTGCTTGGGCATCCAGAACATGACGGCGGTCGCAGCGCGATAGACGGCGAAAATCTGCCGGATCTTCACCCTGCCCCAGAAGTTCGCCCGCCTGGGCTCGTAGCCCGCCGCGATTTCCCCGGCAACGACCTTGATCGTTTCCTCGTTAAGCGCCTCCTCGCGCAGGTCGTAGTCGGGACGAAGCCATTCCGCCACCAGGGTGAAATCCGGGTTGTCGAGAACCGAGCTCGGGCTGCGAATCTCCACCGCGTCCGCTTTGAAAAGCGTGTTCGCTTTTGAAAGCAGCGGATCCTCGGCCGCTTTTCTCGCCTTGAAGAATGGATCGGGAAGGCCGTTTTCGCGGTATGCGACGCTGGGCAACTCGAGGCAGAACATGGCGGACTGGTCGTCGTGATCGAGACGATAGTCGGGAGGGATCCGCTTTTCCCGGTTCTTCGCGAGCCACCGCATCGCCGATGCCGAAAGCGCCGCCCCGCCGCGCAAATACGGATCGAGGCCGGTTTCGGGCTTTGGCCGCGCCGCGTTCAGGTCCTTGTTGTAGCGGACGAGCGCGAGGCGGTTGTAGCGGGAGAAATAGTCCTCAGGCGTGCAGAAATCCTCCATTCCGGTGGGTCGGTAGTTGAGCACCATCATCCTGCCGGCGCCGCCGTTCCGATAGACCATCGATCCGTGGGAGAACTTTCCCCCTTCCCGGCTGTAGGTGGCGAACAAGGCGCCGATCAGGCCGTAACTGCGGCCGAGAAGGATATCGCCCTCCCGGAGGGGTTCGCCGGTGGGAAACCGCGAAACGCCGTCGGCGGGCGGCGGCGGTACGGGCTTGCGGGCGCAGCCGCAAAGGAACAGCGAAGCGAAAAGCAGCGCGACCGACAGCGTTGTTCTTGAATTGGGCATTGGGCGTCCGGTTATCGCCGCGAGAAAAGCGCGAGCGTTTCGAAATGCCGGGTCTGGGGAAACATGTCGTAAAGCGCCAGCGAACGCAGGGAATAGGCGTCGAGGATTTTCGCCATGTCGCGAAGCAGGGTAAAGGGGTTGCACGAGAGATAGGCAAGGCGTTCCTGGCCGATCCGTCGTATCGCCTCCATGCCCTTTTCCGTGACTCCGGGGCGCGGCGGGTTCACGATGATGGTTCCGGGCGCTTTCCCGCCCCTTTCCGCGCGTTCCAGCAGAAACTCGACAGCGTCCGCCGCGATCAGTTCCACATTGGCGGCGGAGTTGATGCGGATATTCTCCCCGGCGATCGCCAGGTTCTCCGGCTGGTTTTCGACCGCAAGCGCCGAAACCCCGTTTCGGGAAACAGTCAGCGCAATTGAGCCGACGCCGCTGTACATGTCGAGCGCTTCGCCGCCGGATCGCGCGAATTCCGCCATTTTGGCGTAAGCCATTTCCGCAACCGCCGGGTTGGCCTGGAAAAAGGAATTCGGCCCTATGCCGAGCCGGACGTCATTCATGTTTTCGTAGATCAGCGGTTCGCCCACATGTTCCACCCGCGCGCCGAAAGAGACGTCGCCCAGCCCGGGGGCGTGCAGCCAGTGTCCAGAGACGATCATACCGCGATCCAGCAGTTCGGAGAGAATGGCGAGAACATCCCCGCGGCGGTCAAGCGTCTTGGTTACCAGCGACAGCATGATCCCGCCGGCGCGCGATCTCCTGACGACGAAATACCGCAATTCGCCCTCGTGGCGCATATAATCGTAACCCGGAATGCGCCGCCGTCCGGCCAATTCCAGGGCGGCCTGGAAAACGGCGAAGCCGGCGTCGCCGAGAAGGGGGCATTCCCGAAGCGCCGTCACCTGCCAGCGCCGTTGCGCCCTGCGCAACCCCGCCTTGCCGAAGGCGTAGACATAGTCCATGCGCTGCCGGTATCCGAACGGCGACGGGCTTGGGATCATCTCGGGATCGACGCTGGCCAGGGCGTCGGCGAGGCGTTCCGCATTTTGCCTTTCCGTTCCGCCGCCGGCCGATTCGATCTCGGAAAGGATCGTTTCCGCGACAAACGCCAGCGCCCGGCGCTTCAAATCCAATTGCGCCGCGTATGACCGGTCCTGAAACTCGCAACCTCCGCATTCGCCGAAATGCCGGCAGCGGGGCGGCGCGGGTTCGGCCTCCTCGGCCGCGCCGCGCAGATAGTTTTGCAATTTTTTCTTGTCCGGTAAAACCCGCGCCACGCCGTTCTCACATGTCGTAGGTCAGGATGTCGATCGCGCGGCGGCAGATTTCCGCGCCGTAGTCGGTCCAGATTCCCTGGCCCCAGTAACGATAGCAGCTCGTTTGCGAGCAGAGCAGGTGGAACAGCGCCTTGCGGTAGCGGATGTCGGAGGTGGGCATTCCTTTCGTCTTCTCGGCAAACAGTGCGCTCGCCTTTTCCATCGGTCCCAGGACGTTTTCATAACCCCGCGTCCAGGAGATGTTGTTGGTCCAGGATCCGCCATCCATGTTGAACCGGCCGTCCGCGCGTTTGCATTCCCCGATCGCCTTGTCGAGATCGTCGCCCGGCTTGAAATGCTCGGAAAGCAGCTTGGTCCATTTGGGCTGAACCGTCGGGAAATCCTCCTCGCGAAGCCCGAGGTTCATAACCTGCTCGATATACTCGGCGCCGTTCATGGCCGGGACGCCGGAGCCGGACGCCTCCGACATGGCCTGCCTGAACATGCCGGGGAACTCGTTCATCATCACGCCGCCGTTTTCGCCGTCTCCGATCTGGCATACGAAAGGGGGGATCGACTTGCCGGCGACTGTTTCGCGGGTCCTGGATTTTGCCTCGTGGTAGGGCTGCATTTGCGCCACCAGCTTGGTGTCCGAACCCTGGGTCTTGACGATGCAGAGGATGGACGCTTCCTCGCCTTTGGAATTCCGGCAAACCAGGCGGTTGGGGACATACGGTTGGCGCGGTCCTTCGCCGTCTTCCGGGCGCTCGAGGGAATGCTCCTGCAGCATCACCCACAGATAACCGCAGTCCCTGAGCGTTTTCACGAACTCGTAGGCGACGTCGGGGTGGTTGGGGAGCGCCATCTCGGCGGGGCTGAATCCCTTGACCCGCGCCAGCGCGTCGAACCCGAAGATGGCGGCGAAATGGTGCTGCCAGGCCATGACTTGAAGCCGGTAGTCCTGGACCGGGGTGGAAGGCGCGACGGCGTGGCCCCAGGTGCAGCCTAGCCACTCGACATTACGCTGGTAACGCGCGTCGCAGGTAATGCCCTTGAGGCTGTCTATTACGTCGTACAAACCCATGGCGGGAAGTCCATAGAAGAGGCATCCCGAATAATCCAGCATCACCCGGGGATCCTTGCCCTGATTGACCAGTTCGGGAACGAAATCGCCGATGCGCTTGTAACACCAATGAAACACCGGGGCATTGTGATTGTCGCCCATGCCCTGGTTGTCCATCATGTATTTCAGGTAGGAAATGATGGACGCGGTCTTCAGGTCCGGTCCGCCGGCCGGGACGAGCGGCTGCTGCATGTGCAGGGCGATTCCCCATGCGGCCTGGATGTTCGTGAAATCGACGCCGCTGTCATTGAGGCGGAACGGACCCGCGCGGTGCGCCGCTTCGGAGACGCGCGATTCATCGCCGCAGATGTTGGGCCACCCTTCCACCATTTCAGGCATAGAAGACATGCATTATCCTTTCCGATACTGTTTTTCATTGGCCTTGGCCTCGAGAAACATCTTAAGGGCCTGCTCCGGGCTGTGCGCCGCCTTCTCGCCGAAAACGTGCGGATGGCGCCGCACCAGTTTCTCGCTCACTCCGGTTATCACATCCTTCCAGGTAAATAAACCCTTTTCCTCGGCAATGACCACCGCTAGCATGACATTAAGGAAAACGTCGCCGAGCTCCTCGCATTGGTGCGGCGGATCATCCTGCCGAAGCGCCTCCGCGGCCTCCTCCGCCTCGCCCGTCAGGGATTCGGCCATATTTTCGAGCGTGCGCGATACGTCCCACGGACAGCCAAGCCCGGGATCGCGCAGGCGCCGTATCAGGGAATGAAACGGGGCGATGTCCATACCGTCGCCGGACGGGCGAAATTCCTCGGGTATGACCGTCATTGCGTATCCCGCGAAGAAGACTCTTGAAGGAAATCAAACAAACCATCTTCGCAATCTTACTCGTGATGCGCGCGCCGCACAAGGAAGTTTCGTAATCATCGCCAATAACCCAATATTTGAATTGACATTCAGCGGATTGACGCTAACATGAAACTAACAAATGTTAGTTAGTATAATTATCAATTCGTGCCGCTTGGCGCGATTCACGTGGGCATAAGGGAATTGTTTCATGTTTGCAGAAAAGACGCTTACCACGATGGAACCGAGCTCCTGGAATCTTTCGGACTATGACATTTTCGGCTCCCGGTATCAATTGCCGCTTATCGCATCCGAAAGCCAGACCAAGGAAGTCATTATACTCAACGCGACGATCCTCTTTGCCGAGAGGGGCGTTCCCGCCGTTTCTATGCGCGACATCGCCGCCAGTTGCGGGATAAAACCAGCTTCGCTCTATAATCATTTCGAAAGCAAGAAGGTGCTGTGGCGGGAAGTCCTGGAGCATGCGAAGGAATTATATCTCCTGTATTTCAGGCATCTTGAAAAAGAGCTCGGCGCGGTGCGCACCTTTTACGAAATACTGGACACCATCTTCCGGGAACCCATTAAACTCAGGAATTCGTTCACCTGCTACGCGTTCACCATGGTTCAGGCCGAGCAGTTCCGCGACGAAAACGCGGCCGAGGTCTTCAATTCGATAATGCTTGAATACGCTATCGGCGTCATGCGGCGACGGTTTGAACAGTGCATCGAGGAAGGACTTGTCGAAAAATTCGACACCCGCACCGTCGCCACGGTCATTATACACAGCGTCCTGATCTGTTTGGAGATCAAGGTACAGGAATACCTTGGCCGTCCGCCGCCGTACGATCCGTCCAGGATGCTTTCAGACCTGCAACGGTTGATCGCAAGCATGGTAAGGAGTTAGGGCCGCGTTCCGTTACGTTTGAGGAAAATCCGAATGTCAAGCGACTTTTTTGACCCTTATAGTCTCTGGAAAAAGGAGGTGGTGACGGGATTGTCCGTTCCGAAGGTCGATTATCTGCCTCCCAAGACTTCCTATCCGGAAAAAATCGGTTTGATCGGCTGCAACGACGAAGCGTTTCAAATCCTGACCGCGTATCTTCGCGCCGATTACAACGTCGTCGCCATATCCGGTCCGGATCCGGCGCTAACCAAAAATATCCGCGACACCTTCTATCCGGCCGCGAAGATGTACGGCAACCACATCGACCTGCTGAACGATCCGGCCGTCAACATAGTCGACGTTTCCAGTCCGACATCCGAACGCTTTCAACTGCTTGCCGACGCCATGCGCGCCGGCAAGCACGTTCTCAGCCAGAAATACTTCGTCGACGACCTGGACCGGGGCGAGGAACTGGTTCGGTTGGCGCGCGAATGCGGCGTGAAATTCGCCGTCAACGAGGACGCCCGCTGGGCGCCGGCATACAAGTTCGCGGCCGAAATGGTCAAGAACGGTTCCATCGGCGATGTCCTGTTGATGAATTTCCTCGCCATATGGAATCATAATTACATCAAGGGCACGCCGCTGGAGGATCAGAAATATTGTATCGCCCTGTTCGGGGCCGCCTGGTTCGATCTGATAAATGTCTTCATGCAAGGCGCGCCGGCGAAACGCGTGTACGCGACCGTAGCGCGCACCCCCGGCCAGGAAGTGCGCCCTCCGCTGCTCATGCAGACGAACATTCTTTACGAGCACGCGCAGGCCAATATCGCCCTTCTCGGGGACGCGGACGGCTTCTCCATCGACCGCATGGCCCTGACCGGCGACAAGGGAGTGATAAACAGCATCGGCCCCGAAAGAGGGGAGCAGAACACTTGGCTAGGCATGGGCACGGGGATGTGCAAATTGCAACTCGAAGGCGATTGGCTTCCCGGCGGCTTCCACGGCTCCATGGCCGAGCTTGTCAAGTCGGTCGAGGAAGACCGCGAACCGGACAACAGCGGGGCGAACGTCCTGAAAAGTTATGCGCTCAGTTTCGCCGCCATCGCCAGCGCCGAATACGGGAGGCCGATGATTCCGGGCGAACCCGACGCGCGAAAACTGGTTTGCCCGCAAGGGGACTTTTAATTGCTCCGAACGAACCTGGACAGCAACCTGTACACCGCCTTGGCGGCGGTGAAATCCGCGTGATGCAGGCCGGCAAGCGGCGCAAGCTCCACGCAATCCATTCCCACCGTCATGATCGCATTGTCGGCGACGATGTCCGTAGCCGCCATGAGTTGACGCCAGGTCAAACCATCCGGTTCCGGCGTGCCGGTCGCGGGCATGAAGGCCGGATCGAGCCCGTCGACATCGAAGGTGAAATACGCCTTTTTCCCCCGAATACGCTTCGCCAAATCCTTTTTCCAGGCGTCGTCCCGGTGCATTTCCTCCGCGTAGTGGGTTTTGACGAACGGCTTCACCTTGTTTTTCGGGCGCCTTTCCCTGGAAAAGTCGACCTGGTCCCTCGACGTCGAACGTATCCCAAGCTGGATGACGCCTTCGCACTCCGGAAGGTCGGCGATGCGGCGAACGACGCAGGCATGGCTGTAGGGATTGTTCCCGTAGACGTCGCGAAGGTCGGCATGGGCGTCGATCTGTACCAGGACAAGGGCTCCCCGGGCCCTGGCTATCCCTTTGACGAGGCCAAGGCTGACCGTGTGCTCGCCGCCGAGACCGACCACGAACTTCCCCGCCTGGCTATGCCCGAAGCTTTCCCCGGCGATTGCGTCGATGACCGCCTCGGCGCCCGGTTTCGGCGTTTCGAAAAAAATGCCCGGCGGCGAAAGGGTATGGACGCCGATATCCGGCGCCGGCTCGGCATCCGTCAGCGCGTCGTACAGTTCGACTTGCCTGGAGGCATCCACGATGGCCTCCGGCCCCATTGCCGCGCCGCCGCCATAGGAAACGGAGTCCTCGTAGGGCAGGGGGAGAATGACGGCCGCCGCCCGCGAGTACTCCGCCGCCTCGGGCGGGAGGTCGAGAAATTCCCCGGGGGAATAAGACGCCCTGGGTTTTCCGCGTCTAGGCGGTTTCGCGGGCATTCGCAAACCCCAGTCACATGTCCATTACGTACGCGAAAACCAGCGGCGCGACAATGGCGGCGTCGGATTCGATCACGAATTTCGGCGTGTCCACGGCGAGTTTTTCCCAGGTGATTTTTTCGTTGGGGACCGCGCCCGAATAGCCGCCGTAGCTGGTCGTGGAATCGCTGATCTGGCAGAAATATCCCCAGAGCGGCGCGTCCTCCTCCAGATCCTGCCGCAACATGGGGACGACGCAAATGGCGAAATCCCCGGCTATGCCGCCGCCGATCTGGAAAAATCCGATGGAAGAGTTCCGCGCCGTCCCGCGGTGCCATTCGGCAAGATGCGTCATATACTCGATGCCGGTGCGGACGGTATGGGGATTCTTGATGTCGCCGCGCATAACGTGGCTGGCGAAAATGTTCCCCAGCGTCGAATCCTCCCAGCCGGGGACGAAGATCGGGATGCTTCTTTGCGCCGCCGCGAGCAACCACGAGTGTTGCGGATCGATCTGGTATTTTTTCTCCAGCGTGCCCGAAAGCAGCAGTCGGTACATGAACTCGTGCGGGAACAGGCGCTCTCCCGCCCGGTCGGAAGCCCGCCAAAAACCAAGAATCTCGCCCTCGATGGAGCGGATCGCCTCGTCCTCCGGAATGCAAGTGTCCGTGACCCGGTTCAAGCCCCGCCGGAGCAGTTTCTCCTCGTCTCCCGGCGTGAAATCGCGATAGTTCGGAACCCTGACATAGTGGGAATGGGCCACAAGGTTGAAAACATCCTCCTCGAGGTTCGCGCCGGTGCAGGAAATGGCGTGTATCTTGTCCCGTCGGATCATTTCGGCCAGACTGACGCCCAATTCGGCGGTGCTCATCGCTCCGGCCATGGCTAGCAGCATCCTGCCTCCGGAATCCAGATGACTCTTGAATCCCTCGGCCGCGTCGACTGCTGCGGCGGCGTTGAAATGGCGGTAATGGTGTTTCATGAATGCGGAAATCGCGCCCATGTCATTCTCTCCGGTCGACTTTTAAATAAAAGCGGAACAGTTCCTCAAAACGGAGCGAGCGTGCCGATGGCTTCCCCCAAAATCCTGTCGCCCTTGTTCTCCCGTATTTGCATTTGAGCTCTTCCGTGCTCGGTGACGCTTGCGCCGAAATAGCGATCGCCGGCCATGTCCTTCACCACCCGCCGGATTCGCAAACCCTTGCCGACGAACTCGATGGCGGCGATCTTGGTCAGCACCCGGTCCATCGGCAACGGCCGCACATCAATGATTACCGTCGCCCCGAGAGGTATCATCGGCATCATGGCGGAATCGCTCATGCGAACCGCGACGAGAACCCCGGCGCGCGGAACCCATTCGCGTGGAATGATCACGTGCCTGATAATATCCTTTGGCTGTATGCTGAATACGGGGTTCAACACGGCGGCGGGCCTGAGGAGAGGCACCGTCGCCCAATCGCCTTCCAGCTTTTCCGGATCAAGGTCCTCGCCCGTGGAAAGGACGCTGATCATGAATTTTGGGGACAACGGGCCTGGCCGGGTCAGCAATTTCTGCTGCGATGCGCTTCCCATATGATGTTCGGCGATCGCCGCTTCGGTCTCGGCCCGGGGATCGCCCCCGCTGGACGGCGTCGCGCCGGTCGCCTTGGCGATCAGGCTGGAGAGCGAGCACTCCAGTTCCGCCTCCAATTGCGGGATAAGGTCCAGCCTTTCAATAAAAGTTCTGCCCATCTCCCAGCTCTGGATCGTTTTCGGGCTGATGCCAAGCCGCAGCGCCAAGGTCGCCCGCGACATTCCTTTGGAGTCACGGGCCAAACGCATGAGCCTCCCGAATTCCGCTTTAATGTCTTTAGCCATGATCCGCTTGCTCCTCCACGCAATAAATATCGGTTGAGTTATTTCCGAATCGGGACGATAAAAATAAACGATATTGTAACGAACACCCTGAAACTTTGAAGGAAATCAAACGGCGGCTTGTTTGATTTCCTTCAAAAGTCTACATATGGAAGGCAAACCTATAGACGCCCCTTTGACGCCGATACAACGAACAACATGTTTTACAAAACGCAAATGAAGGGAATAATTTATCACAATATGACTATATTGTCAATGACCATGCTTTTAAAGAAAAGAATTCTTCGCCGGGTCCTGGCGTTCTGCCTTATTCTTATCCTTGCCGCGCTTGCCGCGTTGCTGGTTGTCGCGTGGTCGATTCCCGGATCGGCGGATGATTTGCCATGGAGCCCGCTCCCGGGACGAGCGTTCTTCGCCGTTGACGTCAATGGGACGGAAGCGGTGATCGCGCGCCTTCTTGAAGACCGCGCGCTCGATTCCATCGAAGAAATTATCGCCCGGGACGCGGTGTCCGACCAATATCGGCAACCGCTGTCGATTTTAACCGAATACCTGAAAATCAATACCGTCTTACGGAATATTGTGCAACCGCGCCGCATCTGCGCCGTTTTCCTTGACGATCTACCACCGGTAGTTTTCGTCGCCCTTCCAAAAACCGCGGCGGTATTTGTTACGCTGATTGGAAAATTCTCCAACACGGTTACGATTTCCGATGATGAGGAATGGAATTTCACCATGCAGGACGGTTGGCTTGTCGCCTCGGTCTCGAAACAGTCGTTGACCGCCGCGCTGGCCGGATGGAGCGGGTCGTCCCGCAATGCGGACCGGAAGCCGCGACCGGACAGGCATTATGTCGCTTTCGTCCGCCACCGCCCCGGAGAGGCGGCGATGGGACGGGAAGGAACCGCGCTTCTCGAGGCGGACCCGTTCGCGGCGCCCATGAACGGCGATCCGGGCGGCGCAGGAACTGAAAAAGAAGTGTCCGCTTGGGCACTGGCGGTGCCCAAAGCGGGGGGATGGGATATTCGTGGAGGCAGCCATTCGGGTGAATCCGCGTTACCGTTGATTCCAGAATTTCCATCCCTGGAAACGGGATTCCCGGAACTTGTCGAATTCGGGAGCGCGCCGCCCCATGGACATGTGCGGATTTTCCTCGACGTCGACCCTGAACTGCGCTGGATCATGGATCGATTGCAGCGTCAACCCGAAACGCATCGCGAACCCCCATGGAAAACGCTTGGAAAATTTTGGCTGAAATACGGCTGGCTGGCGCATGCCGACGGCGGTTTTTCGCTGACGATAGCGGCCGATCCCCGATCATGGCTCCCGGCGTTGCGCCTCGGTTGGGGAGTGCGCGGACAAAACGGCAAACCGTTCGAGGATTTTAAGACCATGTTCGGTCTTTGGATTCATGCGCTGACCGCGCCAGGCGGGCAGCCGATTGCGCAGGCGTTGCGGTCGGCACTCGAATATGTCGAATATTCCGACGAGGAGGGCGGGGGAGGGATGCTCGGCGCGCCGGGAGGATTGCTCGGCGGCGCGGGCATGGAATGGCGATTGTCCCGCAGCCGCCGGGGATGCGCCGGCGAGATGTTTTTCGCGCACGGGAATGCGGAACTTGGTGCGGACGAGACGCCGGCTTTCCTCGCCTGGCGGACGAAAAGCGACGAAGGCGCCGACCTTTCCCTCGCCGCGGATTGGCGCATGACCGAAGCGCTGCGCAAAAACAGCATCCAGTTTTGGCGGTTGCTCGCCCTGGCCGGTCTGCCGGGAAACGAACGACCGCAAATCAACGCTTGGCGGGAAAGGTTCCGCCCGCTCATCGAACGCTATCCTTTAGGCTCGCTGTCCGTCAACCGGCAGAAAGAAGGCGCCATCCTGTTTCGCGCAGCCATTCGCACACGCTAACTCGGGTCGCGCCAACTATTCCAACTATTTCAAATCCTCTTCTATGGCGAGGTTGGAGAAGGCGAGGGGAGGGCAGCCGTTGTCGTCCAACAGCGTCAGCGGCGGGTTGTGCGCTGCGCAAAAGCTCACCGTCGGCGCTTCGCCGAGATCCCGGTTCAACGTCGCCAGGATCATATTCGGCCGTTGAATCCGGGCTTTCCGTACCGGCGCGCCGCCGTTGGCGTCGGCGAAGGAGAGCGACGATATTTCCGACGTCGCCGGCTTCAGTTCGCCGGAGACATTCGCGAAACAAACCAGGACCTGGTTGCGTTTGCCTTCGACAAACGAGGCGGAAAGGAAGTCCGGGGTTTTCCACGGAGCGCTCTTGCCGTACGCCATGCCCAACGCCGTCCGGGCAGCGCGCAGGCCGATAGTGGCGTTGCCTTGTGCGGAAATGTGGATTCCGTCGGAAAGACCGGCGTCAAGGGTGGGGATGGTCGCGACGTTTTCGACATCGTGCGCGGCGGCCCGTTGCGCTTCCCTGATCGCACCCCACAACGGGGATTCTCCGGGTCTGGCGACGCCGATAACCCGGTTCAACTGGCAGACGACGACCGGCAGTTCCGGAGCCGCGAGAGCGTTGCGTAGTTTTAACACAAAGTCCCTGAAGACCTTCCCGTACTTCGCCGCCGCGCCTTCGCGTTTCGCGTCGGCGTTGCCATGGAACCAGACCATGCCGGCGACAACGCCGGGCGGGTGTTCCGGCTTCGGGAGAAAACACGGGCCGCCGTCGAGCATGCTGAAATTGGCATAATCGCGAAAGGAAGTCGCTATCCTGAGGAGCGCGACCATGCTGTCGAAGGCCGGCGCGGCGGTATGAACGCCCTTGCCGTGCCAGGATTCGAGCAGTGAACCTTCCTGGGCGGCGGGCAGCAATCCGATCGGCAACCCGGTTTCGCGCCGAAGCGTTCTGCCGAACGCCAGCCATGGGGAATGCCCGGCCGCTCCGGCGGAAAAAAAACGGTTGTTGCGCAGGCCGGTTACGTCGTGCAGAGGATGGGAGGCGAGCGTCCAGCGTTCGTTGCGCCGGAACACGTGGACGCCGAATTCGGGCGCATCCTCGGCGATGCCCGCGCCAAATCCGAGGGCGTTGTCGTCGCCGGCGACGATCCAGATATCGCCTACGCCGAAATGATGGATGCGGTCGCCGGCGAGGCGCCAGCCGTCGTCCTCCAGCCGCAGCCGGGTTTCGATGCGGTACGGTCCGCCGGCCGGGATCGAGGTCAGGACCTGCCGCCAGGTTCGGTCGGGCCGCGTGTCCGCCTCGTGCCAGTCTAGTTCGGTTGAGGCCGGTTGCTGGCGCGTTTCATCCACCACCCGGACTTCCACCGTCGCCATGCGCCCGCGCGGGTCAAGCCAGGAGCCGGCCAGGGGAACGTCGGCCGTATTGTCCAGGCGTCTCTGAACAATCTGCCAATCGGACGGTCCTTCCGCAATCCTCACTCCGGCAAGCGAAGCTCGGTTCATGACGCTCCTCCGTGAATCGACGTCGTGGTCGTGGACTTGGAAGTTGACGAGTCAACGTTTCAGCCTTGACCATGATACGCCGCCGCCTCGCAAGGCGCAATCGGGAAGCGCAAAATGATTCGTCTGACGACCTACTCGAACCGTGCCCGGAACGGCCAACGCAACATAAGACATATTATCGGACGTCAAAAGTCGAACGCCGCGTCGACCAAATCGAGATTCCTTATTGCGGTTTTGATACTGTTTTTTAGCCTCATTTTCCCAATCAGGGACGTTTTTCAGGGGAATTTCTTGCGTAGGCCCTGGGCTCGCAGCGCGCCCAATTTGAAACCCCTTGCGGAATCTTGTGAAATCGCTATATCTTACCCACGGGTTAGTCCGACAAATCGTTTTCCGCCGCTGCGATCCTCGGCGGCGATTGCTCGATTTTGCTGTACGGGGCGTTTCGATAATGGAATGCAGGGAAATGCGTTTCATCGGTTCGGTTCAGGGCGTCGGTTTTCGCTGGACCGCCAAAAGGCTTGCGGATAGGCTGGGGCTGTCGGGTAGCGTTGGGAATAACGCCGACGGCAGCGTGACCTTAATCGCGAGGGGCGACGAAGGCGATATCGCAGCGTTTGTCGCAGAATTGGACAAGAGGTTCGGACCCGCCATAACCGGAGTCGAAGGCAGGGATAAGCCTGCCGGGGAGATATCCGACGGTTTTTACATTGTCGGTTGAATCGACCGGTTGGATGTAAGCCGACTGTCGCTATTGGAGATGCGAGTGCGTTTCGCCATATTCGGTGATATTCACGGCAATCTCGAGGCTCTGCAAGCGGTTCTGGCCGAGTGTGAAACGTGCGAGATCGACAATTATCTCTGCCTTGGCGATATCGTCGGTTACGGCGCCAATCCGGAGGAGTGCGTCAATCGTATCCGCGGAATCGGCGCGCTTGCCGTTTGCGGCAATCATGACCATGCGGTGATCGGGGCGCAGAATCTTAGTTATTTCAATGCCCACGCCCGCGACGCGGTGATTTGGACAACCAAACAACTTTCACAGGATTCGAAGGATTGGCTAAAATCGCTGTCCCTGGTCGAACATCTCCCCGAATTTTCCATTGTCCACGGCTCTCTCCATTCTCCCGAACTTTTCAACTACGTGCAAACCATCAAGGACGCGGACTTCAATTTCCGGCAGATGGACCGCCCGCTGCTTTTTTTAGGGCATTCCCACTACCCCCTGGCGTTTTTCGACACCTCGCCGATGACCTATACCCTCGATCCCATCATTCCTCTCGATCTTTCGGTAAAAACCGTGGTAAACGCGGGCTCCGTCGGTCAGCCGCGCGACGAGGATCCCCGGGCCTGCTTCGTCATTTTCGACGCGGACGCCGAGCTCGTGGAACTGCGTAGGGTTGAATACGATATAGACGGCGCAGCGCAGAAGATCCTTGAAGCGGGGTTGCCGCAGACGCTGGCGCTTCGCCTCACCCTCGGAAAGTGACACATTCCTATGCCGTCAAAAGTTGAAATACTCGTTATCGGCGGCGAAACGGGCGCCATTGTCTTTCGATATCTTTACCCCTCGATCGGGTTGATCGCCTGAAAAATCCGGCGTAGGCTGCGGCGCACTATTCCTGCTTCGCCGCCCTCGGGTCGACGAGGCTGCGGATCTGAACGCCGAAGCACTGGTTGGTGATGACCACCTCGGCTTCGGCGATTTTGACGTTACCCGCATAGACATCCAGCGGCTCGCCGGACATTTTACGGAATTCGATGATAGTGCCTGGGGACATGTCCTGTATCAATTCCATACGTATTTTTTTCGACGCGATGTGGACGATCAGCGGAAGCTTGATTTTCATGGCCGTAAAAAGGTTTTCGGTATTGACTCCCAACTCTTCCGCCGCCTTGGTAGCGCTTTTCGCGGGATGTTCCTCCTGAGCCACGCCGGTGATCGACCGGTCCATGAACAGCAGGAGCGTGAAAGGCGGGCTGCCCTCAATGACCGTTTTGATGCGGAAACAGAGCATGTCGGCGTCGGCCACCGCCTCGTTGGGGCCGTTCTTGCCGAGATCGACTATCGTGGAGGCTTGGACGCTGGTTTTGATCGTTTCGCCGGTTTCACCGCGCGCCTGCTGCGCCGCCTGGCCGACGAAGGAGTTGACCGCTTCGGAATAAGCGTCCATACCCTCGGCATCGAGTTTCGTTTCCGCGGTATTGGCCTCGTCTCCAAGCATCAGCGCCGTCATGTAGGCGACGACATCTTTCGCGCCGTCCATGGAAACGACGAAGAACAGATTGCCGGAATGGTCCCCCTCCCATTTTATCCGAGTCAAGACTACTTGCACCCGGTCCTCGGGTTTTACCGTCTCCTCCGGCTTGCCGTAGTCGGTTTCGATGAAGGTGTAGGTCACGTTACGTCCGACCAGCGTCGACCAGCCCGCCGAGCCGCCTTCCATAAAGGCTTTGGCGATCCTTGAGCCCTTATCCACCACATCTCGGTTGACGAGTTCGAGGTTGGTCGACATTCGCAATCCTATATCGGCCGGAGTTCAGTCCGGCAACAGCCTGCGTCCGTATTCGCCGACCCGTTCGATCAGGCCGCGCCCCCGCGATCCAAGCCAGCGGCCCTCTTCCTCCGCCACCATGAATGGCGAAAAAACCGCCCGGTAAAACTGGCGGCGATAGCGCGGGAGCGCCGGATCCGGGCAGACAACATACTCGGTATAGGCGGTTCCGCCCTGGTACGCCGACGGGTTCCGGGAGACGATTTCGCCGTTGGTGCGGAGCATGACGTAAACCATGGCATAGAGACACAAAAGAAGGAATCCCGGTCGAAAAAGGAACAATCCCATTCGGGATCCCAACCATCCCGCGCCGGAGACGGGGAGCCGGCCAAACGTGAGGGGGAGGATCCTCGGGCGGGAGTCATAGTTCATCGTCAATCGTCGCCTCGCGGTCGATCCTGGCCGCCTTGTAATGCCGGTGCTGTCCAGGGTACACCCAGAATTTCGGCCGATCGCCGATGGTCATCAGGAGCGGTTCGCCAACATCCTTCCTGGTCATGATGAGGTCTCCCGGTTTGAGACGCAGGAGTTCCTTCATCGATATTCTGCTTTTGGCGATATAGACGACCGCCTTCAACCCGGCGAACTTGATGCCTTCGTTGAGCTTGGCCTGTTCCGCCTTCGCGTCCGAAGTGCGCCTGGTCTGAAACCAGGTTTGGATGGTCGAGAAATCGCCGATCTTCGGTTCGATGACCGGGAAGGGAATGCAGAGATTCAACATGCCGGACGCGTCGCCCATTTTGATCTCGAAACAGACCAGAATCACCACTTCGTTTGGCGGGACGATCTGCATCAGCATGGGGTTGGATTCGCGTCCGGTGACGTGGAAATCGATATCCATGATCGGCTTCCAGCAATCATGCAGAAAAGTGAGCGTTTCCGTCGTGACGTGGCTGATGAGACGCCATTCTATATCCGACATTTCCCGGTCGGGAATGATCTGGTCTCCGTGGCCGCCCCCGAGCAGCTTGTCCAGGATAGGGAATACGATGGAGGGGTTGATCTCGAGGACGATCGAACCGTCAAGCGGCTCGCACTTTAAAAGGTTGAAGCAGGTCGGATTGGGGAGGCTCATGAGAAACTCTTGATACGTCAGTTGCTCAACCGATGCGAGTTTCACTTCGACGATGGTTCTCAGGTATGCGGAGAGGCTGGCGCCGAGGTTCCGCGCCAGTACCTCGTGCATCATTTCGATGGAGCGGATCTGGTCGGTGGAGACGCGTTCCGGTCGCTTGAAATCGTAGATTTGAACGTCTTCGGGAAGCTCCGGCTCCTTAATGGTCGAGGCTGGAGCCTCGGCGGCCGATATGTCCATGGCGCCGGCGTCGACGGCGTTGAGCAGGGCGTCAACCTCGCTTTGCGACAGTACGTCCGGCATATGCTTTCGCTGCTTTCTTTTCTGGCGCTCGGAAAGCCAGCCTTTTCAGACTACCAGCGCTCCCGCTCCCGGTCATTCGCGGGGCAGGAAGTCATGCTTTCCTCCCAATCGAAGGACTTCGCGTATCGCTTCCTCAATGGCAACCGGATCGCCTGCCTCGATCTCCGCGATCCGCTGTCTCGCCCGCATCTCCTGTATGGCGAGTTCGTTTATCCGCATTCGCGCTTCTTCGACTTTCGCTTCGCATTCCCTGGCCTTTTTCGCCTCCGGGATGTAGCCAAGGAGGAATATCGCCACCGCTCCGCACAACAGCAGCGTTGCAAGCGGAGTGGCAAACCACAATCTCGTTTCTTCGTCCATAAGCGAATCCATGGGCAAACGCGGCAGAGGACCGCTCCGGGACGGCCTTAACTGCTTATCGGTTAAGCCGTCTCCGGGCTTCACTCAAAGTTCCCCGCCGCCATGAGTTGGCAGGGTCGATATCGGTTATAACTGAACTTTTACAAATTGGACATTCAAACCTCCGAATGCCCAATTTGTAAAAATCACAACCCTTGCGGCACAGGCGTTTTCTATTTTTAGTCGAGTAGAGAGGTTGCCCTCCCCCGCCCCTCACCGGACCCGGACGAGGACATTTCGACCCTCCGGTTCTTCCATGCTCGGTCGCAACCAAGACTTCAGTAATAATTCCCCGAATTCGCCAGCCCTTTCATAAAATCTGTCCTGAAGCGAGCGTGTGATACAAGAGGGGCTTTTGGAACTTGCGCGAGGGAGGACTACGCTTATCATCGCGCACAGGTTGTCAACGATACAAGACGCAGTCGTAATATTGTTGGCGGTGAACAGCCTCTCGACGATAATGACGGCCGACAGGCTCGTCGTGCTGAGGGACTGGAAGGTGGCGCAGACCGGCTCGCACGAGGAGTATAATGCCCCCCGTTTTTAGGACCACTGCCCAAGGAAAGCAGCCGACCTATATTTTATGTCGATAGGAGGCTGTTTATGAAGACGGGCAAACGGCGGCACACGGCGGAGTTCAAGG
>JAISXA010000140.1 GCA_031270685.1 Planctomycetota bacterium
AACAGCCATGACCAAGACGTCACCGTAAACCTGAAAAACGTCAAGGACGGGAACCTGGTTCCCGCCGATTACTGGACGCATCCGCAATATTATCAGCATTCACCGGATGAATTCGCTTCTTTTCATGCCGTGAAAAGAGCCGTTGAAAACAATTTCAAAAGAATCGTGATGTATCGCGCCGTACCGAAAAACGTGAAAGAAATAGCGGTCAGGAACGGAGACTGGATAACGCCGTCCCTTGCCTATGCGAAAGGCGAAGGCGCAGGCATTCCGGGCGGCTACAGGATACAACGGAATTCCGTGGATCTGGAGCATGTCTGGTGGGACGGGAATTCAATCAACGAATTCGGGTACGACGACGGCAAGGAATACGCCTACAAGAACACCACGAACAATCGCAAGCTGACGGATGCCGTCGTTCGGGATCTTGACGGAAATATGGTTCCGCCGTCAAAGCGGTTCAATATGAGAGCGGTTAATATCTTCTACCAGTCCCAGGCCGCCGACGGCCCGGAAAACAACCGCGGCTCCATCACCTTCCCGCGCTTCGCCGGCGGGGCGACCGTCATCCATCTGTTCCAGAACGCCGACGTGTCAACCGTCATTCACGAACTGAACCATGGAAAATGGACCCCCAGGAAACTTTTGAGAGAATCAAACGGCGGTTTGCTTGATTCTCTCAAAAAGTCCACCAAAAGTCCACTTGAAGGAAATCCGGAGTTTGTGAATCTGGCATTAAAACCGGCCGAAGGCCCGATTTGCAAAAATCACGATCCTGGCGGCGCAAAGCTTATTCCAAATCCGAAAGCTGGGTCGAGAGATAGCGTTCCCCCGAATCGGGCAGGATGACCACGACATTCCTGCCCGCGCTTTCCGGCCTGGCCGCCACCCGCCGGGCGGCCCAGAGCGCGGCCCCGGCGGAAATGCCGGCTAGAATGCCTTCCCCGCGGGCGACTTCCCGCGCCGTCAGGATGGCGTCCTCGTTGGTCACCCGGACGATTTCGTCCAGGAGGGAACGGTTGAGGATTTTGGGCACGAAGCCGGCGCCTATGCCCTGGATGCGGTGCGGACCCGGCCTGCCGCCGGAGAGCACGGGCGAGGCGTCCGGTTCCACCGCTATTATCCTTACGCCCGGCTTGCGCGCCTTGAGCACTTCGCCGACGCCGGTTATGGTGCCCCCGGTTCCCACGCCGGCGACGAAGAAGTCCACCGCCCCTCCGCTGTCGGTCCAGATTTCCTCCGCCGTGGTGCGCCGATGCGCCTCCGGATTGGCCGGGTTCTCGAACTGGAGGGGCATGAAGCCGCCCGGGGTTTGCGCCAACAGATCCCTCGCCTTGCGGATCGACCCGTTCATGCCGTCCTTGCCGGCGGTGAGCACCACGGCGGCGCCCAGCATCCCGGCCAGCTTGCGGCGCTCGATGGACATGGTCTCGGGCATGACCAGGACCAGCCGGTAGCCCCGGGCCGCGCAGGCGAAGGCGAGGCCGATGCCGGTGTTGCCCGAGGTCGGCTCGATCACGGTGCCGCCGGGGCCGAGTCTTCCCTCGCGTTCGGCCGCGTCCAGCATGGCGGCCCCGATGCGGCATTTGACGCTGTTCATGGGATTGAACGCCTCCACCTTGGCGAGTATGGCGCCGGGCAGCCCCTTCCCCAGTTTGGACAGGCGGACCAGCGGGGTGTTGCCCCGCGCCGCGATGATGTCCGCGTAGATTTTGCCCCGGCTGTCGGCAGCCGCGCCTTTCCCGCCGTCGTGCGCGTTCATATGGAATAGTCGCTTTCCTGGTTGATGTCGTACTGCAACATGGCGAAAATGCGTTCCCGCAGCTCTATTCCCGCCGGATCCGTTCGCGCCCGGGGCCGGGGAATGTCCACCGGGATCCGGTTGCGGACGGTTCCGGGGCAGGGGGAGAAGACGATCACCTCGTCGGAAAGGTAGACCGCCTCCGGCACGTCGTGGGTCACCATGACGACGCTGACCGGGCGGGGGCTGTCCAGCGTCTCGCCCCACAGGCGCAGCAGATCGTCCTGCAGCTTCTCCCGGGCCAGCGCGTCGACGGCGGCGAAAGGCTCGTCCATCAGGATGATTTTCGGCTCCACCGCCAGCGCCCGCGCCAGGGCGAGCCGCTGCCGCATGCCGCCGGACAATTGGGACGGATATTTGTTTTCCGCCCCGGCCATCCCGACCCGGGCCAGATGGAAGCGCGCCTTCTCCGCCATTTCGGCCCGGGACGGGCGTTCGGAGCGCCCCTTGCCGGCCGAGCGGAGTTTCAGGGCGAACACGATGTTCTGCATGGCCGTCATCCAGGGGAACACCGCGTAATCCTGGAAAATCATGGCGATGTCGTGTTTGGGGCGGTCCCGGAAGACGCCGTTGGCCAGGGGCGAAATGAAGCGGTAGCGCCGCTTGTATTCCTCCATCTCCTTCCGGGTCGAGGGCAGGGGCTCGAGAACCAGCTTCCCGTCGATGCGGATTTCCCCGTCGCTGGGGGCTTGCAGCCCGGCCAGGATTTCCAGGAAAGTCGACTTGCCGCAACCCGAGGGGCCGACCAGGCTGACGATCCTGCCGTCGGGAATGGCGAGGGACACGTTCAGGACGGCGGTCAGGCCCTCGGCCAGCCCCTTGTCGTTCACCACCGAGAAGAATTTGCCGATGCCCCGGGCTTCGATCATGCGCCCTACCTTCCAATCTTCCAGACCGCGAGCTTGAGTTCCACGTATTTGAGCGCCTCGATCATGAACCAGCCGATGAAGCCGGTGACCGCCATGCACACCATCATGTCGGGAATGAGGAAATAGTCCTTGGCCTGCCCCAGAAGGTAGCCGATGCCCATCCTGCCGCCGTAGGCCTCGCCGATCACCAGCATGACCAAACCCATGGCGACGCCGGTTTTCAGGCTCATGATGATGGAGCCGAAGGCGTGCCAGAAATAGACCTTGCGCAGGAGGGTGAGTTCGCTGGCCCCGAAAACCCGGGCCGAGGCGAGGAAACGGGGATCGGTGTCCTTGATGCCCTGGTAGGTGTTGAACAGGACGGGATAGAAGATGCCGATGAACATCAGGAAAATGTGCATGTTGGTGCCGATTCCGAAGACGATGATGGTCATGGGAACCCAGGCCGGCGGGGGAATCGGCGACAGCAGCTGCCACAGCGGAAGCAGGATGGCGCGTATTTTCAGGTTCCAGCCCATGAGCAGCCCGATGGGGACGGCCAGGGCCACCGCGATGCCGAAGGCGGCGAAGAAGCGCCCCAGGCTGTAGAGGATGTGGACCAGGAGCCGCTTGTGCAGGAGCATGTCGACGAACGTTTCCGCCACCGTGCTCAGGGGCGGAAGGAGGCTTTCCGGAATGATTCCCGTCCGGGGCAGGAATTCCCAGAGCAGGAGCAGCGGAATGAAGAGGCAAAGAAACCCGGGGGCAAAGAAGTTCCCCAGCGCATTGCCGAGAAATCCGACGAGCTCCCGGAGCAGCCGGCGGATTCCCCGCGTTTCATAGTCGTCGTTCACGGTTTCACCTGAAGTTTCGCGAAACAGCGATTATACCGTCAATCGCCGTTTCGCGAAAACAAAAACGCGGGCGTCGCAAGTCGACTTTTAAAGGAAATCGGGCTAACCGCCGCCCGATTTCCTTTAAAGATTCAACCGCTTTCGTTTCACCAGGTGATTCCCTTGAACTGCGGTGCGAAAAGGGCTTCTCCGGGATTGTTGTCGATCGCCCCCTGGTTGACCAGCGCCTGGGCGTAGCCGATCAGACCCCGGGTGTCCAGGGCGACCTGGAAGCCGAGCTTGGGATTGCTGTCGATGATGGCCTGCTCGGACACGTTCGGAACGTATTTGCGGGCGATGGCGACGATATCGGGGGCGACGGGATTCGAACGGATCAGCCGGTCCGCCTCGTCAACGGCGTCGATGAAGGCGATGGCGGCGGGGAGCCGCGACTCGACGAAATCGCGGTTGGCGTTGATGGTCCGGCAGGGCGGATTTTCCCCGGCCAGGTTGGCTTCCGTCTTCCCGTCGCCGTCGGCGTCCGAATTGCCGTCGAATATGGTCTTGTACTTGGCCTTGCCGGAGGCGTCCTTCAGCAGCAGGGCTTCCGCGACGAAGGGTTCCTCCAGGATGGCGCCGTTCACCGACGCGGCTTCCAGCGCGGCCAGTGCGGCGCCGGGGGCCAGCGCGGACAGGCTGAACTCGGTGTTGTAGCGGCTTTTCAGGGCGTCGCGGATGGCGATGACCGCGCAGCAGGTGTTGGACAGGCCGGCCAGTTGCAAGCCGTTGAGATCGCCGGGCTTTTTCACCGGGGAAGCCACGGGCAGGACCAGGACCGAGGTGCAGGGGATCTTCACCTGCCCGATGATGGTGATGTTCTGTCCCTTGGCGATGGGGGCGATGACTCCGGTCGGGCAGTTGAAGACGATGTCCGCCGTCCCGCCCACCACCGCGGCCACTCCGGAACTGGTCTGCTGGATTTCGACCTCCAGGCCGCGCTTGCCGAAGAAGCCTTTTTCATACGCCACATAGAGGTTGAGGTGATGGGTGGAGTTGGCGTCGGC
>JAISXA010000158.1 GCA_031270685.1 Planctomycetota bacterium
GGCAGGACCAGGAACCGCGCCTTCAGGCGGAACCCCTTGCCGAGCAGCCGATCGGTCAGGCCGCCGCTTTCGCGGGCGAGGAAATCCGCCGTCTCCTGTTTGCCGACAAACAGGTTCACGACCAGGTCCTTGCCGAAAAAACGCAGGTCGCCGAGCACCGGACCGAGCGCCGTGGTGTTCAAATCGAGGATGACGCGCGACGACCACCCGCCCTTCGCCGCGCCGCCCCGGCGATGGAACATCTGCATTCTGCCGTCGCCGCCGGAATCGTTCAGCCGGAACGGCGCCTCGGCCAGGGTCACCCCGGGGTTGCGGTCCTGTCCCGCAAGATTTTCCGCCTTGACGGCGATGAACTGCCGGCCGAGCTCGCGCAGCGAGTTCGTCGCCGCGGCGAGGCGCGTCAAGAACGGGTCCGCGCGCAGCGCCGCCCGCTCCGCCGCCAAAAGCCGCGAGGAAAGCTCGCGGAGAAAAGGCTGCTCCCGGTTGGCCAGCTCCCGGGCCGCCCGCTGTCGCCGCTCCGGAGAAGCGGACAACAGTTCCGCCACCGCCTCCCCCGCTTCCCCGAAATCCGGCCGCCCCACCCGCGGACCTCCGGCGAGATATTGATCCAGGAGGCCGCCGGGACGCAGCAGCTCGAACTCCGGCGGATTCACCCCCGGATGCGGCAATGCCTCGCGCGGCGGCGTTGCGGTCGCGGATTCGCCGCCCAACGCCGGGGGAACGCCGGCGGGAAGCTCCGGTTGCGCCCGGCCGGGAACGGTGTCGCCGGCCAGCCGGGCGAGAACCTCGGCGAGCGCGGCGTCGATCCGCGAGAGTTCCGGATTGTCTTCAAGCGCCGCCTGGGCGGCCGCTTCCACCAGCGACAGCGCCCGGGCCAGCGCTTCGCGTCCGAACGAGGACACGAACCGCTCCAGCGCCGCCGGCGCGTCCTCCGCGGCGAGGTCGACGGCGAGCATGGCGAGCAGTTCCCGCGCCGCGTCGACGAGCGGCGCGGCCGCGGGGACGGGGACCGGACCGCTCAGCGCGGACTGGACGTTCGCCAGCAGCTCGGCGACGCCGGCTTCGCGGGAAAGCACGGCGGCGAGGCCGCTCGCCACCGGTTGCGCGATTGGAACGTCGTGCGCGAGCAGCCTGGCGGTCGCCTTGAGCAGCGCCTCCCGACCGGCGCCTTCCGTTCCGGCCGCCAGCGACGACATGAGCTGAATCGATTGCCGGTCGACCCGGGCGTTGTCCCGCATGAGAATCTTCGCCGCCTCCAGCGTGGCGGGATCGGGCGTCAAGCCGGCGGCGGTCAGAAGGATCGACGCCGCCCGGTCGGCGACCGCCTCGGGCACGGACGCGCGCGCGCCAGAATCGGCGACGATTTCGGCGATCTCCCCGCCGAGCGGCAGTTCCGCCGCCTTGGCGAGTTGCCGCAGCGCGTCGACCGGCGCGCCCCCGGGCAGGGGAGCGGCGGGCGCGGTCGACGGCGGGACGGCCGGGCGCGTCGGCGGTTCCGGGGGCGGCGGCCGCTCCGATCCATCCCGGGCCGCTTCGGCCGCCTTCCCTACCAGACGCTCAAGCTCGGCCGCCGCCGCCTTGAGGAGCGTCGCGGAGTTTTCGGGCAGATCGGGAAGCCGCTCGAGCAACGGCTTCAACCCCGCGCCGCCCGGGGAACCGCCGCCCAGGCTCGGGGTCCGGCCGGGGGAGGCGGTTTCGTCGCCGGCGGGAGGTTCGACGTTCCGCGGTTGCGGTTCCGGTAGCCGCGGCCTGGACGGCCCATAACCGGCCGCGACGAGTGGAAGGTCGGAGGCGGGCAATGCGGGTCCCTGAATCACAAGCAGGGTTTTGCCTTCGGGGGACAATTCCGCCTTGAGCATCAGGCTGGACCCGGCCGACAATTTGATCCGGCTGGCGACGTTCAATCGGTTGCCGGCCCAACGAATGGCATAGACGCCATCGCCATGGTCCTCCTCGACGTTCGCCATGACGACGCTGCCTGGAGCCGGCAGCGCGCTTTGGCCGCCCGGCCTCGAAACGCCGCTCCCCGAATTGTCGACTACGTTGGTCCAGCCGTCCGGCATCGCGGATCTCCGCGGAACAAACACGAGACGCCCGCATTATCGGCCGGAAACCCGGGAAATGAAAGCTTTTTACCGAAGTTTCGCAAATTGGGCATTCAAACCGCCGAATGCCCGGTTTGTAAAAATCGGGATCCTCGCGGCGCGTCTTCGCTTGGCGCCTGTGCTTGACCTGGCGGCCTGAAAAGGGTACCCTTTTGAGCATTTGGCGGTTTGAACTGAAGATTTGCAAAATGGCGATTAAACCGCCAATCGCCATTTTGCAAAAATCAACCCATTGGTCCGTAAGCGGTAACATCTTTGGGGGAAATCGGGCGGCGGTTGGCCAGATTTTCTCCAAAAGTCCACGACCGGGGAAAACCATGATTGAATCGGCGCGACCGCAACGCGAAGAATATGTCAATCCCCGCCCCCTGATTCTGACCCTGTGTTTCGCGTGGGGAATAGCCATGGGCTTTCTGCTGAACTTTTTCCGCCAGCCGGAAACCGCGGGCGCCAATGAAGCGCAACCGGCGCCGAGTCTTGTCGTTAAGCATGTCGAAGCCGCCGGCGGGCAGCCGGGTGTCGACCGCCGCCTGGAAGGAGCGCCGACCATCGCCGCCATCGAACCCACGTTGGCCGTCGTTGCCGGCGAAAAGCTTTCGTTTGAAAACACGACCGTTCCCCTTCCCTCCGTTTCGCTCTCCACGGAGGGAGGCCTCACCGGGAGAATCGCCGCCCTTCCGAGGTCGCAGCCCCGGCCTTCCCGCCGGGACTTGCCGCAGCAGACGCTGACGCCGCTGATTCCCGATCTTGACCCCTGACCGATTTTCCCCTATCCTCATGCGCTTGCGCGAATTCATCCGCTTGAGGACGGGGAAGCCCATGAACCAACCCACCGCCTATGTGCTGTCCTGCGGCGACGAGCTGCTTTTCGGCCATACCGTTGATACCAACGCCGCCTGGCTGGCGCGGGAGTGCACCGGCCTGGGCTGGCGGATCCTTGGCCACCGCACCGTGGGCGACGTCACGCGGGACATCGCGGAGGCGTTTCGCGAAGCGTCCTCCCGCGCCGACGTCGTCATTCTCACCGGCGGTCTCGGCCCCACCAACGACGACCGCACCCGCCAGGCGCTGGCCGAGGCGCTCGGCGTCGAACTTTACGAGGATCCGCGGGCGCTAAGCGAGGTGGAGGACGTTTTCCGGCGCTTCAACCGGCCGATGAGCGCCGTCAACCGCGTACAGGCGCTCATTCCCCGGGGAACGACCCGCATCTTCAATCCGGACGGCACCGCCCCGGGCATACGGGCCGCGCTCGGCAACGCGGTCATATACGTCTTGCCGGGCGTTCCCCGGGAGATGCGCGGCATGTTCAACGGGACGGTGAAGCCGGAGTTGGAGAAAACCCATGGCGGCCGGCGCGAGGCGTTGCGGCGGCTCCGCCTTTTCGGCAAGGGCGAGTCCGACGTCGGAGAGGCGATCCGCCACCTCATGGGCGAACGCGACAACCCGGAAGTGGGAACGACCGTGGCCGACGGCATCATAACCGTCCGCATTTACGCCAAGGGCGACACTCTCGACCAGGCGCTCGCCATAGCCGACGCGGCGGAGGCCGGGATCAGGGAGGCGCTCGGCGGCGAGGTCTTCGGCGTCGAGGACGAAACCCTCGCCTCGACGGTCGTCGAAGCGCTCAAAAAATCCGGCGGCATCCTCTGCGTCGCCGAATCCTGCACCGGCGGCATGATCGCCGGCCAAATCGTCGATGTCCCGGGCGCGTCCACGGTGTTCATGGAAGGAACGGTCGCCTATTCGGACGCGGCGAAAATCCACCGGCTCGGCGTCGACCCGTCCGGCATCGAACGCCACGGGGCGGTCAGCAGGGAAACGGCCATCGGCATGGCGCGGGGGGCTCTCGAGCGCGCGAGCGTGAAAACCCTCCCCGCCTATTCGCTCGCCGTCACCGGCATCGCCGGTCCGGACGGCGGCGCCCCGGAAAAACCGGTCGGAACGGTGTGGATCGCCTGCGGCGCCATCGATCGCGACGGCGGAGGAACGATGCGTTCCCGGTTGTACAACACCGTCGCCGACCGCTACGGAACCAGGTTGCGGGCGACCCACGCCGCGCTCGACCTGCTGCGGCGGATTCTCGTCGGATTGCCGCTCGATCCCGGGACGGAGGAAACCCCGTGGCGCCCGGGCGAATGAAGCGGGTTTTCACCGTCGTTTTCCTGTTCGCGACCGGACTCGCCGCCGCCGACGGGCGCGCGAATATCCTCGCCTGGCCGGGCAAACCGCTGCCGCGCCCGCCGCAGCGCGACATCACCGGCATCGTCGCCCTGCCGACGCACGACCGGGCCTGCCCGGTTTGCGGCTTTGTCATCGCCGTGCCCGAACCCGAAAAGCTGATGCGCGGCGCGGGCGGGGAGGAACCGCCTCCCGAGTGGGAAATGGACATGGCGGAACAGGACGCCGACCTCTGTCCGCACCCGGACCGTAAAAAGCTCGCGTACCAGGCCGATATCCTGGTCTGCCCCTCCTGCGGCCTCGCGGCGAAAACCGGCGATTTCTTTTCCCTGACCGACCCCGGCTTGCGCGCCTGGGCGCTGGAACGCCTGCGCCCGAACATCCGCGCGGCCCAGCGGCAATTGCTGGGCAAGCGCGGCGACCAAATGACCGGGGAGGAATGCGCCGCTTTCTTCAACCGCCAGGAGGAGCTGCCCGACCGCCTGCGGACCGAGCAGGCGCGGGCGACCTATGCGGCGCTCCGCGCGCCCCGGCTGGTCCAGGCGGAAATGAACTGGCGCTCCGCGTGGGCGGCGCGGCGCGAGTTGACGCTTCCGCCCGGGGAAAAAGCGCTCGCCGCGACGGCAAAAAACCTCCGGGAAAAGTTGGAACGGCAAACCGCGCCCCCCGGGGGGGTCGAAGAACTTATCGCCGCGCTGGTCCTCCTTCAGGGCAAAAACCGGGCGGGAAGGGAGCGCCTCGCCGGAGCCGAACTTTGCGCTTCGCTCATGCTGCTGGCCGGCCTGTACGCCCGGCATGGCGACCGCGAAGCGGCGGACGAAACGCTGGTCCGGCTGCGGGCGGTGGCCGGCGAACGCTATGCGCGGGCGGAACAGGATCCGCTGTGGCCGGCCACGCCTTCGCGGGCGTCCGGGCCGGAGCGCGAAAAAGCGCTCGAAGACCTGCGTGACGGCCTCGAACGCGAAGCCGGGATGCGCAGGCTGCTGCTTGCGGGCGAGGGCGACCTTCTAAGCCGCGCCGCCGGCCTTCTCAAGGACGCCCTCGCGGCGGGCGAATTCGACGGCGACCCGGAGCGCGCCGTTTTTTATTCGTATCTGATCGGCGAATTTCTGCGGCGAAGCGGCGCTCTTCCCCTGGCCGCGGAATGGTTCAAGGCGGTCCAGGGCCTGACCGCCGGGGCGGATCCGCTGCACGCCCGCTCGGCCAGCCAGCTCGAGGCGGTATCGATCCAGGCCGGGGACAGGGCGAACCTGCTGTCGGCGATCGGGCGGGACGGGGAATTATTTGAAAAACTCCGCGCGATCTGCAATAATGCGGCTAAAATCGCCGATTCCCAACCGCGTGGAGAGTGAAGACGACCGCCATGGCGAAAATTTTCCTCGCGGCGGTCTGCGCGGCCGCCATTGCCGGCGCCGGCGGATCCGCCGAGCCCGCTTTCGCCGGGTCCGTCCGCGTGCGCTGCCAGTGGCGGGATCCGCTCGACGGACATCCGCTCGATTTCCAATTTTCCGGATCGCCGCTGATCATCCTGCCGGCGGGAGGCCAACTCGAGGTTTCCCCCGCGGATTCCGCCGGCGCCTTGACCCTGCTCCGGGACGGCCGGCCGTTCCGGACCGACCGGACCCTGCTGCTTGCCGCGCCGGAAAAACCGGGCGCATATTACCTGGCGCTCCGGATCGAGGCCGGCGACTCGCGGCGCGACCTGGACCTGTGCGTATTCGTGCCGTATCGCGCCAGCGCCGGGACGGCGGGAAAAGGGCGCGACGTGTATGTGGAGGGCGAGAAGGTCGGGAATTACCCCCTGCCCATGCACTCCGGCAATCTCAAGGTCAGGAACAACCCGGAAAGCTATCAGCCCCCCGTCCTCTGGTTCCGCCTGTCGCCCCGCAATATCGGCTTCGAGGTCGTTCCGGGGGTGGCGGCGGGCGATCTGGTCGCCGCCGCCGAGGACACCGGCCGGCGGCACACCGATCTCGTCCCGGTGGGTTACGGGATGTGGACGGCCATCCTCCGCCTGCGCGAAGCCCTCGAGCGGCGCGGCATCCCCGGAAGCGCGCTGAAGCTCATCAGCGGATTCCGCGCCCCGCCCCACAACCGCGCCGTCGGCTCCAACGCCTTCGGGCGGCATATCTACGGCGACGCCTTCGACTTCTATATCGACCTGGAGGGCGACGCCAGGGCGAGCGACCTCAACCGCGACGGCAAGGTCGACCGGCGGGACGCGTATGAAATCGTATCGACGATAGAGGATCTCCAGGCGGACGGGATCATTCCGCGCGGCGGGATAGGCGTCTACCATACCCTGGGCGGCGACCATGGCCTGACCATGCACCTGGATCTTCGCGGCCACCGCGCGAATTGGGGCTATCACTATTCCGCCGGCGGCAAACGGAGCGAGTTCGCCTGGGACAGCCGGCGCTTCCGGGACGAGCAACGCCGCGAGGAGGACGAGGCGCGGGCCAGGGCGGCCAAGGAGGGCAAGCCCTACCGCCGCCCGCGCCGCGAACCGCTGCCGCCGTCCGACGCCAGGCTGCGGTGAATTTCCCCCGGCATGGCGGGAGCCGGGTTGGCGCGGGAAAAACGGAACGGACACGGATTCGCCGGGGACTGGGAGACCGGCCCGCCATGCCAGACGACAAAATCACGCCCGCCATGCGCCAATGGCGCAGCTTCAAGGACCGGCACCCGGACAAGATCCTCCTGTTCCGGATGGGCGATTTCTACGAAACCTTCCACGACGACGCGGTGCAGATGCACAACCTTCTGGGCCTGACCCTGACCAGGCGCGGCAAGGAACCGGGCGCGCCGCCCCTCGCCGGCATACCCTATCAGCAACTGACCCGCTACGTCAAAATGCTGGTCGACAAGGGCAGGAGCGTCGTGATCGCGGACCAACTCGAGGAGGCGGCGGGCGACCAGGGCGTGGTCAGGCGCGGCATCACCGAGGTCGTCACCCCCGGAACGCTGATGGAGGAAAGCGCGCTGCCGCACGGCGGCAACAACTATTTGGCCGCCATTTCCCTCCAGGGCGGCGTCGCGGCCTTGGCGTTCCTCGATCTTTCCACCGGCGACTTCCTGGTGGTCATGCCGCCGGCCGGGCGCGTCGACGATGAACTGGCCCGCTTCTCGCCGGCGGAACTTCTCGCGTCCCGCAGCCTCCTCGCCGACCCCGGCCCCGAGTTGGCGGCGATTTTCTCCAACCCCGCCGGCGGACGGATCACCCGCCGCGACGACTACGCCTTCGACCCCCGCGAGGGCGAGACGCGGCTTAAAAACCATTTCCGGGTGGATACGGTCGCGGGCTTCGGCCTCGAGGAGCCCGCCGCGCTCGGCGCGGCCGGGGCGGCGCTCGGCTATCTCGAGGAAAACCAGTCCTCCGACCTCGCCCATCTCCGTCCGCCGCGCACGCTCGAAGTTTCCGGACGCCTCCGGCTGGACCGGAACAGCATCCGCAACCTCGAACTCGCCCGGCCGCCGGGGGGCGGCGACGCCGGCGCGACGCTGCTGTCCGTCCTCGACCGCACGCTCACCGGACCTGGCGGCCGCATGCTCCGTTCCTGGCTGCTGTCGCCGTCGGCCAGGCTCGACGTGATCCGGCCGCGGCAGGAAGCGGTCGCCGAACTCATGGCGGACGCGGACACGCGCCGCGAGCTTCGCGGCCGGCTCGACCGGTTCCCCGACCTTGAACGCATCATGGCCCGGGTCGCCACCGGCCGCGCCACGCCGCGCGACCTCGCCGCCCTTTCCCGGGGCTGCCTCGCCCTGCCCGGAATCGCCGGGTTGGCGGGGAACGGGCGCGCGCCGCTGTTGCGCGAATGCCTGGACCTGGACACGCTCGGCGACGTCGGCGGGAACATCCTGCGCGCCATCGGCGACGACCCGCCCGCCGGCGTCCGCGACGGCGGCATCGTCCGCGCGGGCTATGACCCGGCGGTCGACGAACTCCGCGCCGTCGGCGCGGGCGGAAGCGACTGGCTCAGGGTTTTCCAGGCGAACGAACAGGCGCGCACCGGCATCCCGTCCCTGAAGGTCGGGAAAAACCGGGTGTTCGGCTATTACATCGAAATCTCCAACGCCCACCGGGGCAAGGCGCCCGCCGACTATATCCGCAAGCAGACGCTGGTGAACGCGGAACGCTACATCACCCCGGAACTCAAGGCGATGGAAGAGAGGTTCCAGACCGCCGAGGGACGCCTCGCGCAGTTGGAGTACGAAATCTTCATCCGCGTGGAGCGGGAGACCGCGCTCGCCATTCCGCGCGCGCAACGGGCGGCGGAAAAGATCGCCGAACTCGACGTCGTCCTGTCGCTGGCCGAGGTCGGCGCGGAGCGCGGCTACGTCATGCCCGAAATGCACGACGGCGTGGACGCGGAAATCCTGGGCGGGCGGCATCCGGTGGCGGAAACGCTGCTTCCGGCGGGGGAATTCGTCGCCAACGACCTGGCGTTCGATCCGCGCACCCAGCGCGTGCTTATCGTCACCGGCCCCAACATGGCGGGCAAAAGCACCTACATCCGCCAGGCCGCGCTTCTTTTCGTCATGGCGCAGATGGGCGCGCCGATTCCCGCGCAATCGGCGCGGATCGGCCTCGCCGACCGCATCTTCACCCGCGTCGGCGCGGCGGACGACCTTTCCCGGGGGCGGTCGACGTTCATGGTGGAAATGCTGGAGCTGGCGGAGATTTTGCAGAACGCGGGCGAAAAGTCCCTGGTCGTCCTGGACGAGGTCGGGCGCGGCACCAGCACCTTCGACGGCGTATCCCTCGCCTGGGCGGCGACCGAATACCTCCATTCGCGGCTCAAGGCGCGGACGCTTTTCGCCACGCATTACCATGAGCTGGCCGAACTCGGGCACCTCCTCGACGCCGCGAAGAACTTCAACGTCAGCGTCCGGGAATGGGGGGACGAGGTGGTGTTCCTCCGCGAGATCCGGCCCGGCGCCGCGGACCGGTCCTACGGCATCCAGGTCGCGCGCATCGCCGGCGTTCCCGGGGCGGTGGTGCGCCGGGCGGACGAAATCCTCAGGGGTCTGGAGGCGCAGGCGGGGGAGCGCGACTGGAAGATGCTCCAGGAGAGCAGGGAGCTGCTGCGCGCCGCCGCCCGCGAGGTGCAGCTCGAACTGTTCGCGCCGCCGAAAAAGATGGACGAACTCGCCCGCGAAATCACCGTCGAGCTGTCCAAGCTCGACGCCGACCGGCTTTCGCCCCTGGAGGCGCTGGGCGTTCTCGCCCGGCTGATTGCCAAGGCGCGGGGGAAATGACGGCTTTTATTCCAGGACGATCCCGCCGTTCTCCTCCTCGACGCGGATGACGGACCCGTCGCGGTAGGCGCCGGCGAGCAGCTTTTCCGCGATCCGGTTCTGCAGCCGGTTCTGCACCACCCTGGCCAGCGGGCGGGCCCCGAAATCGGGATCGTAGCCCTCTTCCGCCAACCGGTCCGCCGCCGCCCCGGACACCTCCAGCCGAAGATTCCTGCCCTTGAGCGTCTCGCGCAGCTTGCCCAGCTGGATCTCCAGGATCTCCCGGATGTTTTCCCCGGTCAGTCGATGGAAGACGATGACGTCGTCGATGCGGTTGAGGAACTCCGGGCGGAAATGTTCGCGCAGGATCGCCTGCACCCGGGCGCGGAACTTCGGGTCCTCGATGTCCCTGGCGGCGGCGATCTCGCGCGAGCCGAGGTTCGAGGTCATGATGACGATGCTGTTGGCGAAGTCCACCGTCCGGCCCTGCCCGTCGGTGAGCCGCCCGTCGTCCAGCACCTGCAACAAGACGTTGAACACGTCGGAGTGGGCCTTTTCGATTTCGTCGAACAGCACCACCGAGTACGGCCGGCGGCGGACCTGCTCGGTGAGATGCCCGCCCTCCTCGTAACCGACGTAACCCGGGGGCGCGCCGATTAGCCGGGCCACGGAATGCTTCTCCATGAACTCCGACATGTCGATCCGGACCAGGTTGCGCTCGTCGTCGAAAAGGAATTCGGCGAGCGACCGCGCGACCTCCGTCTTGCCCACGCCGGTGGGGCCGAGGAAGATGAAGCTCCCGATCGGACGGTTGGCGCGCTGCAGGCCGGCGCGGCTGCGCCGGACCGCGTTCGCCACCGCGGTCAGCGCCGCGTCCTGGCCGACGACCCGCGCGCGCATCCGTTCCTCCATGGCGAGGAGTTTGCGCATCTCGCTTTCCAGCATCCGCGCCACCGGAATGCCGGTCCAGCGCGAGACCACCCCGGCGATGTCCTCGGGATCGACCTCCTCCTTCAGCAGCGCCCCGTCCTTCTGGACCTCCGCCAGCCTGGCGTTTTCCCGGTCCAGTTCGGCGGCCAGGGCGGGGATCGTCCCGTAGCGGAGTTCCGCCACCTTGTCGAGTTCGCCGCCGCGCTCCGCGCGGGCGGCGTGGTCGCGGGCGTCCTCGATGTCCTGCTTCAGCTTTCCGATCGCGGCGATGGCGCGCTTTTCCGCCTGCCAGCGCGTGGTCAGCGCCGCGATGTCCTCCGCGAGATCGGCGAGTTGCCGCTTCAGCGCCTCGCGCCGTTCGTTGGCCGGCCGGTCGGTGTCCTTTTCGAGCGCCTTGAGTTCGATCTCCGCCTGGGTCCGGCGCCGGGAGAGGACGTCCAGTTCCCGCGGCAGGGAGTCGATCTGGATGCGCAGGCTCGAACACGCCTCGTCGACGAGGTCGATGGCCTTGTCCGGCAGGAACCGGTCGGCGATATAGCGCTGCGACAATTCAGCCGCCGAGACCAGCGCCGAGTCCTGAATGCGCACGCCGTGGTGGACCTCGTAACGCTCCTTCAGGCCGCGCAGAATGGCGATCGTCGATTCGACCGACGGTTCGCCGACAAACACCGGCTGGAACCGCCTGGCGAGGGCGGCGTCCTTCTCCACGTGCTTCCGGTATTCGTCGAGGGTGGTCGCGCCGATGCAGCGCAACTCGCCGCGCGACAACGCCGGCTTCAACAGGTTGGCGGCGTCGGCCGCGCCCTCGGCGGCCCCGGCCCCGATGATGACGTGCAATTCGTCGATGAACATGATCACTTCGCCGGCGGCTTCGGTGATTTCCTTCAAAACCGCCTTGAGCCGGTCCTCGAATTCGCCGCGGTATTTCGCGCCCGCGATCAGCGCCCCGACGTCGAGCGACAGCACCCGGCGGTTTCCGAGGCTCTCCGGAACGTCGCCTTCCGCAATGCGCCGCGCCAGCCCCTCGGCGATCGCCGTCTTGCCGGTGCCGGGCTCGCCGATGAGGACGGGATTGTTTTTGGTTCGCCGCGACAACACCTGCATGACGCGGCGAATCTCCTCGTCGCGTCCGATGACCGGATCGAGCTTGCCCTGGCGCGCCTGTTCGGTCAGGTCGCGCGCATAGCGCCTCAAGGCTTGGTACTTTTCCTCCGGGTTCTGGTCGGTCACCCGATGGCTGCCCCTGACCTCCTTGAGCGCGCGGAGAACGGCCGCCTTGACGACGCCGGCGGTGGAGAGCGCCGCGCCGAATCCGTTGGCCGCCTTGTCGGCCATGGCGAGCAACAAATGTTCGGTGGACAAATATTCGTCCCGCAACTGCTCCGCCTCGGTCCAAGCGGCTTCGAGCACCGCCCGCAGCTCCCGCGAAAGCGCGGCTCCGGCCTCCACCCCCGAAACCTGCGGGTAGCCGGCCAACAATCGCTCGACCCGTTCCCCGAGCCAACCCGGATCGGAGCCGAGTTTTTTCAATATCGCCGGAACAATGCCGTCGTCCTGCCCGAGAAGAGCGAGAAACAGGTGCTCCGGAGCGATTTCCTGGTGGTTTCTTTTGGCGGCGAGTTCGCGCGCTTTTTCGAGCGCCTCCTGGGCTTTCAAAGTCAGTTTATCCAGTCTCATTATGTCAACCTCCGCAAAGGGGACTTTTGAAGGAAATCAAGCAAGCCGTTGTTTGATTTAAAACGCAACCCGGGAATATAAGCAATTACTTTGCCATATTTTAAAAGTTGGCGCCGATTGGATTGCGGACGCATTTTGACGGCGCTAAGCGTTTTGAACCGCGAAACCCGAACCACTGGACCGCTTTTCGAAAAAGTTCAAAGGAAAACCTTGTCATTATGACACGAAAAGGTGGTTGCGGCAGATGCCGCGTACAGGTTCTTATTCGTCTGGTGGCAAGTTTTTTATTTGTGAATTGACAAATATTGAACCGGTGATATACTCCAAATCTCCTTGGGAATTGGGAGGATTGAACGGGTTATGGTCGACTCGCAAATGCAATCGGGCCAACCGCCGACAGGTTTCCTTTAAAGATTCAACCGCTTTTGTTTCAATGGGTTGTTTTCCGTCGAGGCGACCACGACCGGCAACAAAGTATGACTACTTTTTCTGAATATTCATAACCAATTTTGTGACACGGCAAACAGTGAACACCACGTTGAAAACAATACAGCAACTTCTTCACCATCCGGATGTCGATCTCAGGCTTGCGGCCATCCGCGTATTGCGGGCCATCGATTCGCGCGAAGCCGGCGTACTCAAAACCCTCGCCGATCTGATGGCGGAGACGGACGACCCCGAAATATTCGAAGAAACCCTCGAGATCATCGAACAGGCTCCCCACGAGCAGATACTTCGCCAGCTGGTCCGCGCCCTTGACAAGGGAGACGAGTACCAGGACCGGATTCTCGCCGCCATCGCCATGATCGGCCCGAAAGCGGTCCAGCCGCTGAAGCAGCAATTCGAGAAGGTGCCTCCGGAAACCCAACGCCGCATGATACGGGTTCTTCCGCGCATCCGCACCCATCAGGCGCACGTATTTTTCGTCGATGCGCTCGCGCATCCGGACCTGAATCTCATGCGCGAGGCGATTCGCGCCCTGCGTGAAGAAATCGGCAAATATTCCGCCGCCGAGCGAAGCGACCTGCTCGCGCACCTCACGGCCATGCTCAAGGACAAACGCGTCAAGCAGAACGAAGCCGCGCTTTCCGCCGTCATCATCGCGATGGGGATCATCGCCGACATCAAGTCGAAGTCGGTGCTGCTTTCCTTCGCCTCTTCGCAGACGCATCCCCAGGCGCGGCGCTACGCCCTGATCGGCCTCGCCAACCTGCCGTTGTCGGGAAACGGCCATTCCGACATCGTGTCCGCGCTGTATCCGTTGCTGGACGATCCGGATTATCAGGGGCTGGTCCGCCACGCGCTCGCGGTGCTCGAGCTGGTCCCGCCCGCCAGGGACGACCAGGACCGGCTGCGCGAGTTGCTGAAAAATCGCCACTCCGGCGTGCGCATCTTCGCCATGGGCAAGCTGGCCGAACTGGATTCCGCCCAAAACGCGCAGTTGATCATGGAATTCCTCTCGGCGAGCGACCAGGCGATCAAGGAAGCGGCCATCGCCGCCCTATCCCGCATGCCGGCGGCGGTGAACATGATTCTCAAGACGATCGACGAAAATCCCTCCCAGATCCGGACCCAGGACGCGGTGCGCATCCTGGCGCGGCATCCCGCCCGCATCGCCCCGGAACGGGCGCGGAACCGGGTCAAGAAGATGCTGGAGCTCAACCGCAGGAACGACCGTTATTTCGAATTGCACTGGGACTCGCTCAAGAGCCTGCGGCCGGACATCCTCCAGGCCGAGATCCTCAAACTCGCGGACGAGTCGTTCGCGGCGTCGGACTTCCCGGCCGCCAGGAGCCATCTCGGACTGCTTGCCGCCGGCGGGCTGTTCAACAACGAGCTGCGGTACAAGCTCATGCTCGCCAGCCTCAAGACATCCGAGAAATCGCGTTCGCGCGGCAGCCGCGCCGCCGATCCGTCGCTGGATCACGCCGCGAAGCTGCTTGCGGAAAACCCCAAGGATTTCAAGCGCCGGCTGCTTGCCGAAAAGATCCTGGACGACGAGGATTTCCTGTACCTCGGATACCATTTTTCCGAACGCCTCAACGAGGAACGCCGTTTCGGCGCGGATCTTCTGCGCCACCTCGCCGCGCGTTGGCCGCGGCGGCGGACCGCCAGGGCGGCGAAGCAGAAACTTCAGGTCGAGGGGCACTGACGGCGGACAAGTCCATTCAGAGATACTTCCGCAGCTGTTCGGCCAGTTCCTTCGGGTCGCATTTCGGGATAAAGCCGTCGGCCTCCACCTCGTCCGAGCGCTTGATCATGTTGTCGTTGGTGATGGAGCTGTGCAGCAGCACCGGCAGCACCCGCAGTTCCGGATCGCGCTTGAGCCTGCGGGTGAAAGTGTAGCCGTCCATGCGCGGCATCTCGATGTCGGAAAGCACCAGGTCGACGCGCGAAAAAATGCTTTCCCCCCGTTGCTTCGCCTGCGCGGAAAGCTCCGCTATCTTGTCCCAGGCCTCCTGCCCGTCCCCCGCCTCGATCACGGCGATCCCGGCGTTCTTCAGCGCCTTGACCGTCCGCTTGCGGATCAGGGGGGAATCCTCCACCAGCAGGATGCGCACCTCGCCCTTGCGGCCGCTTCCCATATCGCCGAGTTCCGACCCCATATCGCCGTAAAGCTGGATGACGTTGCCGACGATGCGCTCGAAATCAAGCACGAAGGCGACCTGCGCGGCGTCGCTTCCCGGTCCGTCGGCGCCGCTCCCGCCGCCTTCGCGGCCGGAAAGCGTGCCCTTGAGCCTGGACATGAGGATCGAGCCGACGACGTAATCGAGTTGGATCATGCCGCCGGTGGCGGGCGGAGGCATGATGTCGCTCCACGAAATGTAGGAGACGCGGTTGACCCTGGTGACGAGGAATCCCACGGTTTTGCCCGCGAATTCGCAGACCAGCGCGATCTTTTCCCATTCGTTCCTGCGCTCGCGCTCCGCCAGCAGACCCAGCACCACGCCCATGTGCACCACCGGTATGGCGCGCTTCCGGAGCAGCATCATGCCGGCGAAGCCGGGCGGCGCGCCGGGAAGCGGCTGCAGGCGGTCGACGGGGACGAATTCCTTCGTCTTGAAGGCGTTGATCGCGAAAACGTGCTCCCGCGCGCCGCCTTCCGGGGTGGGGGCTCCGATGGCGAAGTCGATGACGCCGACCTGGTTGGAGCCGATGGAAACGGTGTCCACCTCCCGCGATCCGTCCGCCTGGCGGCGTCCCGCCTCGGAAAAGGCCTTCGCGGCGGCGATGGACACGCGCTCGGTCAGGCGCGAGGTTTCCACCACCAGGGCGATGGTGCGGTCGGGAAGGATGGCGGCGCCGGCGACGAGTGGCAGTTTGGAAAGCGGTCCCTCGAGCGGGCGAATCATGACCTGGCGGGTGCCTATGGATTCGTCCACCAGCACCGCCGTCAACAGCTCTCCCGCCTCCACGACGACCAGCACCCCGTCCTCGGGGCGCGTCGCCTCGGCCGCGATCCCGAATTCCCGGCCAAGGAACAACACCGGGATCGCCACGCCCCGGATGTTCACGATGGCGCCGCGCCCCTCGATGCTGCCGATGTCGGCCGCCGTCGGGCGGAAGCTTTCGCGCACTTGCGCCACCGGCAGGACCAGGATGTTTCTCCCCAGGCGGACGAGCATTCCCTCCATCGCCGAAACGCTCAGCGGGAAGCGCATCCTGACGCTGGACCCTTTTCCGGGGACGGTTTTCACTTCCACCCTGCCGCGGAGGCTGTCGATGGACTCGCGGACGATCTCCATGCCGACGCCGCGCCCCGACAGGCCGGTGATGCGCTTGGCGGTGGAAAGCCCGGGGAGGAAGACCAGGTCGGCGATCTCCTCGTCGGTGAGCGGGGCGTCGGGCGGGATCTTGCCCATCGCCACCGCCTTGTTGCGGATCGACTCGAGGTCGAAGCCCTTGCCGTCGTCGCCGAGTTCGATGCCGACGTCCGAATCGGTGCGCCTGGCGCTGATGCTGATGACGCCGCGTTCCGGCTTGCCGGCGCGGCGGCGGTCCGCGGACTGCTCGATGCCGTGGTCGACCGCGTTGCGGATGACGTGGATGAGCGCGGCGGAAAGGTTCTCGACGATGGAACGGTCCACCAGGGTGTCGGAGCCGAGCAGGTTGATGTCGATGAGCTTCCGGCTGGAGCGGGCCGCCTCGACCGCGGCGCGGCGCACGCTCATGAACAGCGGGCGGATGGAGGTCATCCGCAGCGCGGTCGCGACCGCTTGCAGCCGGCCGCAGGTACGCGAAAGATTGTTGGCCTGCACCGCGAGATCGGGATGGCCGGAAAGCCGGGACGAAAAAAACGATCCCAGGAGCGACACCTCCCCGACCAGTTCGATAAGTTCGTCGAGATTGTGGACGTCGATGGAAATCGCCTTGACCTCGGTGGCGTCGACCGGTTTTTCCCCGACTTCCCGTTCCCCGCTTTTGGGGATCGGGGGCCCGATAATCTCGCCGGACTCGATGACCGTGTCCGCGCCGGGGCGCGGGGCGGAACCGGATTTGCGGATCGGCCGGTCCCCGCTTCGGCGAATCGCTTCCGCCATGGGCGTTTCCGGATTGATGGCCAAGACCACCGTTTCATCCGTCGGCGGCGCGGCAAGCGCGGCGATCGCCGCGTCGGGCAAGGCCGAAACCGCGTCGAGGCTTTCTTCGGCGTCGCCTTGCCCGAACGGGGACTCCGCGCCGCCCCCCGTTTCGGACAGCGAATCCACTTCCTCGAGCGCCGAGAGGAATTCCTCGTCCGTGGCCGCGGTCTTGTCGTCGTCCGCGGGGGGGGGGGCGAATCCCGCGAAAAAATCGGCGAAGCGGTCGGCGGCCGGCTCCGTCGATTCGGACGGGGGAGCCGCCGCGCCAAGGTCCCTGGACGCGGCGACCGCGTCCCGAAGCTCCCGCATCAAGCTCCGGACAAGGTCTTCGCCGATCTCGGCGCGGGTCTTGCCCGCGAGGATGGGCCGGATAAGGCCGGTGAGGCTCTGGAGCGCGGACACCACATCGTGGGTCAGGGTCAGCTTGCCGTGGCGCGCGTCCTCTATCTCCGTCTCTATGCCGTGGCAGAATTCGGCCACGCTCTTGATTCCGCAGATCGCGCCCTCGCCTTTCAGGGTGTGGAACTGGCGGAAGATGGACCGCACCGCCTCGGCGTCGCCCTCCGGCGGGTCGACGTTGATGAGATCCGCGTCGAGGTCGTCGACGCGCTGCTCGAGGGCGATGATCATTTCCCGCCGCTCCTCGTCGTCGACGAAGGACGCCGCGTTGACGAAGGACTCCTCTTTCTTGACGTCCTTCAAAAAGAGCGTCGCTTCCGCGAGCGCCTGCTTGCGCAGCGACTCGCGCATGCCGGCCGGCGTCTCCAGTCCCTGGAGAACGCCCACGATGTTCCGGACCGCCTTGATTCCGGCTTCGGGGTTGGCGACCGTCCCCGACGCGACGCGGCCGGCGACCACTCCCATGGCCTGCGCCAGGTCCTGGGCCTCGCCCTCGCCCGCGGCCAACAGGGCGCCCGCGAGGGAGTCGGATCCATCGGCTATTTCGCGCCATTCGGCGTTCGGGGAATGGGCGTCAAGCATGACCGTGCCGGTCGCCAGCTTGCGGAGAATCTTGAGGATGGACTCGTCAACCATCGCCCGCTCCAAACGTCCGCGGAAAAGCGGCGCCCGATCATATCGATTCGACCGACCAAGTCGACAGGCGTCTTTTCCCGGGGTCGATTTTAAATTATAGCTGAAGTTTTGCAAATTGGGCATTCAAACCGCCGAA
>JAISXA010000195.1 GCA_031270685.1 Planctomycetota bacterium
GCGTGGGGCAGGATTCCGTTTCGGCAAATCGCGTCGTGCTTTGGCGTTTCCAACCAAACCTTGCTGTACCGACTCGAACGATTGGGGATCATTGATGTCCCATGAAATGGATGTTCTCCTGGAAACCGAGGAAAACGAGGAATCCAGCGGAAAGCTTGGCGAGATGAAAGAACTGGCAGAAAAGCATCGCCGGTTACAACACTGGATTGCATTTGGATGCGGGATTGCCTTTTCGTGTTTCGAGAGGAGAGGCTCATGATTGCCACCAATCCACTGTTCAACGAGCAACGCGCGGCGCAAGCCGCCGCCTACCTGTTGTGGCGCGCTGGCGGCAGTCTCCAGGTCGTCAAGCTGATGAAACTCCTCTATCTTGCGGAGCGACTCTGTCTCGAACGCTACGGAGAACCGCTCACGGGAGACAATCTTTTCTCCCTGCAACACGGTCCTATTCTTTCCATGACGCTCAACCTCATCAGCGGTAAGGCCAAGCCAGTTTCCGACTGGAAGCGCTGGCTCGCCGACAGAAAAGAGCATGATGTTTCGCTGTCCGACATGTCCGCGATCCATTCTCCAGCGGATTTCACGCATCTTGCCGAAATCGACCTGGAAGCGCTCGAAGAGACATGGAATGCCAGCGGGCACATGGACACATGGGAACTGGTGCGTTACACACATGACGAACTCCCGGAATGGCAAGACCCTGGAAAATCAAGCCAGCCCATTTCATACACCGAAATACTCAGGTCGGCGGGGTGGGGAGAAGAGGCCATAAAAAATTTGGTTGAGCGTCTTGAGGCGCAAAAATCGATCAATCGCACCCTTGCCGCCGCATGATCGTTCCTGGAAATACGTTTTTTCTGGATTCCGGTGCGGCGAAACATCTGTTTTTTGTCGTGCTTGGCCCGGTTGTTTTTCCCGGATATAGTCGTCCGCCGCACTTCGTGCTGGTCAATGCCACGACCTTTCACAAAGGAAGCTGGAACGACCCGGCCTGCGTTCTTGATGCGGGCGAACACCCTTTTATCCGGCACAAAAGCTACATTGCCTACCGCCATGCTCGGATTGATCCGCAAGAAAATGTCGAACGATTCGCGCGGCAAAAACTTGATGACTGCTCCCCGGTACTCTTGGCGCGTATCGCCTCCGGCCTTGCCGTTTCCCGCTTCACCCCCAGATTCATCAAAGAGGCATTGCGAACTGCGGAATCGCATACCGCCTCCCCGCCCGTATCCGGCGCATGATCGTTTCGAGCGGCAGCATCTCGTACTCCGCCTTGCGCACCTCGCGCACCTTCCACAGGTGGTCCGCCGTCGAGCGCGCCGAACTCCCATCGGAAAGCGTGATCCGGTAGATCGGCTGCACCCCTTGCGGGTAGACCGCTTCCACCTTCGTCGCCGAGCCATCCGCCGCAGTCACTTCGTCGCCGACGTGAATTTCGCTCATCAGGCGATAACCGGACGGCGTGAGCACCCGGGCCGTGAGCGGCTGGGCGCGGCCTTCGGCCCTGCCTGCCGTCTTCGCCTCCGCTTGCAGGAACCGCCGCGCGATCGCCGAGAGATCGGCCGCCGTCAGATTTTCCGGCACGCGGCCCGTCTTATCGATGAAGAAGGCGCGAATCGCGGCAAGGAAGTCTTCGACCCATTTCTTGATCGTTTGCGGCAGGCTGCGCGGGGCGGTTTCGTACTCGGTGATCGCGTAGGCCGCCAGTTCGTTCAGGCGCTTCTCACGGTCGCCACGGTCGGATTCCGGAAGGCGATCGGCCGCTTTCCTGAACCATTCTTCCACCTTGCCGCCCCGGCCGGTCGGCGAGTTCGCCAACTTCTCGATGCGTTCCAGGCGCGTCATCAGCTTCTCGTAGGCCGGATGCTTGTTGAGTCCCATCGCCTTCAGCGCCTTGTGCCAGAACTCGTGCAGGAGTGTCCCGGCCGCTTCGTCGGGCGACAGGTTCTCGGCGATGAGGTGTACCGTCTTGCCGTCGAAGATGCCCTGGGCGGTGGCGAGGCGGTCGGTGTTCCGCGCCCTTCGGCCCGCCGTCCGCCGGCCTCGCCTGGCCGAAAGCCCTCCCTGGAAAGCAAGCTCATTCCATGAGGGAGAATTTACCTCGATGGCTCCCCAGGCGGGAACTTCCTCGCCGTCGATTTCGAGCGTCACTTCGTCGCCAAACCCCTCGGCGCGCGCCGACTTCTCGCCGATGGTGTCTTTGACGACGCTTTGGGGAGGATTGTCGGCCAGATCATCCAGACCGTCCGGCGTGATCGCGTAGATACGATCGACCTTCCCGCTTTGTGTCAATTGCCGGATGGCGTTGCGGAACAGCGTCTTCGCCCAGGTTTTTTTGACCGGCGCGAGGAGTTTGCGCAGTTCTTCGACGCGCTCTTCGCCCATGCTTTCCTTGGCAGATTCTTCCTTGGCCGGGTCGAACAGCAGGCTCATGGTGTCGGATTGCGTTTCGGTGATGACCACAGCGCGCTGGCCGCCCTTGTCCGTGAAGAAGCGCATCAACACGAAGCCGAATCCCGGCGGATGACCGCTACCCGCGCCTACCCGGTTCATCGCCTTCACGAATTCCGGGTCGTT
>JAISXA010000009.1 GCA_031270685.1 Planctomycetota bacterium
TTTTCATATCTGGTATATGGGGCGGTCTGGCTGGCCAGGATCGAGCATGAAGGCGAAAAGAACGCCGCCATCCAACGCGAATGGTACGGGGAGAAGGATTGCGTCTTCTTCCTCGATGCACTGGCGGATGTCCGCAACCAGTTATGGCGCGAAAGAATTAATGCCATGTCGTCTTCCGGCTCCGACCTTCCAATAATTCAAGAACTCCTTGTCAATGCCCTTGTTTGGGCTGCGTAATCTCCAAAAGTCCACTTGAAGACTCTTACCGCTTTTCAGGGATGACTAAAATAGTCGTTTACAGTGGGGGGCTTCCCGAGGCCGCCCGTTCTGCGGGTGGAGCCTCACTTGATCTTGGGCGTCACGCCCACTCCTCCTCCACGCGGTCGCGCTCGTCGTCGCGAAGGCCGGCGCGTTCGTATTCCTCGTCGTCGTCCCAGCCGGACGCCGCGGATATACCGGCGTCGGCTGCACCGCGGAACTTGGCGTCGAATTCCTCCAGGGTGAGTAGGATTTCCCGCGCCTTGCCGTCGCGGAACGGCCCCAGCAACCCGGCGGACGCGAGCTGGTCGATGATGCGCGAGGCGCGCCCGTAGCCGATGCCGAATTTCCGCTGCAACAGCGACACCGAACCGCGCTGGCTTTCGATGATCGCCTCGCCCGCCTGCAGGAACAGCTCGTCGAAGCCGGCGATGTCCACCTCCCCGCCGCCGCCGATGACCGGCCCCACCAGGTCGTTGTGATACCGCGGTTCCGCCATCGCCTTGGCGTGGTCGACGACCCGGAACAATTCCTCGTCGGAGACGTACACGCCCTGCGCCCGGGTCAGTTTCCCGACGCCCGGCGGCAGGTAGAGCATATCGCCCCGGCCGAGAAGCGCCTCCGCGCCGTTTCCGTCGAGTATGGTGCGGCTGTCGACGCGGCTCGACACCTGGAAGGCGATGCGGCAGGGCATGTTCGCCTTGATCAGGCCGGTGATTACGTCGACGGACGGGCGTTGCGTCGCCAGGATGAGGTGGATGCCGACCGCCCTGCTCTTCGCGGCCAGGCGGGTGATGTGCTGTTCCACCTCCTTGCCGGCGACCATCATCAGGTCGGCGAGTTCGTCGATGATCACCACCATGTACGGCATATTCTTGGGGAAGGCGGCCATGTCCTCGAGACTGGCGTAGGCGTCGAGGCGTTTCAGAATCTCCTCCTCGCCCAGGGCGTTGAATTTGGCGATGTTGTTGACGGAAACCTGGGACATCTGCTCGTAGCGCTCGTCCATTTTCTGGCAAATCCATTCGAGAACCGCCACCGCCCGCTTCATGTCGGTGATGACCGGGCTCATGAGGTGCGGAATGTCCTTGAAACGCGACAATTCCACCACTTTCGGGTCGATCATGATCAGTTGCGTCTCGTCCGGCCGGCAGCACATCATCATGGACATGATAATGGAGTTGATGCATACCGACTTGCCGCTTCCGGTCGCGCCGGCGATCAGCAGGTGCGGCATCTTCGCGAGATCGGCCACCAGCGACGACCCCGCCACATCCTTGCCGAGGCAGATCGGCAGCGCCTGCCGGCGCTTTTCCCGGTTGACGGCGGCGACGATCTCGCCGAGCGTGACCAGTTCCTCCCGGGTGTTCGGAATCTCGATACCGATGGTGTCCTTGCCGGGGATGGGCGCGATGATCCGTACCGATTCCGCCTTGAGTTGCATGGCGAGATTGTCCGAAAGGGAGGTCACCTTGCTCAGCCGGATGCCGGGCGCGATGGACAGTTCGTACAGGGTCACGCGCGGACCGCGCTCGATATGGACCACCCGCCCGTCGATCTTGAATTCAGCGAGGGTCTGCTCAAGGATTTTCGCGCATTCCTCAATTTGTCCGCAGTCCTCGGTTACGGGCGGGCCAGGTGGATCGAGCAGTTCGATCGGCGGCAGCACATACTGTCCGGCGGACAGTTCGCGTCTAGCCGCCGACGCCGATGCCGGCCGCGGGCTCGGTGGGCGGCGCGGCGCGGCGGTTTTTCCCGGGGGCGGCGAGGGCGCGGCGAGGTCGATCGGCCCGGGCACGGCCTGGCCCGCCTTCGGGTCGCATTCCAGTTCGCCGCACACCTCGACGATTGAATCCTCGTCGCCCGCCGCCGGTCCGGTTTCGCTCCCGTCTTCGTCGTCGGGTTCGGCATCGACGTCCATGATGACGTCGGCCCCGCCTTCGGGCGCCGTCGTTTCGCTTTGCACTCCGGAAATGCCGGCCGTCACCGGATCGACGGCATCGGCGGAAGGCGCGGCGCCTTCGCTTTCAGGTTCCGTGCGGAGGTCAAGATTGAGGAAGCGGGAATGGAAAGCTTCGCGCGGCTTCCATACGCGGAGCTCAGGCTTTTTCGCCTCCTTCCCCGATGGTTCCCGCTCCCACGATCCCCTGGCCGCGGCGGAAGGTTCGTCGGCGGCATCCCCGACGGCGACCGGTCCGCCCACGCCGCCCGTTTCCCTCGCGGCGGCGGGAGCGCGCTTGCGATCGGGGGCGCGGGACGCCGTCGCCGTCGTGCCCTCGGACGGCGCATCGCCGGCGATCGCGAACCTTGGCCTGAACAGCAGGCGCAGAAGCTGGCCGAGACGCGCGACCGTATTCCGGAATCCGAGGAAGGCGCGCCACACCGTCGCCATCGCCCCGCGAATGCCGAATACGGCCGACTCGCCGAAAGCGAGAAGAATTCCAAAAAACAGAGTCGCGGCGGAGGCGAGCGCCAAGCCGTACGGGCCGAAATAGAGAATAGCGACCGGGGACGCGTACACAGCGAACAACCCTCCCGTCGCCATGTCGTAACGGTTGGAAAACGCGCACATGCTCATCGACAGGGCGGCGACCGTCGTCAGCCCGCCCAACACTTCCGGCCAGGTGGCGAGAAAGCGGACATTCTTGACGACATGCAGTCCCCAGAAGACGATGAGCGCGGCGAGAGCCAAGGCGGGTATCCGGCCAAGCGTGTTCACGCCGCCGAAGGCGATCCAGGCTCCGACCAGCCCGGTCCAGCATCCCTTGGCCGATTCCGCGGGATCGAGAAGAACGTCGGCGGTCGCGAAAGACAACAGCAGGAAGACGCCCAAGCCCGCCAGCCCCAGTCCGATGAAGGCGGCCACGACGCCGCCCAACCCCGAAGTATCTTCCTTTTTTCCAGCACCATCCCGCTCCATTGCTTTCCCTTCACCTGCCGTCTATCTGACGAAATTGAAGTAAACGAATCCCGCGCCCGCGGCCAACAGGCAATACGCGGCGAACCACGCCAATTTCCCGCGCACCACCACCCAATCAAGGAGCGAAAGGGCGACAAACCCGGTGACGGCCGCGACGACGAAACCGGTGAGAAGCGGTCCCCATTCCTGTCCGGCGAACAGCGCCGCCGGACCTCCCCGTTCCTTGCACAAGTTATAGGCGTGCAGAGACGCCGCACCGAAAACAGCGGGAATGGACAGAATGAAGCTGAAGGCGAACGCTTCCTCCTTGTCGATGCCGCAGAGCATCGCTCCGGAAATGGTCGAGCCGCTCCGGCTGATGCCGGGCGAGATCGCCAGCGTCTGGCACAGGCCGATGAAAAACGCCCCGAACCCGCCAAGGCCGCGAAGCCGGTAGTTTCCGCCATGGCTGAGCTCAGCCATAGACAATGCGGCGGCCGTCACCATGAACCCGGCGCAAATCATGTTCGGCGACAGCCGAAGCGCCTCGAAATAGTCTTTGCACAGCAGCCCGATGACGCCGGTGGGTATCGAAGCGACGACGATGTATGCCAACACCCTTCGATCCTCACGGAAACAACGTATGATCGCCGACCGGAAGTAGATGAACACGGTCAGCAGCGTCGCGAGATGAAGGAAGGCGTCGAGCTCCGGGCCCGCCGGCATGCCGAACCCGACATGCCCCGCCATGGCGAGGTGTCCGCTCGACGAGACGGGCAGGAATTCCGTCAATCCCTGGATCAGTCCAAGAATGGCGGCCCATACATAGCCTATCGATGCGATGTCCGCCACCTGCCCCACGTTCCGCTCCCATAAAAGACGGCGCGCCCGGAAAATTAGCCGGCTTTCCTCGCGCACCTCGTCGCCGTCGCTCTCCCGACGGCGGGACGCGCCCATTGATGTATATCGACCATTACCGGAAGCTGACTTTTACAGAAAATCGGGGCAACCACCGCCCGATTTCCGGTAATGATTCAACCGAATTTATTTCTTGGCGAAATTGAAGGCGATGCAAGCCGGTTGTGGCGTATCCCCCGGGACTTCCGTGACGACCGCGAATACCGGCCGGCTTTCAGGATAGTGGGGAAAGCGGGTGGACTCCCCGGATGGACGGTCCGCTGGAACACCCATTCCGCGAGGAGCGAAGCGAGCGGCGCAACCGTGACCGGAAAGGGGGGAAATGACAATGGACAAGGCTGCCACAAGGGATTATACTACCGGAAACTTCGGCGCAGAAGTCTTACCGATGCCATGGCGGCTCTGGGGCTCTTCGTCACCAAGAAGCGGGTTAGCGGGTCGTTCCTCTACCTAAGGGCTCGACGCAAAATAATATTTGCAATTTTGGTCGGATATGCATATCCTGAATCGATATGACGCTTGATGAGCAAATATCCCTTCGTTTTACCCAATTGGCGCCGACCTTTAATGAGCGGTCGATACGTCTTTTCGCCGCC
>JAISXA010000011.1 GCA_031270685.1 Planctomycetota bacterium
CTCCGGATTCGCGAACTCTTCGCCCGCATCGAGAAGCAGGCGGACGGCGGCCATCCCGTCCGCGAGGTGATTCTCGCCACCCGGCCGAATCTCGAAGGCGACGCGACGGCAGAGTACCTGGCCGAAGCCCTCCGTGGACGCGGCGTCGAAACCAGCCGGCTCGCGCGCGGCCTCGCCAGCGGCGTTGAGTTGGAGAACGCCGCGCCGTCGTCGATCATTTTCGCCTTCCAGGGACGCAGAAGGCAATGACAGCGAAAGATCGAAAATGGGAATGAAGGAACTCGACCATCCCTCCCGGCATCGCGCCTGGCTCGAGATAGACCTCTCCGCCGTTACGCGGAACATCCGGGCGTTCCGCAAGCTCGTCGGCCCCGACCGCCTGCTGCTTGCCTGCCTCAAGGCGGACGCCTACGGTCATGGGGCCGAGATGGCGGCGCCGGCGGCGATCGCCGGCGGCGCCGACCGGATCGGGGTCGCCACCTGCCTCGAGGGGCAGATGCTCCGCGAGGCCGGCGTCGGCGTGCCGATCCAGGTGCTTGGAGCGTCATTTCCGGAGGAGGTCCGCGTCGCGGTGAAATACAACCTCACCCTGTCCCTTCACGACCTCGACATCGCCCGGCTGGTCGCCATCGAAGCCGCGAGGGGCGGGCGCACGATTCCGGTGCATTTCAAGATCGACACCGGCATGGGGCGGCTGGGGATACTTCCGGAAGACGCGGCGGCGGCGGCGGTTGCGGTTGCGGACATGCCTGGCCTCCGTTTCGAAGGCGTGTTCATGCATTTCGCCGACGCGGAGGACGCCGAATACAGTCGCCTCCAGCTTGAACGCTTCCGGGCGGCTTGCGGCGCGCTGGAAGCGGCGGGGATAGGCGGCTTCATCCGCCACGCCGCAAGCTCGACGGCGGCGGTCCTGTTCCCGGAATCGCATTTCGACATGGTGCGGATCGGCGCGGGGGCGTACGGCTATCTTTCACCGGGACGACTGCGCCGGGATTTTCCGCTCCAGCCCGCGATGGCCTGGCGCAGCGCGGTCATTCAGGTCAAGGATTATCCGCCCGGATCGAACCTCGGCTATAACCGCACCTTCACCACCCGGCGGCCGACGCGGGTTGCGGTGCTCCCGGTCGGCTACGCCGACGGGTATCGCCGGGAATGCTCCAATCGGGCGGAGGTTCTGGTCAGGGGCAGGCGCGCCCCGGTGGTGGGGATGATTTCCATGGATTACACCATGGTGGACATAACCGGCATCGAAAATGTGGAAGTCGGGTGCGAAGCCACGCTTCTCGGCTCCTCGCGGGGCGCGGCAATTTCCGCCGAGGATCTCGCCGAGTGGGCCGGGACCATCCCCTATTGCGTCACTACTTCCCTGGGCCCCAGGCTTTTCAGGGGGTACGAAGGCAGTCCCTGACTCGCCCGCCGGCTTTCCGGGAGGGGGAGGGGGGTTGAGTTTTCGCCGTTATGGGATAGAATTGATTGCGCCGGGCCCGCGCGCGATGGCGCCGCGGCAGACAACCCTTGCCCGGCTGGAGAAAAATCATGGAACTGAAAGACGCCCTTGCGGCGAGACGCAGCTATTACGCCATATCCGCGGAAAGCCCCGTTTCCGACAAGGAGATCAAGGAAATCGTCGATTTCGCCGTTTTGCGCGTGCCGTCGGCGTTCAATTCGCAATCGGCGCGCTTGGCGCTGTTGCTGGGAAAACACCACGACAGATTTTGGGAAATCGTGCGCGAAGCCTTACGCAAGCTCATGGCCGAGGATTCCTTCGCCCCCACGGACGGGAAGATTTCCTCGTTCAAGGCGGGACGCGGCACCGTGCTTTTTTACGAGGACCAGGAAGTCATCGCCGACCTGCAGCGCGACTACCCGCGCTACAAGGACAGTTTCACCGCCTATTCCCTGCATTCCGCCGGCATGCACCAGCTCGCTGTCTGGGTCATGCTGCGCGAAGCCGGGCTCGGCGCCTCGTTGCAGCATTACGGCAACCTGGTCGAGGCGGAAGCCGCGAAGGAATGGAAGCTGCCCGCGTCCTGGAGGCTGATCGCGCAGATGCCGTTCGGAAAACCGCTTTCCGAACCGGCGCCGAAGGACAGGAAGCCGCTTTCCGAATTGTCCTTCATGTTCGCGTGAACGCGGAAGTCAGGGGGATCTCATGGCGGAACCACACCGGTTCCTGGCGTCGGAGCCGCTCCTGGCGCCGGGCGAATACGCGCTCGGTCCCGAGGAGTCGCATCATGCGTTCCGCGTCATGCGTATGGCCGCCGGCGACGCGATCACCCTGTTCGACGGATTCGGCCGCTATGGCGCGGCGGCGATAAGTCTCGCCGACCGGGATCGCGTAACGGCGCGGATAACGGAAATTCTCGAGGATTCCCGGCCGCGCGTGCATTTGACCATCGCCACCGCCATGCCCAAGGGAAAACGCTGGCAGGTTCTGGTGGAAAAGTGCACCGAACTCGGCGTGGACAGGATCCTCCCGCTGCTGCTCGACAGGAGCGTGGCCAAGGGAGAGGGCGATCCGGCCAGATGGCGGCGCTGGGCGATCGAGGCCGCCAAGCAAAGCCGGCGCGCCAGGCTTCCGGAGATCCTTGAGCCGGGGACCTTGGCGGCGGCCATAGCGCTTGCGGAGCGGGAGGCCGCGGCGTTGTTCGTCGGTTCCCCCGGCGGCGAGAGTCCGAAGGCGTACGCCGCGCCCCTCGCGGCCTCGGGAAAGGCGCTGATCGTGATCGGTCCCGAAGGCGGGCTAAGCGAGCGGGAGCGCGAATGGTGCGGCCGGGCGGCGGCGGCGGAGATCCGCCTTTCGCCGTTTGCGTTGCGGATCGAGACGGCCGCCGCCGCCGCCTGCACGCTGATTCGGGACGCGGTATAGCATTCAAAATTCCATGGACGGCGCGATGAACGATGATGCTCCGGAAATTCAAGATGCGGCCGTATCGCCCGGCGGTCCGGCCGGGGGCGGGGGGGCGACGAGCGACGGCGCGCGTCCAGGCGCTTCGCCGGCGAATTCCGGCGCGCCGCTGGAAATGCGGGGCGACAGCCCGCTTACCGCCATCCGCAGGCAGGGACGGCAACGGCGCATCAAACGCGCGTTGGCGATGCTGGAATGGATCGTCGCCTTCATCCTTGTCGGGGTCGGCCTTTATTTCCTCTGGTTTCTCGTTTTTCCGCCGGCCGAGACGGGGACGGTGGCACGACAGTATACGCGTGAGGATTTTCGCGCCCGCCTGAGGGCTCTTCCGGCGACGGTCGAAAGCCCTGGTTGGCTGGCGACGAACCCTTCGCCGCGCTGGCGGCGGATCGTGATCCACCACACGGCGACCGATTCCGGAACGGTCGAGGCGTTCGACCGCAACCACCGGGAGGAAAGGAAGTGGGAGAACGGACTTGGCTATCATTTCGTCATCGGCAACGGCAGGGGCATGACGGACGGAGAGGTGGCGGTCGGCAAGCGCTGGCGGGAACAGCTGGACGGCGCGCACGTGGGGGGCGGAGCGGACAGGAAGCTGAACGAAACCTCCATCGGCATCGCCCTGGTCGGCAACTTCGAGCACGACCTGCCGACGGCCAGGCAACTCGCTTCGCTTAAAGCGCTCCTGAACTTCCTGCGCCGCGAGTGCAACATCGGGCTCGCCTCCATCGTCGGGCATCGCGACATGTCGAGCACGGCCTGCCCGGGCAAGAACATTTACCTTGATGAGGTGCTCCTGGTTTTGGCCAATTCCTGAAGCGCAAGGAAGGGATGGAATGACCTGCGCTTGCGCCGACGACGAACACAGGGGGCTTGTCGCCTTTCGGGGACGGCCGATGACCCTGCTCGGGGAGATTCGGCGTATCGGCATGGCCGCTCCTGATTTCTCCGTCGTCGACGCCGAGCTTCGTCAGCTGCGCTTGTCCGATTTCCGGGGCGAAAAAGTTCTCGTTAACTCGTTTCCCAGTCTCGATCTTCCCGCGGCCGGATCCCGGCTCGGCGCACTTTCGAACGCGGCCGGCCGGTACGGCGGCATTCGGATGCTGGCGGTCAGCATGGATCTTCCCTTCGCCTTTAGGCGATTGGCGCGGACCGTTATGACGGGAGTCACGCCGCTTTCCGATTATCCGGCGGCGGAATTCGGTACAGGGTACGGGTTGCTCATGCGCGAATGCCGGCTTCTGGCCCGGGCCGTTCTCGCCATAGATGAGGGGGGAAGGCTGCGGCATCAGGAGATTGCCGCCGAAGCTACGGAGGACGTCGATATGGACGCCGCTCTACGGTCGATCGTCGGCTTCGGAGGTTGAGCATCGACCGGCATTGGATGTCGACTTTTAAAGGAAATCGGGCCGACCGCCGCCCGATTTCCTTTAAAGATTCAACCGCTTTCGTTTCAATGGGTTGTTTTTTCGTCAACCCGGCCCAAACCTGCCGCGTTGCAAAAAAGGCGTGGCTGAAACGAACGCCCTGAAACTTTGCGGGAAATCAAACAGCGGTTTGTTTGATTTCCCGCAAAAGTCCACTGGATGGAAGATGGGCAAAACGTTGTTATTGATCCTGCTTTTCCTGCATCCGCTGGTTGCCGCGGGCTGCTCCGATCCCGGGGCGAACCGTGACGGAGCCGGGCTCAGCCTGGTCGAAATCGGTGAACGCGCACTGGAAAACGGGGAGCGTCAAGCGGATTCCGGCCGAGTCGTCGAAGCTCGGGAATCCTATCGCCGGGCGCTATGGGCATTCCGCTACCACAAACGCCTTACCGGAGAACAGCCGTTGCTTATGGACGAGGCGATCGAGGCATCGAAGCGCTTTTCCAAGGCTCGCTGAAAGTGGACTTTTTGAGAGAATCAAACAAACCGCCGTTTGATTCTATCAAAAGTTTCCTGGGGGTCCATTTTCCGTGGTTCAGTTCGTGGACGACGGTCGATACGTCGGCGTTCCGGAACAGTTTGATAACGGTCGGCGCATAGGCGATGTTTTCCGGGTTTCTGCTTTGCGGTAGCGCCGCTTGAAAATGCGGCGGGAAGGTGATGGAGCCGCGCAGGTTTTCCGTCCCGCCGGCGGCCTGGGATTGGTAGAAGACATTAACCGCTCTCATATTGAACCGCTTTGACGGCGGAACCATATTTCCGTCAAGATCCCGAACGACGGCATCCGTCAGCTTGCGATTGTTCGTGGTGTTCTTGTAGGCGTAT
>JAISXA010000119.1 GCA_031270685.1 Planctomycetota bacterium
GCTCCCCGGGAGGAGGGTCTTTGCATGGATAAAACGCTGCGTCCGCTTTTATGCGGTTTTCTTTTTGTCGCCGCGGTGAGTTTTCAAGCCTTTGCCGGCCAGCAGTTTTCCTCGTGGGGCGAAATCGCCGGGGAGATGCGCAAGGTTCTCGACGACTCGGGGCGGATATACCGCGACGGGGACGCGGAGGCCGCGAAGGCGCGGGTCAACGACGCGTATTTCGGCTATTACGAAAAAATGGGGTTCGAACGCACCGTCCTGTCGTACATCTCCGGCAAGCGCGCCGCCAGCGTCGAATACAAGTTCAGCGCCGTCAAAAAGCTGATGACCGAAAAGGCGGACGCCGCGGCGGTCGACGCGGAGCTCGCCCTGCTGGCGAAAATGCTCCGCGAGGACGCCAACCAGCTGGACGGCAAGGAGGAAAGCGCCGCCGGCGCCTTCGTTGCGTCGCTTCTCATCCTGGTGCGCGAGGGATTCGAGGCGATTCTGGTCATTGCCGCCATCGCGACCTACCTGGTGCGTTCCGGCAACCAGAACCGGACCGGCGTCGTCTATTGGAGCGCGGCCGCCGCGGTGGCGGCGAGCGTCGTCCTGGCGCTCGCGCTGCAATACCTGTTCGAGCTGAGCGGCGCCAACCAGGAGATCCTCGAGGGCGTGGCCATGCTGACCGCCGTGGTGGTCCTGTTTTTCGTCAGCAACTGGATGATCAACAAGGCCGAGGTGGAGGCGTGGAAAAGCTACATCGACGGCAAGGTGAAGTCGGCCGTCGCGGGGGGCAGCGCCTTCGCCCTCGGGCTCGCCGCGTTCCTTTCCGTGTTCCGCGAGGGCGCGGAGACGATTCTCTTCTACCAGGCGCTCATCGCGGACACCCACGAGCACATGGGCATGGTCTGGCTCGGCATGGCGGTGGCGGCGGTGCTGCTCGTCGTCCTCTTCGCGCTCATCCGCTTCGGAACCGTGGTCATTCCCACCAAGCCGTTCTTCATCGCCACCAGCATTCTCCTGTTCATCATGTCGATCAGCTTCGCCGGCGGCGGGGTGAAGGAATTGCAGGAGGCGGACGTGGTCGGCGTCACTCCCGTCCCCCATGTCCAGTCCATCGACCTGCTCGGCGTCTATCCCACCGTGGAGACGCTTCTTCCCCAGGCCGCGCTGATCGTTCTCGCGGTCGTGTCCATCGTGCTGGCGGTTCGGAAATCGCGCCGGCTGCGCCTGGAGGCGCAGTCGGCATAGGGGTGTGTTGTTGAGAGGGTTCACTGTTTTCCATGTTGACCATAGAAAGGAAAAGTCATGGAAAGGAAATTCAGGTTCTGCCTCGTCGCCGCGGTCATGGTTTTCGGCATTGCGTTCTCCTCCGCGCAGGCTTGGTCGGCGGCCCCGGCGCCGGGCGCCGAAACGGCCGGATTCGAGGAATTCCCGATAGGCGACGATTATGAAGTCGGCCCCCTGCTCATCGCGGGCGTCTACTTCCAGCCCGTCGACATGGATCCCCCGGGGCTGGGCGGCCTGCCGGCGGCGGATTCCGACATGCACCTGGAAGCCGACATCAGCGCGCTCGAGGGGAACGAGCTCGGGTACGGCGTCGGCGATTTCGTCCCCTACCTGACCGTGCGCTACAAAGCGGTCAAGGAAGGCGGCGGAAAGGCGATCGAAGGCGCCTTCATGCCCATGAGCGCCAGCGACGGCCCGCATTACGGCAACAACGTCAAGCTGGACGGGGCCGGCCGCTACAAGATCACCTTCATCATCGAAAATCCCACCAAGCAGAGCTATCTGCTGCACGTGGACAAGGAAACGGGCGTCGAAGGCCGCTTCTGGGACAAGCCGATCGAGGTGAGCTGGAACTTTGATTTCATTCCCCGCGTCTGGTAATGTACTTTTGAGGGCAATCAAACAAACCGCTGGTTGATTGAGTTTTTCGCGATGCCATTCCCCGGCGGGGCGGCTTGCCGGGGGATGGCATCGTTCATTGACCGGTCAGCCATTTGCCGGCTTGGGCGAATATGCTGAAATATATCATCGCGGTGACGAACACCGCCCTGCCTGTCGTTCTGGTGATCGGCGTCTTTCTCGCCTTCCACGAGCTTCGCGCCGGCGACCGCTCCGGGAAGCCGCTGCGGGCCGGATTCTGGCTGGGCGCGATCGCGGCGCTGACGCTGGTGCTTTTGAAAAAGAATACCGGCTTCGTCGTCCGTGAATACTACAATCTCGCGCTGCTGTTTCCGGCGCTCGCCGCCGAAGCGCTGCTTGTCCTTCTGGCCTGGGTTCCCCTCCGGAATCCTCTCGAGGGTCGGGGCCGGGCCTGGTTCACGCTGATTTCCGCCGCCTGCCTCGCGCTTTGGGTCGGGTTCGCGCTTCCGGACATCCTTTTCTATCCCTACGATTTTCCCGTCGGCATGGATTCCATATTCAACACCCGCTACGCCTACAAGGTGATTGGTTATTCCATCGGGTTGGTTCTCGCCCTGCTCGCCCTGTACGCGACGCTTTCGATATTTCGCCAGTTTTCCCCGAGGGTGCGGAGAATCCTGTTCCAGGCGGTCCTTCTCGTCCACGCCGGCCGGCAGTTCCTGACGATCCTGCAAATCCTTCTCGGGCGCAACCTGATTCCGCGTTCGCCCTTCCTGACCGGCTTGATCATCGCTTTCCTGAACCGCGCGGAATGGTTCCTGTTCGTTCTCATGGCCATCGGAGCGGCCGCCGCCGTCGCGGTCTACCTGAAGAACAGGGCCGCAAGCTTCATTGCGCCCAACCCAGCGCTGGTCCGCAAGCTCAAGGCCGCGGCCCGGCGGCAAAAGCGCTGGTGCGCCGTCCTCGGGACCGTTTTCGTCGCGGCGCTTCTGTCCGTCACCGTCGGCGCCGCCTACGAGAACCGGGAAGTGGTTTTGGAGCCTCCGAAGGAAATGGCGGTCAGGGACGGCATGATCCTGCTCCCGCTGGAAATGATCGACGACGGCAAGCTGCACCGCTTCCGGCACGAAGCCCCGGACGGAACGGAAATCCGCTACATCGTCATCAAGAAGAACGAGACCGCCTTCGGCGTCGGCCTAGACGCTTGCGATGTCTGCGGCGCAACCGGCTACTACGAGCGCAACGGCCAGGTCGTCTGCATCCTCTGCGACGTGGTGATGAACAAATCCACCATCGGCTTCCCGGGCGGCTGCAATCCGGTGCCGCTAAGCTATCGCGTCGAGGAGGGGCGGATGCGCATCGAGGTCGCGGATCTCGAAAAGGACGCCTGGCGTTTCAAAAAATAGGGGAAGGGAAATGTTCTTCAGGATCGTGAAGGGCGGCATGGTTCGGCAGCGGAAAAAACTGCTGCTGATAGCGCTCACCGTGATGCTTGGCGCTTCCCTGGCGACCGCGATGCTGAACGTCATGCTCGACGTCGGGGACAAGATCAACAGGGAGTTGAAGACCTACGGCGCGAACCTGAACGTGATTCCGCGCGGAGCCTCGTTCCTCGGCGACCTTTACGGCCTCGAAGGGGGCGCGGGGGTGAGCGACAAATACCTGCGCGAGGACGAACTGGGGCGGTTGAAAACCATCTTCTGGGCCTACAACATCGTCGATTTCGCGCCCTACCTGGAAGCTCCGGTCAAGGCGGCGGACAAGGATCTCGCCTTCACCGTCGTCGGCACCTGGTTCGCGAAGACGCTGCATCTGCCCACCGGCGAAAGCGTCTCCACCGGCATGCGCGGCCTCAAGTCGTGGTGGACGCTGGAGGGGGAATGGCCGGACGACGACGCCGGGGACCAGGCGGTACTCGGTTACGTTCTGGCGCGGCGGCTCGGCTTGAAGCAGGGCGACAAGCTACGCTATTCCGGCCCGGACGGCAAACCGGCCGCCGCCCGCGTGGTCGGCGTTTTCAACAGCGGAAGCTCCGAGGACGACCAGGCGTTCATGCCGCTGGCGACGGTTCAGGGCATGACCGGCCTGGGCGGACTGGTGCAGCGGGTGGAGGTCAGCGCGCTCACCACGCCGGAGAACGAGCTCGCCCGCCGCGCCGCCCGCAGTCCCGGCAGCCTTTCGGCGAAGGAATGGGAGACCTGGTACTGCACCGCCTACATCAGCGCCATCGCCTACCAGATCGAGGAGGTGCTAACCGACGCCCGCGCCAAGCCTATCCTCCAGGTGGCGGCGTCGGAGGGCGCCATCCTCGGCAAGGTGGAGTTGCTGATGGCGCTCTTGACCGTGCTGAGCATGGTCTGTTCCGCCCTCGCGCTGTCGAACCTGGTGACCGCCAGCGTGATGGAACGCAGCACCGAAATCGGCCTGCTGAAGGCGATCGGCGCGACGGACCTGGACGTTCTCCTGCTTATCCTCGCGGAGACGCTCCTGACCTCGGCGGTCGGGGCGGCGGCCGGTTATTTTCTCGGGTTGTGGTTTTCGCGGATCATCGGCGCGGCGGTTTTCGGCGCCGCGATTTCCGTCAGTTCGACGGCGATCCCGCTGGTGGGCGCGCTGGTGGTGTTCGTCACCGCCCTCGGCTGCCTGCCCGCGATCAAGCTGCTCCTGTCCCTGCGCCCGACGCAAGTGCTCCATGGAAGGTGAACGCCGGTGAACAAGCGCCTCGTGTTCGTCAACATGATCCTGCGCTCGCTGGTCCGCCGGCGTTTGCGCATGCTCGCCGCCTTCCTCGCGGTCGCCCTCGGCTCGACGGTGTTGTCGGGGATGCTGACCCTATACCGGGACATTCCGCGGCAGCTCGGGCGGGAGTTCCGCTCCTACGGCGCGAACATGGTCCTGGTCCCGTCCGGAGAATCCGGCATCATGTCCATGGACGAGGTCGAGGCGGCGGCGGAGCATCTGCCGCCCGACCAGCTGGTCGGCATAACCCCGTACCGCTACGAATCGCTCGGCATCAACCGCCAGCCCTACACCGCCGCCGGGGTGCGCTTCGCCCAGATCGCGAAGACCAGCCCCTATTGGCAGGTGGACGGTTCATGGCCCGCCAGGGGCGACGAGATCATGATCGGCGCCGACATATCGCGGATCACCGGCATCACCCCGGGCACGCAGGCCAGGATCTCCGGCCATGCCCGCGACATGACGCCCTTCGCCCTGGACATGATCGTCAGCGGCGTGGTGCGGACGGGCGGCACGGAGGAAAGCGTCATCTTCATGGAACTGGGATCGCTCGAACGGATCATGGGCGCCCCGGGCCGGGTCAACTTGGTAGAGATCAGCATCGAGGCCGGGCAGGACGAGTTGGCGGCGTTGGCGGCGGAGATAGGGGAAAACGTCGAGGGCGCGACGCCGCGCCTGGTGAAGCGGGTGGCGAGTTCGGAGGCGACGGTCCTCGGGAAATTGCGTTTCCTGGTCTTCCTGGTCGCCGCCGTGGTCATGGGCCTGACCTTGATCTGCGTGGCCACCACCATGATGACCGTGGTCATGGAGCGCCGGAAGGAAATAGGGCTGAAGAAGGCGCTCGGCGCGGAAAGCGGGACGGTGATCATGGAATTCATCGCCGAGGGCGCGGTCCTGGGACTGGCCGGCGGCATCGCCGGCGTCGCGCTGGGGTACTATTTCGCGCAATTGACGAGCAGGAGCGTGTTCGGCCGCTCCGTCGAGTTCGACCTGGTCGCCGTGCCGGCCGCGCTGGCGGCGGCGGTCGCGGTCGCCGTCCTGGCCTGCCTGTTGCCGGTCAAGAAGGCGGCCGAGGTCGAACCGGCGATCGTGCTGCGCGGCGAATAGCGCTACGTTTTTTGATATACTTTTTAAGGAAAAATTATGAATATTCTAGAGCTGCGCGGAGTCTCCATGACCTACGGCGCGGTGAAGGCGCTGCAGAACATCGACCTTGCGGTGAAGCAGGGCGAATGGCTGGCGATCATGGGGCCGTCCGGTTCCGGCAAGACCACGATGATGAACATCGTCGGCTGCATGGACAAGGCGTCCGACGGTTCGGTCGTCCTCGACGGCGAGGAATTGTCGCGCCTGTCCCCCAAGGGATTGACCGCCATCCGCCGCGACAAGATCGGGCTGATTTTCCAGCAATTCCACCTCGTCCCCTACCTGACCGCGCTGGAGAACGTCGTCCTCGCGCAATACTACCACAGCATGCCGGACGAAGCCGAGGCGTTGGCGGCGCTCGGGAACGTGGGGTTGGGCGAGCGCGCCAGGCACCTGCCGAGCCAGCTTTCCGGGGGCGAACAACAGCGGGTGTGCATCGCCCGGGCGCTCATCAACTGCCCGCAATTGATCCTGGCGGACGAACCGACCGGCAATCTGGACGAGGCGAACGAAAAACTGGTCCTTAAAATTTTGCACCGCCTGCACGAGTCCGGAAGCACCATCATCGTCGTCACCCACTCGCCGGAGGTTGGCGAGCACGCCGAGCGGGTCATCATTCTCGAGCACGGTAAAATCGCCAGGACGACGACCGGAGCCAAATTGCACAAGTCGGCATGAGGAGCTTTTTGTGAAGGCATCGTCCTGGAAACGATCGCTTGCCGCCAGTCTTCCCGTCGCGGCGCCGGGCTTGTTGCTCGCCGCGATTCCCTTCCGCCTTTTTCCCGTCTGTCCGGTTCCGCACGGGGCGGCTCCCATGCGCTGTTACTGGAGCGGGAGCGTACTCGAGGGATTCGGCGCCGCCTTTTTCCTGGTAGGCGTCATGTTGTTCTTCGCCCGGTCGTCGGACATGCGCCGGGGCATGTGCGCCGCCGCCGTTCTTTTGGCCGTAACCGCCGGCATGGTGCCGACGCATCTCGTCGGGCTGTGCGCCTCGCCCGCCATGCCGTGCCGCATCGGCACTTTTCCGGCGGTTATGGTCGCCCTTGCCCTTATCGTCATGGGGAGCCTTTTCGTCATTTTCTATCTCGGATATATCGACGCTCGGGAAAGACGTTCGCATGAAGCCGCTCACGACATTCCAAATCGCCAAGAACAATCTTAGGCGGCGGCCGGCGCGGAGCGCCGGATTGTGCATGGCGGTGGCGGTGTCCGCCTTCGCCATGTTCGGCGGCGCGCTGTTGTCGCAAGGCGTCGGGCGCGGCGTCGAGAGCATGTCCAACCGGCTCGGGGCCGATATTCTCGTGGTGCCGCACGGCTACGACAAGCAGTTTCAGGCCGCGCTGTTGCGCGGCGAACCGAGCACTTTTTATCTGAAGGGCGACCTGGTGGACAAGCTGCGATTCTTTCCCGGCGTGGAAAGAGCGGCTCCGCAGTTGTTTCTCGCGACATTGAACGCTTCGTGCTGCACCATGCCGGTTCAGGTCATCGCCTACGACCCGGAGGCGGACTTTGTGGTCAAACCCTGGGTGTCCGCCAACGCGGTCCCGACGCCGGCCGGCGACGAGGTCGTGGTGGGCCATATGGTGGGCGGCGAGACCGGGACGGAAATCTCGCTTTTCGGGCGGAAATTCCGGATCGCCGCCCGACTCGACAGGACGGGAATGGGCTTCGACACCAGCGTCTTCATGACCATGGGCAGCGCGAAGAAGCTTTTGCGCACCGCAAAAAACGCGGCGGTGAAATATGAGCCGGGCTCCGTCTCCTCCATAATGCTCGCCGTCGCCCCCGGCCTGAACATCAAGGACGTGGCCAACGCGATTCTGCGCGAATACGCCATCGACTACGATCTGGAAATCGTCGTTTCCAGGAGCATGATCTCCGACATCGCCAAGAAGCTTGGCGGGCTTTCCCTGCTGTCCCGCGCCCTTGCCGCACTGTCCTGGATTTGCGCGGCGGCGGCGCTGTTCATTTTCTTCTTCCTGATGCTCGACGAACGGAGGCGGGAATTCGGCCTGTTCCGCATCCTGGGGGCGAAGCGGGGAAAGCTTGCGGGAATCGTGCTCTATGAATCGCTCCTGGTGAGCGCCGCCGGCGGGATTTTGGGCATCGCGGCCGCGCTTGGCCTTACGGCGCCCTTCCACCGGTTGATCACAACCGCGCTGGAGCTTCCGTACCTCGCGATCCCGGCGGGATCCGCGCTTGTCCTCGGCGCGGGGTGTTTGCTGTCGTCCGTGGCGGTCGGACCATTGTCGTGCCTTTATTCGGCGATCAGGATCGGTTCCGGCGACGCCTATCTGACATTGCGGAGCGGCGAATGAGCGTCCTGGACGTGCGCGGGCTATGCAAAGAATATGTGCGGGGCGGCGTCCCGTTCCGGGCGGTCGATTCGGCGAATCTTCGCGTGGAGCCGGGCGAAATGGTCGGGATCGTCGGCCGTTCCGGCAGCGGCAAGACGACTTTTTTCAACATGGTCGCCGGTTTGTTGACCCCGAGCGCCGGGAGCGTGTCGGTGGCGGGGACCGACATCCTCGCCCTTTCCGACGCGGAGCGGTCGGAGTTGCGTAACCGCCGCATCGGCTACGTGCCGCAGGGCCAAAGCCTGCTCGCGAACCTCACCGTCCTCGACAATGTCCGCCTGCCGCACTATTTCGCCGCCCGGGACGACAACGTCGCCGGAAGGGTCTTCTACCTGTTGGGGGAGCTGGGGATCGCGCATCTCGCGGAAACTTGCCCGCCGCAGCTCTCCGGGGGCGAGATGCGCCGCGCCGCCATCGCTCGCGCGATGATGAACCGGCCGGAACTGCTGTTGGCGGACGAGCCCACGGGCGATCTCGACGCGGGGAATGCGCGGGCCGCGATGGACGCGTTCGCCGCGCTCGCGGCCTCCGGCGTGGCGGTGGTGTTCAGCGCCCATGGGGACGATGCGGCGCGGCGGGCGGACAGGGTGGTGGAAATGGAGCGCGGGGCGATGCGGGAACGGACCTTTTCGGAGGCGTGAAATGCGGAAAAAATCGGGGATGGCGCCGCGCATGGCGCTGGTGGCCGCGCTGGCGGCGTTTTGCGCCGCTGGCGCGCTCTCCGCGGACGGCGTGGACGCGGTGACTTCCGCCAGCCGCGACGCCGAAACCGGGGCGAGCAAACAGCTGGCGCCGGTCGCGGTGTCCGGCGACTTCAGCGTCGCCTACGCGCTGAACGACGACGGGGCGCTGTTCATCATGGCGCGGGACCTCGCCGAAGCCTATGGCCGCGACGAACTCGCCTCCGATGCGCTGTTCAAGGGAAAGGTGGTGCGGGTCAAGGGCGAGGTGGAGAAAGCCTCGAAGCCGGACGCGGACAAACCGTGGCTGACCTTGCTTGGCGGCGGCGCATCCGGAAAGAGGGTGCGTTGTTCGTTGAAAAAAGGGGAATTGTCGGGCGGGCCGGTCGGGCCGGGAACCGTGGTCCAGGTGCGGGGCGTCTGCGACGGCATGAAGCTGAGCGTATCCGTTGTCGAAGGGGAGATCGTTGACTGAGAAGACCGCGAAGGATTTGGAGGTGCGCTCGTACCAGGTGTATTCGCTGGACCGCTGCCTGAAATGCCTCAACAAGCTCAATCTCGGGGACCGGTGCTTTTGCGCTGTAACCCTGAAATGCGGGAAAAACCCCAAAGACGGTCGTTGACGGATGCGCCTTTGAACGCGGCGCGCGCCGGCCGGCCGCCGGGAAAGAGGACAAGACGCGGAACAGCGGCGCTGATCGCGTCGCTGATCGTTCTTTCGCTGGTTTCCCTCGCGACGGGAAACGCGGGATTCGCCTTCGGCGATCTATGGGCCGACGCTTCCGGGCTGGGCGATCTGCTTTTGATCAGCCGGATTCCCAGGCTCGTCGCGGTCATCGTCGCCGGCGGCGGCATGTGCGTGGCCGGGATGATAATGCAGACCATCGCCCGGAACCGGTTCGTCGCTCCGTCCACGGCGGGCACGGTCGCCTGGTGCAAGCTGGGCATTCTCGCCGGCACCCTGCTTTTCGTCGAGGCGCCGCTCATGGCGCGGATGGCGGCGGCGTTTCTTTCTTCTTTGGCCGGAACCTTCATTTTTGTGCGCATCCTGTCGCGGATCCGGGTGCGCAACATCATCACCGTGCCGCTGGCGGGCATGGTTCTCGGAGCGGTGGTGGAATCCCTGAACACCTTTCTCGCCACCCGCTACGACCTGGTGCAGAACATGGAATCCTGGCTGCAGGGAAGTTTCGCCCTCGTCGTCAGGGGGCGCTACGAACTGCTGTACGCGGGCATCCCCGTCGCGGCGGTTACCTACCTTTACGCGAACAAGTTCACCATCGCCGGCATGGGCGGCGATTTCGCGCGCGGCCTCGGGCTGAACCACCGGCAGCTCACGACGCTGGGGCTGTCGCTGGCCGCGCTGACGACCTCGGTCGTGACCATCAGCGTCGGGGCGATACCGTTCATCGATCTGGTCATTCCCAACCTGGCGGCGATTTTTCGCGGCGACAATCTCCGTTCGAACCTGCCCGACACCGCGCTCCTGGGGGCGAACTTCGTCCTGTTCTGCGATCTCGTCAGCCGGCTGGTCATGCGCCCGTACGAGATTCCCGTCGGCGTGACCGCCGGCATTATCGGGGGAGGCGTTTTCCTCTGGCTGCTGGCGCGGAGGAACCGCCTTGCGGATTCATAGGGCGCGCCGCTGCGCCGCGTTGGCCGGAGCGTGCCTGCTCATCGCCGCGGCATACCTGCTGATCGGCCTGAACCACCGGAACATGGGCTATCATCTGCCCCGGCGGTTGCACATCGTGGCGGCCATGGCCGTCATCTCCCTCGCCCTCGGTTGGTCCGCCGCCGTATTCCAGACCATTACCGAAAACCACATCCTCACCCCGAGCATCAGCGGCTTGGACTCCCTGTATCTTCTAATCCAGACGGCGGTGGTCTATTTTTTCGGCGCACGGCGCCTGGCGGCCATGAACAACGCCCGCGATTTCCTGATCACCGTCGCGGTCATGGTCGTTGCCGCCTCCGCCCTCTGCGCGCTGATGTTCCGGGGAAAGCGCGGCAACATCCATTTTCTCGTCCTGACCGGCCTGGTTCTGGGCCGGTTGTTCAAGGCGCTGTCTTCCTTCATGCAACTGCGCATCGACCCGAACGAATTCGCCGTCGTGCAGGGGAAAATGTTCGCGTCCTTCAACAACCTCAATCTTTCCCTCACCGGCGTGACCTTCATATGCGCCGGAACGGCCTTCGCCGCCTCCTTTTCCGATTTCCGCCGCCTGGACGCGCTGTCCCTCGGACGCGAACAGGCGGTAAGCCTGGGGATCGCCTACCCGGGCCTGGTCCGCCGGCAGCTTTTCATGGTCGCGGTCATGATCGCCGCGGCGACGGCTCTCGGCGGCCCCGTGACCTTTCTGAGCGTCCTGGCGGTCAACGCGGCGCGGCGGTATTTCCATTCCTTCCGGCACGCCTGGCTGGCGGCCGGGTCGACGCTGGCGAGTCTGGCGTGTCTGCTCGCCGGCCAGCTTGCCGTGGAGCGCGCGCTGAATTTCAACGTTCCCGCGAACGTCGTCATCAACCTTGTCGGGGGCGCGTATCTTCTTTTCCTGTTGCTGCGCGAGGGACGAAACGAATAACCGGCTTTCAAGGGAAGGCAAGCGGCGGTTGGATTGCCTTCCCGCAAAAGTCCACGGGTGGAAGCATGATCGACATACGAAACGTCGGCAAAAAATACGGCGACAAGGAAGTGCTGCGAAACATTTCCGTCTCCCTGCCCGAGGGCGGGATCTCCGCCTTCATCGGCCCGAACGGGGCGGGAAAGTCGACGCTGCTGTCGCTGATCAGCCGCCTCCTGTCCGCGGACGGCGGCGAAATCCGCATCGACGGCGTGCGGGTCGGGGAGTGGAACAGCCGCGAACTCGCCAAACGCCTCGCCATCCTGCGGCAAAGCAATTTCATGAATATCCGGCTGACCGTGGAGGAACTGGTCGCCTTCGGGCGGTTCCCCCATTCGCAGGGCCGCTTGACCGGGGAAGACCGGGAGATGGTGGAAAAGGCGCTCGCCTACCTGGAGATCGGGGACATCGGCGACCGCTTTCTCGATGAACTGAGCGGCGGCCAGCGCCAGATGGCCTTTATCGCCATGGTCATAGCACAGGATACGCGCTACGTCCTCCTGGACGAACCGTTGAACAACCTCGACATCAAGCACTCGGTGCATATGATGCGCATCCTGCGCAAACTTGCGGACGACCTCGGGAAGACCGTGGTCCTGGTCGTCCACGACATCAACTTCGTCTCCTGCCACGCCGACTTCATCGTCGCCCTGCGCGACGGGGAACTGGTGGCGGTCGGCGGCCGGGACGAGATCATGACCCCCGAGGTTTTACGGAATATTTACGGGCTGGACATCCCGATACGCGAGATGGAAGGCGAAAGGATTTGCGTGTACTACAAGT
>JAISXA010000144.1 GCA_031270685.1 Planctomycetota bacterium
GAGGCGGCGGAACACCGTTTCGCCTCGGTCTGCGTCAACTCCTCCTACGTGCCGCTTTGCGCCGAACTGCTCGCGGGGACCGGGGTCATGGTGTGCGCGGTGTCGGGCTTCCCCCTCGGGGCCATGCACTCCGGCGCCAAGGCGTACGAGGCGAAGCTGTGCGCCGACCTCGGGGCGGTGGAAGTGGACATGGTGCTGGCGGTCGGCCGCCTCAAAACCGGCGCTTTCGACTATGTGAAAGCGGATATCGCGGCGGTGGTGGGCGCGGTCGCGGAGAGGGCGGCGGTGAAGGTCATTCTCGAGACCTGCCTTCTGACCGACGCGGAGAAGAGGACGGCCTGCGCCCTGGCGCAAGAGGCTGGCGCGGCGTTCGTCAAGACCTCGACCGGCTTCTCCACCGGCGGCGCGACCGTCGACGACGTAAGGCTGATGCGCGCCGCCGTCGGTCCCGGCCTGGGCGTCAAGGCTTCCGGAGGCATCCGCACCCGGGACGACGCGCTGCGGATGATCGAGGCGGGCGCCAACCGCATCGGCGCCACGGCGTCGGTCGCCATCGTCGGCGGCTGATCCGTTCCCGCTTCTCCGGCCGCCCGCAAAGACAAGGAAAAGCCATGGCGGACCAACCCAAAATCGCCGTTATCGGCAGCAACATGATGGACCTGATCACCAGGGTCGACCGGATGCCCCGGACGGGCGAGACGGTCGAGGCCCCCGCCTTCGATCTCGGCTTCGGCGGCAAGGGCGCCAACCAGGCGGTCGCGGCGGCGAGGCTGGGCGCCGAGGTTCTCATGGTCACCAGGATCGGCGACGACCTGTTCGGACCGGCCTATCGCGACAATTTCGAGCGGCTGGGCATCGACACCCGCCACGTCGCGACCGCGCCGGGAACCTCCAGCGGCGTCGCGCCGATCTTCGTCGACGCCGACGCGAACAATTCGATCCTCATCGTCAAGGGGGCGAACAATTTCCTGTCCCCCGCGGACGTGGACCGGGCCGCCGCCGACATCATGAAATGCGGGGTCATCATCCTGCAGCTCGAGGTGCCGCTTCCGACCGTCTACCACGCCGTCGAATTCGGCGCGAAAAACGGCATCCCGGTGATTCTCAATCCGGCGCCGGCGGCGAAGCTGGATTTCCGGGCCATCAGGGACGTGACCTATCTCGTGCCCAACGAAACCGAGCTCGAGGCGATCAGCGGCCTGCCGGTCGCCGGCGTCGACGACGCCAGGACGGCCGCGCGCTCGCTTGTGGACCAGGGCCTGGCCAACGTGCTGGTCACCCTGGGCGCCAGGGGCGCGCTGCTGCTCGGCGCGGAAACCGGCGAATTCCTCGCGCCCCCCCACGAGCTGCGGCCGAAGGACACCACCGGCGCCGGCGACGCCTTCATCGGCAGTTTCGCCTACCATCTCCTGACCCTGGGCGACGTCCGAAAGGCGATAACCATGGCCAACCGCTACGCCGCCGCGTCGACCGCGAAAACCGGCACGCAAAAGTCGTTCCCCACGGCGGCGGAATTCGCCGCGCTGAAATAGCGCCCGCCGGGCGCACGCTTTTAAAGGAACTCGGGCCGACCGCCGCCCGATTTCCTTTAAGGATTCAACCGCACCCGTTTCAACCGGGTGTTTTCATCGGTTCGCCCCAAACCGTCGGCGTTGCGAAATAACGACGCTGAAACAAACGCCTGAAACTTTGCAGGAGATCGAACGGCGGGCGGTTTGTTCGATTCCCCGCGAATCAGCGCAGCGCCAGGCGCTTGTACCGGTTGCGGCGGTGCAGCAGCCGGTCCGGATTCCCCGCGCGCAGTTCCTGTTCCCGGTAGGCCTGGAAGTTGCCGTCGAACCAGCGCACCCTGCCCTCGCCCTCGAAGACGAGCAGGTGCGACGCCACGCGGTCGAGGAAGAAGCGGTCGTGGCTGATGACCATCGCGCAGGCGGGAAACGCCTGCAGCGCCTCCTCCAGCACGCGCATGGTGTTCACGTCGAGGTCGTTGGTCGGCTCGTCCAGCAGCAGCAGGTTGCCGCCGCCGCGCAGCAGTTTCGCCAGGTGCACCCGGTTCCGCTCGCCCCCCGAAAGCTCGCCGACCAGTTTCTGTTGTTGTCGGCCCCGGAAATTGAAGCGCGCGGCGTAGGCGCGCGCGTTCACGCGCTTGCCGCCGAGTTCGATCTCGTCCTTGCCGCCCGCTATCTCCTCGAAAACGCTGTTCCGGTCGTTCAGCGCGTCCCGGTCCTGGTCGACGTAGGACAGGACGACCGTCCCGCCCAGCGCCAGCTCGCCCGCGTCCGGCTTCTCCTGTCCCATGATCATGCGGAACAGGGTGGTCTTGCCCGCCCCGTTCGGGCCGACGACGCCGACGATCGCCCCCCGGGGCAGATCGAAACTGCAGTCGCGGATCAATTCGCAGCCGTTGTAGCCCTTGCCCACCCCGCGGAATTCCAGGACCCGGTCGCCGAGGCGCGGCCCGGGCGGGATCTGGATCAGCACGTCCCCCTTGTCGACTTCGAAAGCCTGGCGCATCAGCGCGTCGTAGCGCCCGACCCGGGCCCGGTTTTTCACCAGCCTGCCCTGGGGGCTGGCGCCGATCCATTCGCGCTCCCGCGCCAGGAGGCGCTGGCGGTCGGTCTCCCTCTTCTCGGCGCGGAGCAGGCGCTCGCGCTTCCGGTCGAGCCACGACGAGTAATTGCCCTCGTGGGGGATGCCCCGGCCGTCCTCGAGCTCGAGAATCCACCGGGTTATGTTGTCGAGAAAATAGCGGTCGTGGGTGACGACGACGACGGTGCCGGGATATTCGCGAAGCTGGTCCTCGAGCCAGGCGACGGTCTCGGCGTCGAGATGGTTGGTGGGCTCGTCGAGCAGCAGCAGGTCCGGCTTCTCGAGAAGCGCCTTGCACAGCGCCACCCGCCGCCGCTCGCCGCCCGACAGGGCGTTCACCTCCGCGTCGTCCGGCGGCAGGACCAGGGCGTCCGAGGCGATGTCGAGCGCGCGGTCGATCTCCCAGGCGTCCTTGGCGTCGATCTCCTCCTGCAGGCGGCCCATCTCCGCCAGCGCCCGCTCCGCCTCCTCCGGCGCCAGGTCCGCGCCGAGCCTGGCCGCGGCCGCGTCGTAGGCGGCGAGAAGGTCTTTGACCCGCTTGACGGAATCCTCGAGATTGCCCCGCACCGTCTTCGCCGGGTCGAGCCTGGGCTCCTGCGGCACCAGGCAGGCGCTCATGCCCCTGCTTAGCCGCGCCTCGCCGGCGAAGTCCCGGTCGACCCCGGCCATGATCCGGAGCAGGGTGGATTTGCCCGCGCCGTTCTCGCCCACCACGCCGATCTTCGCGCCGAGGTAGAACGAGAGGCTGATGTCCGCCAGGACCGGCTTGCCGGCGTAGCTTTTCGAAACGTTCTGCATGGTGAAAACAAATGGCGGCATTCCCGGAGCGTCCCTCCTCTACGCTTCAAAGGAAAGCGGGCCAACCGCCGCCCGCTTTCCTTTGAGGATTCAACCGCATCCGTTCCAATGCGGCGTTTTTTGTAAACTCGCCCCCAAGCGGCGGCATCGCGAAAAAGCGGCGCTGAAACGGGCGCCCTGAAACTTTGAGGGAAAGCAAACGGCGGGTTGTTTGCTTTCCCTCGAAAAAAATCAAAAATCCTCCCGCAGCAGCCGCAGCATTTCGTTCAGGTCCAGTCGCGCGGACTGGTCGGAGCCGGCCAGCAGATCCTCCGCCAGTTGGCGTTTCCGGCGGTGCAGGTCGACGATCCGCTCCTCGATGGTGTCGGCGGCGACCAGCCGGTACACGGTCACCGGACGGAGCTGGCCGATGCGGTGCGCGCGGTCGGACGCCTGGTCCTCCGCCGCCGGATTCCACCACGGGTCCATGTGGATCACGTAATCGGCGGCGGTGAGGTTGAGGCCGAGCCCGCCCGCCTTGAGGCTGATGAGGAAAACGTCGCCGTCGCCGTCCTGGAAGGCCCGCACCTCCTCCTGGCGCCGCTTCGCCGGAGTCGCCCCGTCGAGATAGCGGTAGCGGATCCCCCCGGCGTCGAGGCGGCGGCGGATGATGGCCAGGTGCGAGACGAACTGGCTGAACACCAGCGCCTGGTGGTTGTTTTCCAGCAGTTCGCGCAGGGTCTGGTCGAACTGCTCCTGCTTCGCCGAGGGGAGCGCGGCGTCGCCGGTCACCAGTTCCGGGCTGCAGCAGGCGCGGCGCAGGCGCATGATCTCGGCGAGCGCCTGGATGCGCCGCCCTTCCGGTCCGCCCTCCGCGCCGTCCAGGCGCTCCAGCGCCTCCCGGCGCAGCGCCTCGTAGAAAGCCCGCTCCCGCCGCCCCAGTTCGACCCGGAGGGTGATCTCCGTCTTCGGCGGCAGGGCGGCGAGCACCTGGCTTTTCAGCCGGCGCAGGACGAAGGGGCGGATGACGCGTCGCAGCCGGTCGCGCGCCTCCGCGTCGCCGCCGCGTTCGATCGGGTCGGCGAAGCGCTCCCGGAAACGCCGCCACGACCCGAGCAGGTGCGGATTGATGAACCGGAACAGGTTCCACAGTTCGCCCAGGTGGTTCTCGATCGGCGTGCCGGTGGTGACGCAGCGGAAGCCGGCCTTGAGCTTCATCGCCGCCCGGGAGCGCTTGGTGGCGGCGTTCTTGATCGCCTGCGCCTCGTCGAGCACCGCCGCGGCCCAGGCGACGCCGGAGAACAGTTCCTCCTCCTGCTGGAGCAGGCCGTAGCTGGTGACGAACAGGTCCCCCGGCCCGAGGCGGGAGAGCGTCCGTTCGCGGTCGCCCTCGCCGAAGGCGACCGGCCGCAGCGCCGGCGCGAAGCGCCGGGTTTCCGCGATCCAGTTGTGGCAGACGCTGGT
>JAISXA010000171.1 GCA_031270685.1 Planctomycetota bacterium
ATGCCTGCGTCGACTTGGGTTTGGCCGGTTGGGAAAAACTCCTCCACCGTCCGGCAAAACGCCTCCATGGTCGTTTTTCCCTTTGCCTTCCTACCCAAGATGAACCGCACGTCATCCCATAGCAGATTCGCGTCCTTGCCGCTGTTGGTGTGTTTTTGCGCCTGTTTTCCGATGTTCGGCACAAATGTCAGCTTGCCGGCGTGTTTTCCATCCTTGGTCTCCCGCAGGTCGTCCACCGTCACAAAGCGGCCGGTCCGGTCGATGACGATCGCAAAATCGATGAGTTTGCTTATCCAACCGAGTTGTGCCAATTTATCGGACGTTTTTTTATCGGACGATCTTTGGTGATAAGACGCCAATGCTTGAAGGATCATCCCCGCACCTCCTCGCTTTCCCTTGCCGGCACCCGCAGGGATCCGTCCCGCAAAACCGCGCGAAAGAAAAGCGGTTTGGGGTCGTTTTCGTCGGCATAGTCCAAATCGTAGAGCATCCAGCCGAGATCGCGCTCGCCGCGAAGCGATTCGGGGATTTCCCAGGGTTCGGCTTCGGGGTTCTTGAGCCGGCGGAAAGCGCAGGAAAACTCCCGGCATCCCAGATAGGGCTGGGTGAAACACTGCCCATTGTCCGCCCTGCGGCCGAACATGGCGGCGTATTTCGCCTCGTTTTCATCCGGCTTGGCGTCCTGCCCGGCGGCGGCTTCGGTGTCGCGGAGAAAGTCGGGCAGGGGGTTGCGAGCTTCGGCGCGTTCTTCGGGGGGGATGAAATCGAACTCCGCATGCAGGCGGTAGCAAACATCGCGCAGAATCATGCCGGCGCGCTGTTTTCGCTCGTCCTCGACGAAGAACCCGTCCCGATTGCCTGGCAAGGCGACGCGGCCGACCTCGTTGCGGCGCACCGAGGCGAAGCGAATCGGGTTGAGCACGTCGATTCGGGTGATGCGCCATCGGATCGCCGGCTTCCACAATATTGCCGAATAGATCGCCCGCGCCGCCGAAGGGGTGATCACGTCGTAGCTGACGCGCTCAACCTTCATCTCCGGCCTCGTGAAGCAGGCGTACCGCCCGGTCACCTCCAGGCAAAATCCTCTCATGGGCGCCTCCTTTCTCAAACAATGAATGTTTCGGCTGAAATATCGCCGTCCCATACGTCCAGGCCGACGCCGTGATCATCGTAACGGCCGATCCTCGTCAAGGCGTAGAAGCCGTCGGCTATTTCTTCGATACGCCCTTCCCGTTCAAGTTTTTCCGCGATGCGCCGCGGCGGGGAGACGATAAACCGTTGCGCCTCGCGAAGCGTCTTCCAATCAAGCCCGTGTCGCCGAATCCGCTCCATAAGCTCCTCCCCGCCGCGATAGGGGACGACGACGGGGGAGGTGTCTTCATCGATCATGCGAAACCGCCGGGCCATGGTCCGGAATGGGAACAATCCGGACCGTGCTTCCCGCGAAAGGTCTTCCAAAAATTGGTCGCCCTTGTCGTTCGCCAAATGAAACAGGCGGTGGAAATAATCCGAGAATATGTCCGGCGACTCGAATCTTGCCGTGTCGGAGTTGCGAAGATATTCAGAGACGATGGATGCGCCCTTGGCGATGAGGCCGGCCGGATTCCCTTTTTCGGGGATGAAGACATGCACCTCGGCGACGCCTGGCTTTTTCCCTTCGCGGTTGCATCGGCCCGCAGCCTGGGCGAGCGAATCCATCCCGGCGAGCGCGCGGTAGACGACGGGAAAATCGATGTTCACTCCCGCCTCGACCAACTGGGTGCTGACGACCTTTGTCGGCTCACCCGTCGCCAGCCGCCGCCGAATCTTATCCAAAACATTCCGCCGGTGCTGCGGGCACATCAGGGTTGAAAGATGGAATGCGTCTTCGCCCACTTCAAGCCATAGGTCGCGGGCGTTCCTCCTGGTGTTGACGATGCAGAGGAAAGAGTCGTGGGTTCGAAGTCTGGCGGCCAGATCGGCCCAGGATACCGTGTCTTCCGCAGTTTTAGGCCAGACGAAACGCGTCCTCTTCAGTCTGGAAAACAGATCCCGCGGGTCGGGAATTATTTCCGCCGCCGCCAGTTTGGGCAGCGCCGGTTGGGTTGCGGTAGATAGGACCAGGGTCACGCCATATCCATGAACAAGCTGGCGAAGCGCCTCGACGCAGGGTTCGAGAAGAGCGACTGGAATCAGTTGCGCCTCGTCGAGCACGATCACCGAATCGGCGAGGTTGTGCAATTTCCGGCATTTCGATCCGCGCGACGCATAGAGGGATTCAAAAAACTGCACCGAGGTTGTCACTACTATCAGCGCGTCCCAATTGTCAGCCGCCAGGCGGGAGGCGGTCGGTTCGTCGGAATCGCTTTTCCGGTCGGCGACGCCGGAATGGTGTTCGCACACATTCTCGGAACCAAAAATGGCGATGAAATCGCCGGCGGTCTGCTCGATAATGCTGGTGTAGGGAATGACATGAATGACGCGACGCTTGTTATATTTCACCGCGTGCTCGAGCGCAAATGCCATCACGGAAAAGGTTTTTCCTACGCCGGTGGGAGCGGTCAGGGAGTAGACCCCCGGCGGCTGTCTCGCCGCCTTGCGGCAGGCGGCCAACACTTCCGCCCTGATCGAGTTGACCGTTCCCGGCTCGGGAACCGGAAAAGCGGCGAGGCGGTCGTTCATCCTGGCGAGGAGTTCGGCGACGGTCGCGCCGCTCCCCCGCCTGGCGGCGACGTCGGGATTGGACACCGCCTCGGCGTCGAGGCAGTCGGCGTCGACCAAACATGAAAACAGCATTCGAATCCAGAAGGGAAGCGCTTGCGCCGTATGCTCGGAGGAACCCGAGAGAAACGGCGGCGGTCGCAATAGGCTGGTGTCGGGCAGGCGCTCGCGGATCGCCTGTGCCGCGTCACCGATGGCAGCCAGGTCTTTTTCCCCTTCCTTCCGCCACTCGTCGAGAGTCCATCCCGGAGCCGACTCCCTGACCAGCGACGCCTTTCCGTCCGGAAGGCCGGCGTGGTGGCCGGCGATGATGTAGGCC
>JAISXA010000236.1 GCA_031270685.1 Planctomycetota bacterium
TTTTTCGCCCTGTCGGGCGATGCCGCCGACCTTGCAATAATTCCCGACGTAAAATGTAAACCCAAGAAACTTTGGAGAGAATCAAACGGCGGTTTGTTTGATTTTCTCCAAAAGTCCACTAGGAGAGACGCATGGCGGAATCGTTCGACAAAAAGGACGGCGCGCGGGCGGTGGGCGGACTGGTCCCGGTCATCCGGGAAAACAAGGCGTATCTGAGCGAGATCGACGGCGCCATCGGCGACGGCGACCACGGCATCAACATGAACAAGGGCTTCGCCCTGTTCGCCGAGCAGGTGGACCTTTCCGGGGAGGACATGGGAACGGCGCTCAAAAAGCTGGGGCGCATCCTTCTCACCGAAATCGGCGGCTCGATGGGTCCGATTTACGGCACCTTTTTCATGGAAATGTCGAAGGCGATCAAGGACGTCGACGCGATCGACGCTCCCGTGTTCGGGAAGATGCTTCGGGCCGCCATGGCCGGCGTCCAGAGCCTGGGCGACGCCAAGGTCGGCGACAAGACCCTCATGGACACGCTGGTCCCCGCGACCGAGGCATTCGAGAAGGCCGCAGACTCGGGCTTCGCCTCCGCTCTCGACGCGATGGAGGCCGCCGCCAAGCGGGGGTGGGAATCCACCAAGGATCTGCAGGCCAAGGTGGGCCGCGCCAGCCGCCTCGGCGAGCGTTCCATCGGCACGCTCGACGCCGGCGCGACCTCCTGCTGGCTGATTCTCCACAGCCTGGCCGCGAGCCTCAGGGCGATTTTGGCCGCGTCCTGACCGTTCACGGCCGAACCCGGTCCCGGAAAGGCGCCCGGGAACTCCCTGTCCCGCAGGCGTCGCCGCAACCGCGCCCCTCCCCAAAAAGCCGGCAGTGCGGCAAACTTTCCCTATTGCGGACTTTTGAAGGGAAGCAACGGCGGTTTGTTCGATTCGCTCCAAAAGTCCGCAAACCAACAACCGTTGAAGGGCGATCCCGTCGCTTTGCCCGGATGCGGGCGGTTTCTGCGGAAAAGGACTTGACAAACACGGGAGCTTTTTTACAATTATCCAAATCCTTGAACATTTGTCCGATCAAAGTTACAGCAAAGAGAATAATTGTTCGCGCGCGGTCCCGGTCCGGGATTGCGCCCGGTCGCGCGGGGAAAACGGCATGCCCCAGGACAACCTGCACGAGCTGTTGCTGCGCATCGCCTGGCTGTATTACGTCGACGAGATGAACCAGCAGGAAATCGCCGACCGCCTGGAGCTGCCCCGCATCAAGGTGTTGCGGCTGCTGAAGGAGGCCAAGGCGCGGGGCATGGTCGACGTCCGCGTCAAGGGGGACCGGGTGTCCCTGTTTTCGCTCGAGCACGAATTGGTCGACCTCACCGGCCTCGACGAGGTCACGGTCGTCCCTTCCGGTCCCGATCCCGTGCGTTCCGTCGCCTACGGCCTTACCTACCGCTTCATCCGAGCGCTCAGGACGCAGCGGGTGATCGGCATCGGCATCGGCCGCACCCTGCACCAGTTCGCGCAGTTGCTCGACGTCGACGGCCCGATCAAGACCGAGGACGTCGTCTCCCTCGTCGGCAACACCCAATCGAACATGGCGCTGGATCTTCTGGACATGTCCTACACCCTCGCCACCAAGCTCAAGGTCAATTACTTCAACCTCTGGGCGCCGGCCTGGGGCGCGACGCCGCAGGAGGCCGAGTCGATCATGCGCAATCCCTCCATCGCCGGCACGCTCCGGCGGGCGGAAAACGCGGACATCGCCTTCATCGGCATCGGCGCGATGAAGAATTCCATGTATGTCCGCCACGGCTACATCACGCCGGAAATCCTGCGCGGCATGCGCGAGAACGGATTCGTGGGCGAGGTCCTCGGGCAGTTCTACAGCCTTCAGGGCGAGTTGCTGCCGCACAAGGTCCAGGGCTGCTTCATCGCCGTGGACATGCCGTTGCGCTGCCCGGTGGTGGCGGTCTGCGCCGGGGCGGAGAAACGCGACGCCTTCATCGGGGCGTGGCGCGCCGGTTTCGTGAACGAGCTGGTCACCGACGAGGACCTGGCCCGTTCGCTCGCCGCGGCGCTCAAGCGCGAACGGCGTTCGGTCTCCCGCGCCGGGGGGAGGATCGCCACATGAGCCATGTCCTCGCCTTCGATATCGGCACCGGCGGCGTGCACGTCAACGTCATCGATCGCCTGGGACGGTTCGCCGGCTCGGCCTACGAGGAGATCCGCTACAATTACGTCAAGGAATACGACGGCCTCGACTGGCGCGCCGGCGACGCGTGGGACAGTTGCCTGCGCGCGGCGGAAAAGGCGATCGCGGAATCCGGCGTGGACCGGCGGGGCATCGTCGCGGCGGCGGTCACCTCCCAACGGCACGGGATGGTGTTCGTCGACGAGGACGGCGCGGAGATCCTGGCGACGCCCAACCTCGACGGCCGCGCCGCGCCGCAAGCGGAACGCATCGCCGGCGAAGACGGCCGGCGGATCTACGACCTCACCGCCCGCTGGCCCGACGTCTATTTCCCCGCGCTCCGGCTGTTGTGGCTCCGGGACAACCGCCCGGCCGACTACGACCGGGTGACCCGCATCCTCATGGTCAACGAGTTCTTCATCCACAAGCTCAGCGGGCGGATGTGCTCGGAATGGACGAACGCCGCCGAAACCATGCTCTTCGACGTCGGCAATCGCGCCTGGTCGCGGGACATGGTCGATTTCTTCGGGTTCGCCAAGCTGCGGATGAACGATCTGGTCGCGCCGGGCGACGTCGTCGAGAACCTGCGCCCCGAAGTAGCCCGGCGCCTCGGGCTGGCGCGGATCCCGGTGGTCGCGGCGGTTTCCGACACCCAGGCGGCGGTGCTCGGTTCCGGCGTCATGGAACTCGGCGACGTGGCGGCGGTGAACGGTTCGACGACGCCGGTGCTGATGGTCGAGGACCATTTTCTCAAGGATCCGGAGCGGCGCATCTGGGTCGATCCCTATCTCAAAAACCGCTGGCTGCTGGAAAGCAACTGCCTGCAGAGCGGCATGGTGCACCGCAAGCTGCTCGATCATCTCACGGAACTGATCCGGATGCTTCCGGGGCAGGAGGGATTCAACCGCGACGACCTCTACACGCTGCTCGAGAAGCTCGAGGACCGCACCGACGGCGTCGTGTCCTATTTCGGCTCCAGGCGCTTCCACGTCTCCAGGACGGATTCGAGGCGGCTGCAGATCACCTTCCCCAACGAACAGACCAACATCTTCGCGGCGATTCTCCCCTCCTGCGTCGAGAATCTTTGCTTCGCCATCGCCGCCAACATCGAGCAACTCGAGGAGATCAGCGGGCGCACGGTGTCGCGCCTGTGTCTCACCGGCGGCGGCAGCCGCAGTTCGCATCTTAAACGCCTTATGCCCCCGCTGCTGGAGGGGCGCGAGGTGGTGGTCACCAGGGACCTGGAGACGACGTCCAGGGGCGCGGCCATTCAGGCCTGGACCGCCGTCGGCGAATATCCCGACGTCGAGACCGCCATCCGGGAGATGTCGGCCGGCGGCTGGTACGATCGGCTGGCGGGCGGAACCGCGCCGAAGCTGCGCGAGCGTTACCGGATGTGGCGCGAACTTTACGCCTAGACCCATGATCGGAAGCGGCGGAAAATGAAAAGGAAGTTGTGCCTTCTCGTTGAATTGGACGCGCCCACCCGCGACGCGCTCGCGGAGCGCTTCGCCATCGCCGCCTTCGGCAAGGGCGGCGACGACCGGGACCGGATCGTCGACGAAGCGGAGTTGCTCGCGCTTCTTTCGCGGGAAAGGCCGGAGGTCGCGATCATCGAACAGGAGCCGGTCACCTCCCGGGTGGTCGCCGCCGCGGCGCCCGAGCTCAGGCTGGTCGCCTGCGTGCGCGCGGCGCCGAACAACATCGATCTCGCCGCCTGCCGCGACAAGGGGATATTGGTCACCAACGCCCCGGGCCGGAACGCCGTGGCGGTGGTGGAGATGACGATCGGCTTCATGATCTGCCTCGCCCGCTTCATCCCCCAGACCCATCACGAAATCATGTGCCGCCGGCTCACCCTGTCTCCGGGCGCGCCGCTCAACCGCGACGACATCCTCTGGCAGCACCCCGACCTCAAGCGCAACCCGTACATCCTCTATCGCGGGGTGGAGATCGACGGGCGGACGCTGGGGCTGGTCGGCCTCGGGATCATCGGCCGGATGCTCGCGCCGAAGGCGGCCGCCCTGGGTCTGCGCCTGATGGTGTGCGATCCGTACGTCGACGCCGCCGCCGCCGCCGCGGTCGGCGCCGAAAAGGTCGGGCTGGATTATCTGCTCGCAAACGCCGACTTCGTCAGCCTGCACGCGAAGGTCACCCCGGAAACCAGGGGCATGATCGGCCGGCGCGAGTTCGAGCTCATGAAGCCGGACGCCTATTTCATCAACACCGCGCGCGGCGCGCTCGTCAAACAGGACGACCTGGTGCGCATCCTCCGCGAGCGCCGCATCGCCGGCGCCGCGCTGGACGTCTACGACCAGGAGCCGCAGTACCACGACTCGCCGTTTCTCGAGCTCGACAACGTCATCCTCACGCCGCACATCGGCGGCGCCACCAAGGACGGGATCAAGCACCAGTCGCGGCTGGTCCTGCGGAACGTTCTGGCCTATCTCGACGGGACGAGGCCGCCGAATCTGGTCAATCCTCCCCCGGCGTGATTCCGGGGGCGGTTTCTTATATCGAAGTCGCGATACGGGAATCCATGGAAAAGGGTGAACGCCTTTTATGAAAGGAGACCAGCCGTTGTCCGCCGACATCGACATGGCTCATTACAGCCGGAAGCCGTTTTGGGATCGGGCGCTGCCGTACCTGATCATCGCGCCGGCCCTGCTGCTGACGATCGGGATTCTGGTTCCGTTCGTGACCGCCATCTATTATTCATTGACCAACTTTTCATTCCTCCGCAACACCTACCGTTTCATCTGGTTCCGGAACTGGACGCGGATGTTCGCGTCGGGCGAGTTCTGGGATTCGGTCTGGGATTCGGCGGGGATGACCTTCTGGTCCCCGGCGTTCGCGGTGATTCTCGGCCTGGCGATCGGGATGGTCTACGCCGGGAAGTCGAGCCGGAGCGCCTGGACCGCGCTCATTTTCGCCTTTCTCTTCGCCTGGCTGCACAACTGGATCGTCGCCTTCGGCAACGGCGAGTTCTGGCACGCGGCGTGGGTGACGGCGAAGTACGCGTTCTGGTCGACGGGGATGGAGATGGCGCTCGGCCTCGGGATCGGGCTCCTCATCTGCAAGCGGACGAACTGGTTCACCTCGACCCTGCGGGTGGTGTTGGTGTTTCCGCTGATGATCGCGCCGGTGATCGCCACCCTGATCTGGCAGCTCATGACCAACACCTCGGTGGGGATTCTCGAAAAGTTCCTCAATTTGTTCGGGGTGTTCGGTTTTCCGTGGGCGGCGTCGCAGACGACGGCGCTGTTCACGGCGGTGCTGATCGACGTGTGGGTGAACACGCCGTTCATCATCGTGCTGGTGGTGGCGGGGATCAACTCGCTGCCGAAGTCTCCGTTCGAGGCGGCGCAGGTGGACGGGGCGTCGGCGTGGTTCACCTTCAAGAACCTGACCATGCCGATGCTGAAGCCGTTCCTGTACATCGCGCTGATCTTCCGGCTGATGGCGGCGATGCAGGAGTACGCGATCATCTACGCGCTGACCAAGGGCGGCCCCGGGGACACGCTGATGAACCTGTCCCTGACCGCGTACAACAAGGGCTTCTATTATAAGCGCTTCGCCGAAGGCGTGCCGTACATCCTGTTCCTGTGGCTGATCATCTTCTTCATCAGCAAGAAGCTGGTGGCCAACTGGCTGCAGGTGCAGAAAACGGCGTCCGGGAGATGACCGGCATCATGAATCATGCAGGCGACGAAAGGATGGGTTCATAATGAGGCGAGGAATATTCGAGCCGGCGTTCCGGTACGCGGCCCTGATCGTGTGGGCGCTGTTCGCGCTGTTTCCGTTGTTGTGGATGGTGATCATCTCGTTCAAGTCCGACGCCGAGGTGTTCACGACCACCTTCTGGTTCTCGCCGACGCTGGGGAACTACGAGGCGGTGTTCAAGACCGACTACTTCAAGTATTTCCTGGACAACCTGATCATCTCCGGCTGCGCGGTTCTGGTGTCGGTGGCGGTGGGGGTTCCGGCGGCGTACGCGCTGGCGCGCTACCAGTTCCGGGGGAAGGAGGACCTGGCCTTCCAGATCCTGTCCTTCAAGTTCGCCCCGGAGATCCTGGTGGTGCTTCCGGTGTTCATGATCTTCCAGTGGATCGGGCTGTACGACACCCACCTGGGCCTGATCTGGGTGTACCAGTTGATCACCATGCCGCTGCTGATCTGGGTGCTGCGCGGCTATTTCGAGGACATCTCGGTCGAGGTGGAGCAGGCGGCCATGCTTGACGGATACAAGTGGTACCAGATCTTCCTCCGCATCCTGCTGCCGCTCATCAAACCCGGCCTGGTGTCCTCGGCGCTGCTGACCTTCATCTTCGCCTGGAACACCTTCACCTTCCCGCTGATTCTGGCCGGGTTCAAGGTGCAGCCGGTGACGGTGGCGGCGCTGCGCTATCTGGCCTCGGACACGGTCCATTACGGGCAGATGGCGGTGGCGGCGGCGGTGACCGCGCTTCCGGAGGTGGTGCTGGCGCTCCTGATCCAGAAGCACCTGGTTCGCGGTTTGAGCTTCGGCGCGGTCAAGGGTTAGGCAAGGGCGGGGGTTGGGAGGCAGGAGTCGTCGCTCCACTTCCCGCTTTCCGTTTCCGACTATCGGCTTCTTACTTGTGGGAGCACTCAATGGCGCAAATCACGCTTGAAAAAATCTCCAAGTCCTTCGGTTCGGTGAAAGCCCTGGACGCCGTCGACCTGGAGGTGAAGGACAAGGAATTCTTCGTTCTGTTCGGCCCCGCCGGCGCCGGCAAGACCACCATCCTCAAGACCATCGCCGGCGTCGAATTTCCCGACTCCGGCCTGGTGCGCATCGGCGACCGGATCGTCAACCTGATCGACCCGGCGCTGCGCAATGTTTCGATGGTGTTCGAGAACTACGCGCTCTATCCGCACATGAAGGTGTACGACAACATCGCCAGCCCCATGCGCAGCCCGCTCCATCGCAAGAGCGAGGCGGAGATCGCCAGGGAGGTCGCGCGCGTCTCCGACCTCATGGGCATCAGCCAGCTCATGGAACGCCTGCCGTCGCAGCTCAGCAACGGCCAGCGCCAGCGGACCGCGCTGGGGCGCTGCCTGGTTCGAAGACCGAACGTGTTCCTGATGGACGAGCCGCTGGCGCACCTGGACGCGAAGCTGCGGCACCTGATGCGGACTGAACTCAAGGCGATGCAGACGGCCTTCGACACCACCACCATCTACGTCACCCACGACTATTCCGAGGCGCTCTCCCTCGGCGACCGCATCGCCATCCTCAACCGCGGCAAATTCGAACAGATCGGCACCGGCGACGAGGTCTACTACGCGCCGGTGAACGAGTTCGTCGCCCGCCTGGTGGGCGAACCCGAGATCAACATCGTCGACGCCGAGCTTCAGGACGTCGCCGGCGAATGTCGGGTCGGCATCCGGGCGGGGGCGAGCATCGTCCACTATCCGCTGCCGGACGACATCGGCGGGAAGCTTCACGCTTCCGGCGTCGGGCGCAGGATCCGCATGGGGATCCGGGGCGTCAACATCGCCTACAAGTTCGAGAAGGCGGAAGGGTATCTTCCCGGGTCGGTATACAACCTCGAACCCATCGGCAACAAATCGATCCTCACCATCAAAACCGACGAGAACCTGTTCCAGACCATCGCCTCCAACGACCTGTCGGTCGAGCTGGACACGCCGGTCTGGATGTACCCGGATCCGAAAAACATGCTGCTTTTCGACGCCGCGGATGGCCGCTTCCTCGGCCGCCACCATCAGGCGCAGTTGACAGGGAGGGCCTAGCTCATGGCTGGACTGACGTTCAGGAACGTGTACAAGCAGTACGGCAGGACGAAGGTTCAACAGATCTTCGACGCGGACAAGTCCGTGACGCTGGACCGGGACCGGCGGGACGTTGACGCCACCGTGCGCCGCGTCGCCTCCTCGACCGCCGCGCCCTATGCGGTCGACAATTTCTCGCTCGAATGCCCGAACGGAACGTTCGTGGGCATTCTCGGGCCTTCGGGCTGCGGGAAGACGACCAGCCTGCGCATGGTGGCGGGCCTGGAGGAGATCACGAGGGGGGATATACTGATCGGCGACCGGGTGGTGAACAACCTGCACCCGAAGGACCGCGACATCGGACTGGCGTTCGAGGACTACGCGCTCTACCCGCCGCTGAACGTGTTCGACAACATCGCCTTCAACCTCAGGGCGAAAAAAATGCCCGAGGACGAGGTCCGCCGCCGGGTCCTGGAACTCGCGCCCCTGATGAAGGTGGAGGACCTGCTCGACGCCAAGCCGGCGGGGCTGTCCGGCGGCCAGAAGCAGCGCGTCAATATCGCCAGGGCGCTGGTGCGCCAGCCCTCGGTGCTCCTCCTCGACGAGCCGCTGTCGCACCTCGACGGCAAGATGCGCCAGATTCTCCGCACCGAGATCAAGCGCATCCACAACCGGATCAAGTGCACCACCGTCCTCGTCACCCACGACCAGCTCGAGGCGATGAGCCTGTCGGACCGCATCGCCATCATGAAGGACGGCCGGCTGCAGCAGTTCGGAACGCCGCTGGAGGTGTACGACAACCCGGTCAACGTCTTCGTCGCCGGCTTTATCGGCGAACCGCCGATGAACCTCGCGCGGGTGGGGATCGTCGACGACGGCCGCGACCGCTTCTTCCTGTTCCCGGCCAAGGGCATCAGGATCCGCGTGCCGGGCAAGTACGCCGCGTCGGTATTCGCCGGGGACGAGGTGATCCTGGGCGTGCGCCCCACCGACGTTCTGATCAATCCCGACGACCCGAAGGCCGCCGCCGTACCCATCGCCGTCTTCGAGAATCTCGGCGACGAAAAGCGCATCTCGATCGAGGTCGGCCCCGAGGAATACCTGACCCTGGTCACCGAGGACGAAAAGCGCTACCGGCCCGGCGACGAGATCAAACTCGTGTTCCGCGAGACCAAGACCCACATCTTCGACAAGATCACCGGCGACAGGATCTTGGGCAAGGAATAGAGGAGTGGACTTTTGAAGGAAATCGGGCGGCGGTTAGCCCGATTTCCTTCAAAGGTCGACGAGGAGAAGGCGGCCGCAAACGGGAGCGGCCGGATTCCCAGGGGCGCAAAGGGGCGACCGGCCGCTCCGCCCCGCGACCGCGCATGGCGCGCAAACGCGCCGCCGGCGCATCATGACGAGGGGTTGGCATCTTTCAAAGGAGAGAAACAAATGGCAGACCTTCCGAGGAAAATGAAGGCTCTCGTCGCCACCAAGCCCGGCGACTACAAGGTAATGGAGGTCGACACCCCGCGCGCGGGCGACGACGACATCATCATCAAGATCGAGGCTTGCGGCATCTGCGCCGGCGACGCCAAGGCGTTCCACGGCGCGGAGCGTTTCTGGGGCGGCCCCACCCAGCCGGCCTACATCAAGCCCCCGGTCATCCCCGGGCACGAGTTCATCGGCCATGTCGTCGAATTCGGCAAGAAGGTCAAGGGTTTCGCCGTCGGCGACCGCGTGGCGTCCGACCAGATCGTGCCCTGCTGGGAATGCCGCTTCTGCAAGCAGGGCCAGTACTGGATGTGCCAGAAGCACGACATCTACGGCTTCCAGAACAACGTCAACGGCGGCTTCGCCGAATACACCCGGCTCCCGAAGGGTTCGCTGAACTGGCAGGTCCCCAAGGACATCCCGATGGAATCGGCCATCCTCATCGAACCCTACGCCTGCGCCAAGCACGCGGTGGACCGCGCCCGGGTCACGCCCACCGACGTCGTCGTCCAGGCGGGCGTCGGCTGCCTCGGCCTCGGCATGGTCGGTTATCTGCGCATGCACAATCCGTCGAAGCTCGTCGTCCTCGACATGAAGGACGACCGCCTGGAACTGGCGAAGCGGTTCGGCGCCGACCTCATCATCAACCCGTCCAGGGAGGACGCGGTGAAGAAGGTGCTCGACCTCACCGACGGCTACGGCTGCGACATCTACATCGAGGCGACCGGTCATCCCGCCTCGGTGAAACAGGGCATGGACATGGTCAGGAAGCTCGGCCGCTTCATCGAATTCAGCGTCTTCGGCGCCGAGACCACCATCGACTGGTCGATCATCGGCGACGTGAAGGAGCTCGATCTTCTCGGCTCGCACCTGTCGCCGTATTGCTTCCCGCCGGTCATCGAGTGGATCGCCAGCGGCAAGCTGCCCACCAAGGGCGTCGTTTCCCACACCTTCAAGCTGGACGACTGGGAAAAGGCGTTCGATCTCGCCGCGTCGGGCGAGGGCGCCCGCCGCGTGGTGATCGTGCCCAACTGAAATACGGCAGCGCCGGAGGGCCCACCGGGCGCGGGCGCGCGGGGGGCTTGCCGGCCTTTACGCTCATGACGGGACAATTGTTGGGGAAGGCCCCTGGAAAGGAGGTGCGAGGGCAGATTTATGGTGAGGGGTTCCAAAAGTTTGGCCTTTTTTTTGTGGAGGGTTGTTGAATGCGGAAATCCATTATCGCGCTTTTGGCGCTGGGCGCCTTCTGCGCCGCCGCCGTCGCCGGCGACTTCAACTGGAAGCAGCAGAGCGGCAAGAGCATCAACGTGCTTCTCGTCCAGCATCCTTATGGCGAGGGCATCACCACCAAATTGGCCGAGTTCGAGGCGGCCACCGGCATCAAGGTGAATATCTCGATCATCCCCGAGGAAAACTATTTCGACAAGCTCACCACCTCCCTTTCCAGCCATTCAGGCGACCCCGACGTCTACATGACCGGCGCCTACCAGGTCTGGGAATATGCGCCTCCGGGCTACATGGTCGATCTCTCGACCTTCATCGAGGATCCCGGGAAGACCGCCCCCGATTACAATTTCGCCGATTTCTACGACGGAATCGTCGGCGCGCTGCGCTGGGACCTCGTCCCCGGCCACAAGGTCGGCGTGGGTCCGCAATGGGCGCTCCCCCTCGGCTTCGAAACCAACTGCCTCTCCTACAACAAGGAAGTGCTCGACAAGTTCGGCGTCGCCGTCCCCAAGACCATGGACGAGCTGCTTGCCGCCGCCACCAAGCTCAACAAGTTCGAAGGCGAAGGCACCTACGGCATCGCCCTGCGCGGCACCCGCAACTGGGCGACCATCCACCCCGGCTACATGACCGCCTTCACCAACTATGGCGCGCAGGACTTGGCGATCGAGGGCGGCAAGCTGGTCTCCAAGGTTAACGCACCCGAAGCCGTGGCCATGACCGACGCGTGGGTCAAGCTCATCAAGGCCGGCGGCTCACCGACCTGGGCCTCCTATACCTGGTACCAGTGCGGCGCCGACCTCGGCGCCCGCAAGGCCGCGATCATGTTCGACGCCGATATTCTCGGCTACTTCAACGATTTCCCGGACGCGTCCAACCAGTCCGGCAAGCTCGGCTCCGCGCCTCCGCCGCTTCCCGCAGGCAAGACGAAGATCAACGCCAACCTGTGGGTGTGGTCGATCGCCATGAATGCCGATTCCAAGGCCAAGGACGCGGCATGGTTGTTCATCCAGTATTTCACCTCCCGTCCGTACCAGTTCTGGTCGGTCACCGACTGGAAGGCGGTCGACCCGCCGCGCAAATCGGTTTTCGAGGATCCCAAGTTCCAGGCGGTGGTCGGCGAATTCGACGGCTTCCTCGACATGTTCGCGAAGACGGTTCCCGGCACCACCATCTGCTTCACCCCGAACCCGTACTTCTTCGAGCTCACCACCGAATGGGCGGCCACCCTCCAGGATCTGGTCGCCGGCAACTATCCGAGCACGCAGGCCGCCATGGACGCCCTCAAGGTCAAGATGGATCGTGCCCTGGAAGACGTCGAACTCGAATAATCCCGGGAATCCGTTCCATAGCGCGTCATGCTTCATCGCCGCGGGCGGGGCCGAAAGGCCCCGCCCGCGCTTTCGTTCCCGTTTGATTCCCCGCAAAGTTTCCGTTATGAGTCGTCATAGAGGACGCAGCGAACCCGGCGGCCGGGACCGGGTGCGCACTCGGGGATTTCGCCCTCGCGGCAGCGGTCGAGCGCCTGCGGGCAGCGGGTGTGGAAGCGGCAGCCCGGGGGCGGCCGATCGGAACGGGGGACGTCCCCGGACAGGATGATTCGTTTTTTGCCGCGCCTGGCGGGATCGGGTTCCGGGATAGCGGAGAGAAGCGCCCGGGTGTAGGGATGCAGCGGCTCGCGGAACAGGTCTTCCGCCGCCGCCTCCTCCATCAGGTGGCCGAGGTACATCACGCCGACGCGGTCGGAAAGGTGCTTCACCACCGCCAGGTCGTGGGCGATGAACAGGTAGCCGAGTCCGAGCTTCTCCCGCAAATCGGCGAGGAGATTGATGATCTGCGCCTGGATGGAAACGTCCAGCGCCGACACCGCCTCGTCGGCGACGATGAAGTCGGGGCCGGTGGAAAGCGCCCTGGCGAGGCCGATTCTCTGCCGCTGGCCTCCGGAAAACTCGTGCGGGTAGCGGTCGAGGGAATCGGCCGGCATGCCGGCGAGGGCCAGGGTCTCCCGCGCCTTATCGCGGCGTTCCGCGGGCGAGCCGCCGATGCCGTGGATCAGCATGCCCTCCTCGACGATCGCGCCGACCGTCATGCGCGGATTGAGGCTCGAATACGGGTCCTGGAACACCGCCTGGGCGCGCCGGCGGAAGCGGATCAGTCCCTTTCCCGACAGCCCGGAGACGTCCACGCCGTCCAGGGCGACGCTGCCGGCGGTCGGTTTTTCCAGCCTGATCGCCATGCGGCCGGTCGTTGTCTTGCCGCAGCCGGACTCGCCCACCAGGGAATAGGTTTCGCCCCGCTCGATGCTAAAGGACACGCCGTCGACGGCGTGCACCTGCCCGACGACGCGACCGAAAACCCCGGAGCGGATGGGATAATGCTTGGTCAAGCCGACGCAGTTCAGGAGGCCGCTCATGCCGGTTCCTCCGGGGGAACCAGGTGGCAGGCGCAGAGGCGCCCGCCGCCCTTGTTCGCGAGCGGAGGATCGATTTCGCGGCAGATGTCCCCGACCCGGTCGCAGCGCGGCGCGAATTTGCAGCCAGCCGGGCGTTCGAGCAGCGTTGGCACGGCCCCCGGAATGGAGGGTAGTTTTCCCCTGGTCCGGTCGAGGCGCGGGACGCTGGAGAAAAGGCCGATGGTGTAGGGATGGCGGGGTTTGGCGTAGAGTTGGTCGACCGCCGCCGTCTCCACGATTCGCCCCGAATACATGACCGCCGCGCGGTGCGCGAATCCCGCCACCAAGCCGAGGTTGTGGGTGATGAACAGCAGGGACACCCCGAGTTCGTCCCGCAGCCTGGCGAGAAGATCCATGATCTGCGCCTGGATCGTGACGTCCAGGGCGGTGGTGGGTTCGTCGCAAAGGATGATCTCGGGCTTCTCGACCAGCGCCATGGCGATCATGGCGCGTTGCTTCATGCCGCCGGACAGTTGGTGCGGATAGCGGCGCATCAGGTTGACGGGATCGGCGAGACCGACTTCCTCCATGACCGCCCGCACCCTGACCGCCGCCTCGCCCGGAGCGACGTTTTCATGGGCCAATACCGCCTCGAGCAGTTGGTCGCCCATGGTGTAGACCGGGTCGAAGCTGGTCATCGGCTCCTGGAAGATCATGGCCATCCGCTTGCCCCGGATGCGGCGCATTTCCCGTTCGCCGAGCGCGAGGAGATCGACGCCGGACAACAGCGCCCTGCCGGCGACGATTTTGGCGGGCGGCGTCTGGAGGAGCCGCATCACCGCCATGCAGGTGACGCTTTTGCCGCAGCCGGACTCGCCCACCAGCGCCAGCGTTTCGCCTCGCCGAACCTCGAAGGAGACATCCTCCACCGCCAGGGCGTCCCTGCCGCCATGGTCGAAGGCGACGGAAAGTCCCTCGACCGCGAGTCTGATCCCGTAATCCGCGCCTCCACGGTCGTCTTTCGCCAACATCCAGGTCCTTGCCGTCATGCCGGCGCAAAGAACCGATCCGGGCGAAGGGTTAAGCAACTTCTTTCGGATAGGGACTTGTCATCCGGCTTCCGCCGCCGTATGATTATAATTGAAGTTTTGCAGCATGGCGATTAAACCACCAATCGCCACGTTGCAAAAATCAAAAACGCATGTGTCGCAAGGGTTGCAATTTTTACAAAGTGGGCATTCGGTGGTTGGAATGCCCACTTTGCGAAAATTCAGATTATAAGACTAAAACGCGGAGAGGCAAGCTCCGGCATTTTCGGAGTCCTCTCCCTGGAGGTGGAACAAATGGCGGAGGAGATGCCGGGAGTCCCGGACGCGGTCATCGCGGCCGGCGATCTCATAAAGGTCTCGAAGCTCAAGGACGTGATCACCCGTGCCGACCGCGAGGCGATAAACAAGGCCAAGTTGAAGATCGCCTTTTGGGCGTGCCGCACGGAGCGGCTTCCCGCGTCGCGCGAAAACCTGACCTTTGTCCTCGGCCCCGACGCCAAGGACATCATGGAGAGCTACGACCGTTACCTCGCCCAAGAGGACGACGCTTCGCCCGCCCGAAAATCGTCCAGGGGCGATAAAAAGGGGAGCGGGGCGTTTTGGGGCGGAGTTTGAACTGAAGTTTTGAAAGGGACCCCATGTTGGACCGACCCCAAGTCAAGTCCGAAATGGCGCTGGCGGAGGGGCGATTCCTCCGCTTCAAGATGCTGCGCTGGACCGACGCCAAGGGCGTGGACCGCCTGTGGGAAACCGTCGACCGCTTGGGCGGCAGGCGGGCGGTGGTGATCGTCCCCCGTCTCGTTCCTTCGGGACGGTTGATCCTGATCAGGCAATTCCGGCCGCCGGCCCGCGGCGTGGTGGTGGAGTTCCCGGCCGGCCTTATCGACGGAGACGAATCCCCCGCGGCGGCGGCCCGCCGCGAATTGGCCGAGGAAACCGGATACATCGCCAACCGCCTTGGAGGCGGATTGCCGGCCTTTTCCTCGCCCGGCATGTCGGACGAAACCATCCATTTCTTCCGCGCCGACATCGACGAAACGGCGCCGGAAAACCAAAACCCCAAAACCAATTTCGATTCCGGCGAAATGATCGAAACGCTCTTCGTGCCGACAACCGATCTCATGGCCTTCTGCGAAAGCGAACACGCCAAGGGCGTCCTCCTCGACGCCAAGATCCTCTCCGTCGCCGCCGCTTTCTCCCTGCTGTAATCCATCGCCCATTCCAGGCTCGGACTTTTGCCGGAAAGCAAACTGACCGCCGTTTGCTTTCCGGCAAAGTTCCAGGGCATTCGCTTCAGCGCCGCTTTGTTTGCACCGCCGGCGGTTTTGGCCGGGTTGCCGAAAAAACCGGAACCAACTTCATTCGACGGGCGATAAGGCCGACAAATATTAAGAAGGAAATCAATCGGAGGTTCGATTGATTTCCTTCAAAAGTCCGCATTGAAGCGGTCGGGCGCGATCGATCACCGCCCGGGACCGGACCGCAAGGGAGGGCGACCGCCCACCATGATGTATCTGTTGCTGGCGTGGAGATACGCCGCCAGGCGCGCCGTCAATTATATCGCGATTGCGGCGCTGGCCCTGGCGCTGGCGGTGCAGATCGTCGCCATGGCGGTTCTGGACGGCATGCTGGTCGATCTCGAGAAACGCCTGAAAAACATGGGCGAGCAATTGACGCTCCGGACTCCCTCCGCGCCGACGGCCGAGATCTTCGATCGCGTCGCGGGCGAGATCGTCCGGCGCGTGCCCGGCGTGCGGGCGGTCACCCCGCTGGTGCAGAAGGTCGGTTTCCTTGAGGCCGGCGGCGGGGCCGAGTATGTGTGGGTGCAGGGCGTCAACCTGGGTCCGGAGCTGGCGCACAGTTCCCTCGCCGAGCACCTTTTGTCATACAAGCCGAACCCGGGTAATCCCGGCTGGAAATCGCCGGCGGCGGCGGCCAGCGCCCGTCCCGGCCTGTTCATGGGCGAGCAGCTCGCGAACCGCCTGGGTGCGGCGCCGGGGATGGAAGTCGAGTTGTATTTCGCCGACCGCGACGGCGGGGAGGGGTTCGTCACCCGGTCGCGGCGGTTCGTGGTCAGTTCCCTTTACCGGAGCGGCGTGTTCGAACGCGACCGCTACGGCATTTACATCCCCATCGGGGAAGCGGCCGATTTTTACCTTTCGCCGCTCTTTCCTGACGACGCGCGCGACCGCGCCGAGACTTTCGTCCTCTGGCTGGACGACCCCGATCGCGCGGAAGCGCTCGAGTCCGCCGCCGGGAACGCGGCAAAGGACGGATTGCGCGCCGCCGGCCTCGACGTCTCCGGCCTGGCGTCCGACACCTGGCAGCGGCGCTGGGCCGAGGCGGCCCGGGGGATGCGGCACGAAAACAACCTCATGGAGCTGGTGCTCTTCCTCAACGATTTCGCCAGCGGCTTTTGCGTTTTCGCGATACTCGTAACCCTGGTGAGCCGCCGCATCCGCGACGTCGGGCTGCTGCGCTGCATCGGCGCGTCGCGCCGGGGCGTGTTGTCGGTGTTTCTCGCGGTCGGGCTGATCATCGGCGTGAGCGGCGGCCTCCTCGGCGTCGCGGGCGGCTGTCTCCTCGTCGGACCATTGCACAGCGAATCCTCCGCGGGCGCGCGGATGCTTACGGGCGGCGGCGCGGTGCGGCGGGAGTTGGGCGCCAACGAGGCGGCGGCCTTCCGGCGCCCCCGGGTGGACAGGTATTACGAAGCCCTGACCGGCGATCCCCTGTTTCCGCCGCGCATGTTCGGAGTGGCGTCCGAGGCGGGCCTGCCGGTGGTGATCTATCCGTGGAAGCTGGCGGCGTATTTCGCGGCCGCGGTGCTGGTTTCAACGCTCGCAGCCCTGTACCCCGCCCTGTGGGCCGCGTGGCGCGAGCCCATGACCGCACTGAGGGAGGGTTGAAGCGGTGACGCAACCGGCTTTGGTGGTGGAAAATCTGGCCAAGAGCTACCAGGACGGCGACGGCCGCCTGAATATCCTCAAGGGCGCCAATCTTTCGCTGCGGGCGGGCGAAAGCGTGGCGGTGGTGGGCAAGAGCGGTTCCGGCAAAAGCACCTTCCTGAACCTGGTCGGGCTGCTGGATCGCCCCGACTCCGGCGAGATCTGGGTGGGCGGCGTCCCCGCGTCGCAGCTTTCGGAGCGGTGGCGGACCGCGTTCCGGGGCGTGGAAATCGGTTTCGTTTTCCAGAACTACCATCTGCTCGCCGATTTCACCGTGCTCGAGAACGTCATGCTCGGGGCGGCGGTCGGCCGCGGGGGCGGTTTTGGCCGCGCCAACCAGGCGGCGGCGATGGAATGGCTGGAGCGCGTCGGCCTCGCCGACCGCGCCCGCCGCAATCCGGCGCGGTTGTCCGGCGGCGAACAGCAGCGCGCGGCGATCGCCCGCGCGCTCGCCGCCAGGCCGAGGCTGCTCCTGTGCGACGAACCAACCGGCAATCTCGACGCCGCGACCGGCGAGGAGGTGAGCGGGTGGCTGTGGCGGGTCGCACGCGAGTCCGGCATGGCGTTGCTGGTGGTCACCCACGAGCCGGCGCTGGCGGCGCGCGCCGATCGGACGGTCATCCTCAGCGACGGCGTTCTCGCGGCGGCGTGACCTTAAACGAATTTAGAATCCGAATGCCGAAAAGCGGCGAAAAAACGCTTTGAAACCAATTCCCGCCCGACGCGCGGGTTCGCCGCCATCGCGCGCCGGACGCCGGGCATCGCTATTGAAAGGCCGCGCCATGCGCATGACTCCCCACTATCCGGACAACGGACGCCTGCTGGCTGGGCTTGCCCTCCTGATGCTGCTGCTCCTGGCCGTATCCGGTTGCGGCGAACCGCTCAACGTGTACAAGGTCTCGGGGCAGGCGGTCGATCCGGGAAGCCGGGTGCTCGTTCTGCCGTTCATGGACGCCCGGACCTTTGTGGATCCAAGGGATCCCTACCAGGACAACCTGGGCGAACATGCGCGCGACATCTTCGCCGCCGCCATGCGCGAGCACCCGCTCGCCGGGAACTGCGAGATCGTCGCGCCGGAAATCGCGAGGCCCGAAGGCTCGATGACCATCGCCGAGGTCGCCGCCATCGGCCGCCGGCACGGCGTCGACTTCGTCGTCTCCGGACAGGTCTTCAGCTTCACCGGAACGCGGGCGGCCAGCATTCCGCCCCGCGCCGGCATGTTCATCCGCATCGTTTCCGCCCGGGACGGCTCGCTGGTCTTTGTGGGCGACCACTATCAGTCGGCGCCGATTCCGGGCGCGCCGGGCGGCCGCGAACTGCAGGCCAGGAGCGTCTCCGACCGCCTGGTCGAAGGCTTCGTCGCCGGCGTCGGCGCCGATCCCATGGCGCGGCGTTCCACGCGGTCCGCCAAGGCGATGGCGTCGATCAACCTCCCCGACACCCGCACCGTCGCCGGCGCGGAGCATGATCTTCCACCCCTGCCGCCGTTTCCGCCGTTCCCCGTCGTGTTCAACGGAGAACCCGACGCGGACGCGTGGGCGGAAATGGAAGCGCCGGCGGTTCCCGTGGTCCTGGATTACGACGACTTCTATTCCTTCGAAAACGACGGCCAGGCGTTGGCGATGGGCGCGGCGGCTTCGAAACCGGGACCGGAAAGTGCGGACTCCGGAGCCGGCAACGAACTCTCCGCCCCGGGTTTGATGGACGATTTCGCCGCCGACGCCCCCATTCCGCCGGCCCCGCCGCCCCTGTACGCCGAGGCGATGGCGGAGATTTCCGGGGAAAAAGCCGCCGCGGGGATTATCGGGGCGGCCGACGAATCCGTTCCCGGGAACGGGGAGGAAAACCATACCGCGTCGTACGCGGCCGAAGACGTTCAACCGCTCGCTCCGCCGAGTCTTGACGGCGAAGGGACCGCGAAACCGGCGGCCGCCGCCGAGAATGGCGAGACGCCGAGGATCGCCGAAACGGAAGCCGACGGCGAAAGCGGGATCGCCGCCGCCGACCTGGAAGGGGACGCCGTGGCCGCCGAAGCCGGGGAACGGATTGCCGAAGTGTCCGTTCCCTCCGCGGACACGGCGGCGCCCGCTTCCCCGGAAACGACCGCGGACGGCGACCGGGCGGCGCCCGAAGAGGCCCCGGCGGAGGTTCATGTCGAATACGCCGATTCCTTCGCCCTTAAATCCGGCGACGAGCTCGCCGCCGACCTTTTCGAGGATGAAATGCGGGACGCGATGAGCGTTGTCGATTCCTGGCGCCGCGCCGGCTCCGGGAACTACGCTTCCAGCGGCGCGGAAGCCGAGCCGGCCGAGGCCGCCATGGTTTCCGAACCTGTCGCGCCGACCGCCGCGCCGGAAAACAGGCGCCCCGGCGTCAGGGAAATTGCGGCTATCGTCACCGCCGTGGCCGGCGCGGCGCTCCGGCCCGGCCTCGCGTTGCGGCCGCCGCCGCCGGCGGCAGTGGTCTCCGATCCGATAGACTCGCCGACCGTCGAACAGCCGAGGCCGGTCCACATGATCGACATGGTCGCGGCCGCCGCGAGCGCCATTCAATCCCCGGCGGAAGCCGGAACCGGTGCGGCGAACGGTGGAGTGAAGGTTCTCTTCCTGCCCTACCACGACCGGGAAAACCCCAACAACCTTATCAGGAATACCGGCGGCGGGGAGGTGGTCACCGCCCTCTTCGGAGCGCGCCTCGCCATGGAGAAGAACATCCAGGTGTTGTGGCCTGAAGAATGGTTCGCCGGCCACGACCGGATTCCCGGCATCGACGAGGCGTTGCAGCTCGGCAGGATGTCCGGCGTCGATTACGTGGTGCGCGGCCAAGTGGTGGAATTCCGGCGCGCGCAGTCGGTGCCGAGCTTCTACTCGGCGATGATCAGCACCGCCGTGCTGGCCGCCCAGATTATGTTCGCCGAGATCAGCGGCGTGGACGTCGCGACCGAGGTCTTCCGCGTGTCCGACGGCAAGTGCGTCTTGTCGCGCCGCGACCGCTCGCAGCAGAAATACGTCGTCCAAGCCGAGAAGACCGTGCGCAAGCTGGCGATCGGAGTCGCCTCCGCCGTGTCCGGGGCGGTCCTCGATCCGCCCGGGCAGGCGATGGATCCGCTCATCGACGACATTCAGCCGGTCACCATCTTCGGCAACCCGCTGTAAGCTGTAAGTGGACTTTTGAAGAAAATCAAACCAACCGCCGTTTGATTTCCTTCAAAGTTTCAGGGCGTTCGTTTCACCTACTCTTTTTTTGCAACGTCACGGGTTTGGGTCGAGTTGACGAAAAAACAACCCATTGAAACGAAAGCGGTTGAATCTTTAAAGGGAATCGGGCGGCGGTTGGCCCGATTTCCTTTAAAAGTCGACTGTAAGGAAGGCGCCTCTTGCACAGCGCCAAGCCCGCCGTTTTGATTCTCGCCACCGGAGGAACCATCGCCGGCCAGGCCGCCGACGAGGTCAAGTCGTCAAGCTACGCCAGCGGAGTGCTGGACGTCGGGAGCCTGCTCGCCGCCGTCCCCGGGCTCGCCGCCGTCGCCGAGGTCCGGGGCGAGCAGGTGGCCGGCATCGGCAGCGAGGACATGACGGAGGAGGTATGGTTCAAGCTCGCGACGCGGCTCAATCGGGCCGCGCGCGATCCCGGCGTCGACGGGACGGTCGTGCTTCATGGAACCGACACCATGGAGGAGACGGCCTATTTTCTCAATCTCGTCGTCAAGACCGAAAAACCCCTGGCGCTGACCGGGGCGATGCGCCCGGCCAACGCGGTGGGCGCGGACGGCCCCAGAAACATCTTCAACGCCGTCTCCCTCGCCGCCAGCCGCGCCGCGCGCGGCATGGGGGCGCTTATCGTCTTCAACGACCGCGTTTTCGCCGCCCGCGAGGCCACGAAATTGGACGCGATGAACGTCGACGCCTTCGGTTCGCCCGGCCTCGGCCCTCTTGGCTGCATGGTGGACGGGAAGGCGCACCTCTACCGAAAGTCGCTGCGCCGGCACACCTCCAACTCGGAATTCGACGTCTCCGGTCTCGAGACGCTCCCCCGGGTGGAAATCATATACGGCCATGCCGGGCAACGCCCGGAGCTGGTCGAGGCGGCGGTGAGGCTCGGCGCACGGGGCATTGTCCACGCCGGGGTCGGCGCCGCCAATATCCACGTCGCCGTCAAACCCGCCATCATCGAGGCGCGCCGCAAGGGCGTGGCGGTGGTCGCCGCGTCGCGCACCGGGGGCGGGACGGTGCCCGCGCGGAGGGACGAACTCGGCGAACTCGGGGTCGTCTACCCGGACAATCTCAATCCCCAGAAGTCGCGGGTGTTGCTTCAGCTCGCGCTGGCGCGCACCAGCGATCCGGAGGCGATTCAGGAATGTTTCGCCACCTATTAGGGTGGACTTTTGGAGGAAATCGGGCCAACCGCCGCCCGATTTCCTCCAAAGACGTTACTGTCCGAACTTTTGCGAATTGGGCATCCCAACCGCCGAATGCCCACTTTGTAAAAATCGCGATCCTCGCGCCACAGGCGTTTTTGGTTTTCGCAAAGCGGCGGTGGGCGGTTTAATCGCCATTTTGAGAAACTTCGGCCGAATGGATATTCCATCGCCGTATCCTCCGCCCGCTCGGCGGCTTCATTTCCATCCCGCATTCCCGGATGATTGCGATTGACAACCGCATCCGCATGGCTGAAAATAATAACTGAACCTTTGCAAAGTGGGCATTCAAACCGCCGAATGCCCACTTTGTAAAAATCACGGTCCTTGCGGCACGGGCGTTTTCGATTTTTGCAAAGCGGCGATTGGCGGTTTAATCGCCGCTTTGCAAAACTTCGGCAATAACTGGAGTTTTGCAAAACTTCAGCAATAACTTCGCGATGCTAGCACGAGAGCGCCCGATTTGGCGCTGCGCTCGGTGTATGCAATTACCGGTCCGGGGCTGTCGAGCGGGTCATGGTCGAAAACGAGCGGGAAAGCAAAATCCGAAAACCGGACAGGCGCCGGCGCATCGTCAAATGGGTTGCGCTGTTTGTATTGGCGGCGGGGTGCATATGGCTCGCCACCTGGTTTTTCGAGCGTTCCCTCAATTCGCACCGCCGGCATCGCCGCCTGCAATCCTGGATGGACGACCATCTCAACGCCGACGTGTCCAACCTGGAATCGATACGGGTCAGGCTCAATCCGCTGCGCAGTTCGCGCCTGACCATTTCCGGGCTGGAGATCGAGCATCCCAACATCATTTTCCCCGGGAAGTTCGCGGTCGCCCGGCAAATCAACGTCTGGATCGGCCCCCTGGCGCTGCTCGGCCTGTACGCCGAGCAGTTCCGCCTGCGCGCCGACGGGCTCAAGGTGGTCGTGGAGCAAAACGAAAACGGCGAGTGGAGCGCCGCCGGCCTGTTCAATCCCCTCACCCCTCCCGATCGGACGTTCCCCTTCCCGGAGCCGAAAATGTCGGGATGGCGATTGCGGCTCGAGGACAGCCTGTTTTCGCTGCGCCGGCGCGGCTATGACTTGTCCTTGGAACTGAATCTCGACCTGGACGGCGCCGGCGGCAACCGCGTCGTCCTCCAACCCGCCGAAATTCCGTTCACCTTGCGGCGGGAAGGTCTTTCCGGGGAGTACAAGGGCGGGATCTCCTCGGCCGGCGCGTCATTCAAGGTCTCCGGCGGGCTCGGCCCGGAGTTCCGGCTGATCCCGGAACATTGCGAATTCAAGGTGGAAAACCTTCCCCTTTCAATATTGCCGTTCTTCGTGCAGGCAATGCCGGCGGAGGATCTTCCGGGCAAGTTCCACGGCATGATCCGCGTGACGGACGAGCCCGGGACCGGCATGACCGTTGTTTGCGAGGGGGAGATCGGCGAGGCGTCGCTCGCGATCTTCGGCCTGCCGCGATCGGCGCCGATCCGGATAGAGTGGCCGCTGGGAGATCTTCGCGACCGGACCGCTTCCGTGCATCTCGGCCCGCCGGGTTTCGGCGGTTTCGACTTCCGCCTGCCCTTCGATTCCCAGGGCGTGCCGAAGCTTCTTCTTATGCACGGCGATGTCGCCTCCCTTTCCGACGTCCCCGCCATTTTCAACCGCCACCTGCCCTGGCTCGAGTGGATGAGCCGCGTTTTCCCCATGATCGAGTGGAAGGCTGAAACCTGGCTGGGATTCGGCTGGTCGGGCGACAACCTTTCCGTCTCCCTTTCCCGGTCGACGGCGGGAATGAACCTGTTCGGGGAAGCCGAGATGATGGGCGGCAGGGTGCGCATGGCCATGAATCCCGGCCACGGCAACGGCATCGCCACCATAGCGGCGGAGCGCCTCGATCCGCAATTGCTGGCGGTCAAGCTGTCCCAGCTCCTGCCGGAGAACTGGAAAGTCGCCTTGTCGGGCGCGCATTGCAATCTCACCTGGCGCGGCTACCTGCCCGGGGATCCCCGGGAAAACAACTGGACCTCCACGCTGGTGGTGTCGCGGCCGTCCGTGGATGTGGACAATTCCGGCCCCTGGTGGCGGGGACTGCACGCGATAATGGAGGAAATCGCGGCTATGGCCCGAAAGCGCGGCGGCGACCCGGCGAGCCTTGATGCGCTGCGGGCGGCAAGGATATTGTCGCTCGAGCAAATCTCGGCGGTGAGCGCGAACGGCGAGGACGGCCCGAGCGTCGAATTCCTCGCCCATGGCGGCGTTCTCGGCGAGATCGCCGGGGAAATCGAAAGAGGCGCGGAGGGAAATTGGCAGGGCCGCCTGACCATGGTCGGCCCTTCGGAAATTATCTCCGCCGCGAAGGTCGACGACTCCGAATTCGGGCGGATGCTGGATCTGCTCTCCGCCACTCCGGACGGAATGGTCGTGACTTTCGCCGAGGACGAAAAAGGCGGTATCGGCTTCCATTACCGCTTCCTCGACGATGCCGCGCGGCTGGCGGAGAAACTGCGGTCCGGCGGGCGGAGCGCGGAATGATGCGTCGCTGCCTGCGCCTTTTTGCGCTGCTGCTTGCGGCGAACCTGTCCGTCGCCGCCGCCGGCGAACATGGCGGCGACGAATGGATCGGCGTCCTGACCGTTCGCTTCGACAACATCGAGGCCATCGATGCGCGGGACGGCGAGGTGGCGAAGTTCCTCGCCGGCATCGGCGTCGACGGGGCGGCCCAACCCCCGTTGCGCACCCTGGTCGGGCCGCTCCTCAGGAACCCGCGCCTATCGGGGTTTTCGCCCGACGCGTGGCTTGAAGGCATGCTGCTGGCACCGGCGAAACCCGGAAATCCCGCCTGGGTCTGGTCCTTTCCCGCCGAAAACCGGGACGAGTACCGAACCGCCCTCGAACGGCAGGGTCTGGCCGATCTCGAAAACATGGATGAAACGCTCGCCCTGAGCGAATTCGACCCCGCCGGGAATATCCGTTACTGGCATCTGGAATGGCTTCCCGGGAACGTCGCGGTTTTCGGCGCGAACCGCGAAGCGGTCAGGGCCGCGAGGGAACTTTACGAATCGCCCGGCGCCGCGGGCGGATGGCTCGCTCCCCGGCGCTCGCGGGCGCTTTCCCCCGACGTCAGGATCTGGTTTTCGCCCAGCCGTTTCGCCGCCTGGCAGGACCGCGAACCGGGAGTCTATTGGTGGCGTTCCCAGGTGCGGCGCCTGGCGAACGAGCTGGCCGGCTACTGGCGGCCCGACGTTTCGCGCGCGCGCTTGATCGACGGGTTGGGCGAGGAGTTGGCCGCCCTGCCGCTCGCCTGGCGCGATATGGACGCGTCGCTGTGGATCGGGCGGGACGGCTTTGAATGGCAGCTTGATATGGATGGCGGCGATCCGGCCGCAAGCGCGCATTCCCGGTTGTCGGCGGCGCGCCGGCTTCCGGATCGGATCGTGCAGGGGTTCGCGGCGGCGTTTTCGCCCCGCGCCATCGAGGAACGCTTCGCCTTCGCCGGGAGGCTGCTGGTGGAGGGCGCGGGAGGCGCGGTTCCCGTCGCCGCCCGCCTGGAGGCGGGCGCCCTGCTCGAACTGTTGCGCGAGGCGGGGATCCGCCAAATCGCGGTCGGCTGGCTGCCTTCCCCGGCCGGCGCGCCCGCCCTCGGGTCGGCGCGGATAATGGTGCTCGAGTGCGCCGACGCCTTGTCGGCCGACGCGGCATGGCGGCGTTTCGAAACGACAACCCTCCGCGACAACGCCGTCGGGCGGACGCTTGCCCAGCTCGGCTGGAACGTGGAGACGGCGGAGGTCGGCGCCGCGCGGACGATCCGCATCCTCCCGGCGGAATCCGGAGCGCCGTACCTGGATCTGCTCGCGGCGGCGAAAGCGGAGAGGAACCTTGTCGCCGCGGCGTGGGCGGAGAATCCGGCGGACGCGGCTCTCCGGAGAGAAAGGGCGGAACATCTCGCCGCTCTTGTAGGGGAGGCGCTTTCCGGCGATCCACCCGGAACCGCCGGCGTTCGGGAGGCGTTCACCCTCATGGGCGCGGACGGCGGCGATTTCCTGGCGCTGTTCTTCCCCGTCGGGTTCGCCCAGTTGGCGCTGTCCGAAAACGCGGACTGGCGGCCTCTCGCGCCCGACGAACCGGAGCCGGAGTCGACGCGGCTGGCGCGGGAAATGCTGGAATACCGCGACGCCGGCCCGCCCTGGACGGCGGTTGGGGAACGCACCGGCCGGGGGTGGCGCATCAACGGGAGGATTTCCTGGAACAGCCTGCTGGCGTTCGCCGCCGCGCTGGGCCTGACCGATTACCTGTTGCCGGACTGACTTTTGTTATTGCCGATTGGGCATTCAAACCGCCGAATGCCCAATCGGCAATAATCACCACCCTTGCGGCGCGTGCGTTTTCATTTTTTCGCAAGGCGGCGCTTGGCGGTTTAATCGCCACTTTGCAAAAGTTCAGTGGACTTTTCACGGAACGATCGGAGACCAACGCGGTGCGCAAGGTGGTATTAGCCAGCCATAACCCGAAGAAGGCGCGCGAACTGCGCCGGTTGCTGAAGCCGCTGCGGGCGGAGCTGCTCACCTTTGGGGATTTTCCCGGCGCGACGCCGCCGGAGGAGACCGGGCGGACCTTTGCCGAAAACGCGGTCGTCAAGGCGTTGTACGCGATGGAGCTTTCGGGAATGGCGGCGTTGGCCGACGATTCCGGCTTGATGGCGGATGCGCTTGACGGCGCGCCCGGCGTGTATTCCGCGCGCTTCGCCGGACCCGATGCGGACGACGCGGCGAACAACCGGCTGTTGCTCGAAAGGTTGGCGGCGGTTCCGGAGGCGCGGCGCGGCGCGAAATTCGTGTCCGTCGTCGCGGCGGCCGTTCCGGGACAGGGGGTGGAGACGTTCACCGGAGAGGCGCGCGGCCGGATACTCCGCGCCCCGCGCGGCGAAAACGGCTTCGGATACGATCCGCTATTCCTTTCGGACGATCTTGGCGTCACCTTCGCCGAAGCCGGCGACGCCGAAAAGAACCGGGTCAGCCACCGGGGACGGGCGATGCGGGCGTTTCTGGAATGGGCGGAGCTGAGGCTGATTATAGGGCATTGAAGTTCAGTCAATAATAGGGAAATTCGGCGTCTTGCAAAAGGTGGGCTTTTGGAGAAAATCAAACAAACCGAAGTGTCGCAAAAATGCGCGTGCCGCAAGGGTTGTGATTTTTACAAATTGGACATTCGGCGGTTTGAATGCCCAATTTGCGAAACTTCCATGGCAAAGGAGAGTTAAGTGGCCAAGGTTCCGGCGACAGCCATAACCCCCACCCGTTCCGAGGATTACGCCGAATGGTATCAGCAGGCGGTCCGCGCCGCCGACATGGCCGAGGCCAGCCCGGTTCGCGGCTGCATGGTCATCAAGCCCTGGGGCTATTCGTTCTGGGAAAATATTCAGCGCGACCTGGACCGCATGTTCAAGGCCACGGGGCATGTGAACGCGTATTTCCCAATTTTCATCCCCAAGAGCTTCCTCGAGAGGGAGGCGGAGCACGTCGAAGGTTTCGCCAAGGAATGCGCCGTCGTCACCCACCACCGCCTCGAGGCCGGCCCCGACGGCGGACTGATTCCGGCGGGCGAACTGGAGGAGCCGCTCGTCGTCAGGCCGACGTCGGAGACCATCATCGGCGCGATGTACGCCAAATGGGTGCAATCCTACCGCGATCTTCCCATCCTCATCAACCAGTGGGGGAACGTGGTGCGCTGGGAAATGCGCACGCGGCTTTTCCTGCGCACCGCCGAATTTCTCTGGCAGGAAGGCCACACCGCGCACGAAACGGAGGCCGAGGCGCGGGAGGAGACGCGCCGCATGCTCGAGGTCTACCGCGAATTCGCCGAGGATTACCTCGCCATTCCCGTGCTCACCGGCGTCAAGACTTCGAACCAGCGCTTTCCCGGCGCGGTCGAGACGCTGTGCATAGAGGCGATGATGCAGGACCGCAAGGCGCTCCAGTCCGGCACCAGCCATTTTCTCGGCCAGAATTTCGCCAAGGCGTCCGGAATCAGGTATCAGTCCCGCGCGGGCCGCGAGGAATACGCCTGGACCACTTCCTGGGGCTTCTCCACCCGGATGATCGGCGGCGCGGTCATGGCCCACGGCGACGACGACGGCGTGGTCATGCCGCCCAGGCTGTCGCCGGCGCACGCGGTGATTCTCCCCGTCTTCCGCGGGGAGGAGGAGCGCCAGTCCTCAATCGCCTACGCCGAGGGCATTGCCGGCGATTTGCGCCGCCGGCTTACCGCCTGGGGCGGTCCGGTCGAGGTCATTGTGGACCGACGCGACATGAACGCGGGCGAGAAGGGCTGGGAGTGGGTGAAGAAGGGCATTCCGCTGCGCGTCGAGGTCGGCCCCCGCGACATCGGGAAGAACGCGGTTTTCGTCGCCCGCCGCGATCGCGGCCCGAAGGAGAAATACGGCCAGGGCAGGGATGAATTCATCGCCGCCGTCCCGGCCCTGTTGAAGGAAATGCAGGACGGGATGTTCGCCCGCGCCGCCGCCTACCAGGCGGAAAACACCCGCGACCTCGACGATCTCGACGCCTTCCGTGCGTTCTTCACCCCGGAAAACCCGGAAAAGCCGGAGATTCACGGCGGTTTCGCCATGAGCCATTGGTGCGGCGACGAGGCGTGCGAGGGGAAAGTCACTGCGGAGCTTTCCGCCGCCATCCGTTGCGTTCCGTTCAATCATGAAGCGACGGGCCCGGGAAAGTGCGTCGTCTGCGGCAAACCGTCCAAGGGCAGGGTTCCGTTCGCCAAGGCGTATTGAACCGAATAAAGGAACCTTCCTTGGAGGAACTCCTGTTTTCCTTGGGCCTTCCGGTCTGGTGGGCTGTTTCCTTCGCGGTCGCCGCGATCCTGCTGCGGCGCATAAAAAGCGGCGTCCCCGGCAGGAGGCCGTTCTTCGCCCTCATCGTCCTCGCCGTGTTCGCGATGTTCAGCCTCATGCCCTATCTGGTGCTGTTCCTCGCCGTCCCGCTGCTAATCGTCTTCATGTTCGCGCCGAAATGGTGGTTCAGAATCGGCGTTTTAGCGACCTCGCTGTCCATGGCGGCCGGGTTGTACCTCGCATTCGCGCAATTCACCGCGGACCGCAAGGAGGCCAAGGCGCTTCTCCTCGCCATGATCGACGACGCTTCCGGCGCCTGGAAAGACTCCCTTGCCCGCATCGCCGGGGAATGGTCGGCCGAACCCGCGCCGGAGCTTCCGGCCGAAAAAGCGTTGACCGGCATGCCGGGCGGGAAGGACAAGTTCGTCTCCGATTCCTTCGACGGAAAAATGGCCTTCGCGTTTGCGGGGGAGTCCGGAGGGGTCGCCGCCGGTTTGGATTTCGCGCCGCCCATTCCCGAAGGGTATGCCCTCGACGCATCGCCGTCGTCCGACGGATCGCTCGCCGTTTTGGTTTTCAGGGGCGCGAAGGGGGACCGCATCCTCGCGGTTTTCCCGGATCCCCGCGGAATTTCCCGAGGCGGCCCCGATCTCGAGGCGGTGCGCGCAGCCTATATCGAAACGGCGGCGTTGGAACATGATCTGGCGCCCCTGGTTCGCCTGTTCGAGAGCGCCGGATGGACCGTGTCCTTCGCGGCGCCGCCGGAGGCGGCGCAGAGCTCGGGCGGGATGGTCGCGTCGCGCGCGACGGCGATCCTGACGCCGAACGAGTCGGTGCGGCGGGGCGGAGATTTCGGGATCGACGTGGACTTGCTCGGGGGCGCGGTCGTCGCGGGCGGAAAATCGCGGCGCTTTTGGCTTATGGTCATGTGCGACAATATGGAGTCGGGGTTGCGGACGGCCGTTACCTGGCTGAACCGTTTGGAGGCGGGGAATCCGGCGGCGGATCGCGGCGGATGATCCCGGATGCGTCCGCGCCGCCGGCTTTTCGTTTGCGCGCCGGGGCGCCCGCTTATACATTAATCCCGAGCGGCATGTCAATTTGCACCGTATGTTCACCCGAATGACGGAGGATCATCCATGGCCTACCTGCTTGGCATCGATGTGGGAACCAGCGGCGCCAAAACCATTCTGTGCGACGAAAAGGGCGGGATCGCCGCCGAGGCGGTCGCCGAGTATCCGGTGTACGCGCCGAAGCCGGGCTGGTCGGAGCAGGATCCGGCGGATTGGTGGAAAGGCGTGGCGGCGTCGGTCGGGAAGGCGCTCAAGCTCGGCAAGGTGAAGGGGTCCGCGGTTGCCGGCATCGGCCTGTCCGGCCAGATGCACGGCTCGGTGTTCCTCGACAAGTCCGGCCAGGTGATCCGCAAGGCGCTGTTGTGGAACGATCAGCGCACCGGCCGCGAATGCGACGAGATCGTGAAGCGCGCCGGCGGCCTGCCCAAGCTGCTGAAAATGGTCGCCAATCCCGCCTTCACCGGCTTCACCGCTCCGAAGATCCTCTGGTTGCGCAACAACGAAAAGAAGAATTTCGACCGGGTGAGGAAGGTCCTCCTCCCCAAGGACTACATCCGCTACCTGCTCACCGGCGAATACGCCACCGAAGTTTCCGACGCCTCCGGGACGCTGCTCCTCGACGTCGCGAAGCGCGCGTGGTCGAAGGAGCTCCTGTCAAAGCTCCAGTTGGATCCGGACATCCTGCCGCCGGTGTTCGAATCGCAGGTGGTGTCCGGCGTGGTGAACGCCGAGGCGGCGAGGGCTTTGGGCGTTCCCGCGGGCACGCCGGTCGCGGGCGGCGGCGGCGACCAGGCCATGGGCGCGGTCGGCAACGGCGTCGTCAGGAAGGGCGTGGTGTCGTCGATGCTGGGCACCTCCGGCGTGGTGTTCGCCTACACCGACAAGATGGAAACGGATCCCCGCGGCCGGATCCACACCTTCTGCCACGCCGTTCCCGGCGTTTGGCACATGATGAGCTGCATGCTTTCGGCGGGCGGCATGCTCCAGTGGTTCCGCGACGTTCTCTGCCGCGAGGAGATCGCCGAGGCCGGGCGCCGCAAGGTCGATCCCTACGCAATCATGGACGCGATGGCGGCCGGGGCGCCGCTCGGGGCGGAGGGGCTGTATTGCCTGCCGTACCTCACCGGCGAGCGCACCCCGCACGCCGACCCCTACGCGCGCGGCTGTTTCATCGGCCTGACCCCCCGCCACGACAAGGCGCTGATGATCCGCGCGGCCATCGAGGGCATCACCTTCGGCATGCGCGACAGTCTCGACATCATGCGCGGCATGGGGGTGAAGGCGTCGGAGATCCGCCTTTCCGGCGGCGGCGCGAAGAGCGCCTTCTGGTCGCAGCTCCACGCCGACGTCTACGGCGTCGACTGCTGCTTCACCAATTCCTCCGCCGGTTCGGCCTACGGCGCGATGATCATGGGCGGCGTCGGCGCGGGGGTATGGAAGTCGGTTCCCCAGGCCTGCGACGCCGTCATCAAGACCGTCAGGCGGGTGAAGAAGAACCCCAAGGCGGTGCGCGAGTACGAGCGCGTCTACAAACCCTTCGGCGCGCTCTATGAAAGCCTCAAGGGCAACTTCCGCGAGATCGCCAAGGTCAACGGGCTGCTGTGAGCATGCGTAA
>JAISXA010000004.1 GCA_031270685.1 Planctomycetota bacterium
GTCGAGGGCGAGCGACGAGAAGAAGTCGTACGGACCGGAAGCGAGAAGGATGCGGTCGGCGACGCCGTCGCCGTTCCGGTCCTCGCGGATCTGCCAGTTGCCTCCTTCCACGACGTCGATCTCCAGGTTGTTCATTCCCCGGAACATCGTGTCGCGGGCCATGGAAAGGAGCGTCCGGGCGCTCGAATCCCATCGGGTCACGTAATCGATCTTGCCGTCGCCGTTGAGATCGCGCTCTTCGGACGACAGCACCCCGCGACGGTAAAAGCGCCACAGGTCGATCTTGCCGTCCCCGCTGGAATCGAACTCCTCGGCGAACACGGTGTTGCCATCGACGTAGCGCCGGCCCGGCCAGCCCTGCTCCGAAGTCACGGAAAACCACCCGGCCATCGACCTGGCTCCGAATTGCCCGCCCAAGGAGGGATCCCCCCACACGGCCAGGACGACCGCAGCCACGCCGAGCATTCGAATCGCGTCAAGCCAATCGTTTCGGATCGTTCTCTTCATTATTCTCCTCCCCGGGTTCGCCCGCGACCCCTTTCCCCTCCCCGCCGGAGAAAAACGGATGATCGGCAAGCCTTTTCAAAAACTCGCGCGGCGTGCGCGGCCGCGCGTCGCGATCCTTCGCCAGCAGGGAAAGCAACAATCGCGAGGTCGCGGCCGACAGGCGCGGATCCCGCTCCCGGGGCGACGCCGGCTCGGCCTCGAGATGCAGGCGAAGCGTCTCCCCGGGAACGGCGCCGTGAAACGGCGTCTCACCCAGAAGTGCGCTGAACCAGACGCAGCCAAGGGCGTACAGGTCGGCCCTGATGTCATAATTCTTCTCGCCGCGAATGCGCTCCGGAGACAGGTATTCCGGCTTGGCCAGGTACGCGTCGCCGTCACCGGCGAAAGCGGTCTGCCAGGCGAAGCCTATGCCGGCCAAGCTGACGCCGCCGCCCGGAAGAAGCATGATTCTCTTCGGCCGCACGTCGCCATGGCGCTGCCCGGCGGTGAACAGTTCGTCCAACGCCTCGCCCAACCGCCGGACCAGATCAAGCGTTTCGCGCTCGGTGAACTTCCCCGTCTGTCGGCGCGAAAACCGCTCCTCGAGGCTGTCGCCGCGCACAAGTTCATGAACCATGAAAAATGCGCCGCCGCCCCGCCCCGCATCCAACCCGCGCGCCACGCCGGAAACGCGTATCCGGGCCACCGCGCCGGCCTCCGAGAAAAACTCCTCGACCGCGCCGGTGCGCTCCGGACTCGGGCGCAACGCCTTTACGACCGCCGTGCGGTCCATCGAAACGTCCCGGGCTTTGAATACCGCGGAACGTTCCTCCGCCTCCAGGCATTCAAGAAGTTCATACCCGGAAAACGGTTGCGCCGCCAACAACTTCCGCGAAAACGCGGATTCGGGCGCGGCCGGCTCATCCGATTCGGGAAGCGCGCCCACAACGTCGGACCTGGACTTTACATCGAGAGCGAAGGCGGCGCTAGAAGATGCATCGAATGCGCTCAATCCGCCTCCTCCCCGCCATCTTCCCCGTCTGCCGGTTCATCGATATCCTCCAAGCGGAAAACGCCGTTTTTTTCCACCAGCAGCTTGACCTTGTCCTCGGCCTCGCGTAAAAGGAAAGCGCACCGGCGAAGGTTTCCCACGCCCTTCTCGTACGCCTTCATCGACTCCTCGAGCGTCAGCCCGCCCTCCTCCATCTTGTCGGCCAAAGCCTCCGCCTCGGCGAGGAGCGCTTCAAAGCCAGGCTGTTCCTCCGATTCGCTCTCTTTAGCCACCGTCAATCCAATCCAGACAAAATGCCGATTATCTCGTGCTCGTCGACCGCGGCCAGGATCGCCTCGCTCAGCCACGGCTGTTCCTTGAAGCACCGCGCGATCCATTGGTAGACGCGCAGAAATTCGTTGGTCGTCCGTTCATCATACGAGGGGGCGGCGATGCCGAAGATGATATTCACCGGCTCGCCATCGGGCGCGGCGAACTCTATCCCGTCCCGGCTTCGGGCGAAGACGAGGCAGAACTGCTTGGGCTGCATGCTCCGGACATGGGGAAGCGCCAGCCCGCCGCCGACGGCGGTGGTTGCCTTGCGTTCGCGCGACAAAAGATCGTGATGGAATTTGGACCGGTTGCGGATCTGTCCCGTGTTCATGAACAGGTCGACCAGTTCCGAAATCACCGCCTCCTTGAGCCGCATTTTTTCCTTTCCGGGATCCTTTTGGGGATCAATGCCGTCGAGGTGACCGTTGGCCATCCCCAGTTGGACCACCTCAGGCTTGAGATAGCGCATTATCTCCACACCGAGCCCTCGATCCGGCCTTCCGTCGACAACATTAAAACATCCGCCGCCCCGGAAAGCCAGCGCGGCGTCACAGCGTCGTCATTATTGCCATGAACAACCGGAATGCCAGCAAATTCATCCGATGAACGATGAACATGGACTTCGATTACCTTTTGACTAGCTTCCCGCCAGGGTGTATATTTCCCCCATGCCCGATTCAGCACGGTTCACACTTTCGCGCCTGGTCTCCGGCGTATTGCGTTTCGCATGGGACATAGCCGCGCCCACCCGCTGCCGCGCTTGCGGCGCATCGCTTTTCGGCATGTCCAACGCCTATCTTTGCGCCGGATGCCTGGCGCGGGTCCAATGGATCGGGAAAGCCGCCTGCCGGGGTTGCGGCTTCCCGTTGGGACCGCATGGGCGAAGCCGCGACAATTGCGGCCGCTGCCGGGGGCTCAACCTCCCGCTGGCCTCCGCCTTCGCCGTGGCGCGCTACCGGGAGGGCGCGCGCGATCTCGTAATTTCCCTCAAATTCCGCTGGGAGACGGAACTCGCCGCGCCGATGGCCGAACTCATGGTTGCGCGCCTGCGCGCCGCCGGCGTCCCCGACCTCGACGCCGTCCTTCCGGTGCCGCTTCACCCCTCCCGAATCCGCGAACGCGGCTACAACCAATCCGCATTCCTCGCCGACGCGGTCGCCAAGCGCCTCGGCCTGCCGACCGACCACAAGGCGCTTTTCCGTGTCCGGCGCACCGCGCCCCAGGCGCTTCTCGGACGCGCCGACCGGCAGGAGAACATCAAGGACGCGTTTCGGGCGAACGCGGACCTATCGGGCAGGCGCGTCCTTATCGTGGACGACGTCATGACCACCGGGGCGACCATGGGGGAATGCGCCAGAACCTGCCGCCAGGCGGGCGCGACGCGCGTCCACGCCCTGGCGTTCGCACGGTAGGTGCCGGCGCGCATTGCGCTTCCGCCGGCCGCGCCGATGCGGCGCGAAGCGTTCGGAGCATGCATGTTTTTGGCCAGGCCGGCTTTTGGAATTGCTTTCGCCTTCATGCTCGGCTCGCTCGCCGCGCGGTATTTTCCGCCGCTCCTTGAGTGGGTGTGGATGGGATGGCTTGTTGTCCTCCCTCCCGCCGTCCTGTTTTTTTTACCCAAGCGCATTCCGGCGATCGAAGCTCCCGAACGGCTGCCGGCGGAATACATTCCCCTTATCCTGCCAATGCCGGGATGGATCGCCCGCGGGGGATCCGCGCTTTTCATTCTGGCAATAAGCGTCGCCGCGTTGTTTCTCGGCGCCTATCGACAGGCCGGATGGAGCGCCCGCCTCGAAGCCGACCGCGCCCGCGTGCCCGAGGGTTTTTTCGACGCTACGCTTGTCGCCGCCTCGCCGATGCGCGACCATCCGGGGCAGAAAGGGCGCTGGCGTATCCAGGCGGAAATTCTTTCGGTGAACGGCGAGGGGATTCCCCGAACGCCGGTCCGCCTGTCGGGACCCGAAGGGCCGACTTTTCGGCGCGGCGACATGATCCGCGCCCGAATGCGGAGGGAAACGCTCCATCCCCCCGCCTTCCCGGGCGCATTCGACGTCTCGAGTTGGATGGAACGCGACGGCGTCGCCGTCTCCCTCGCGGTTGTACGGCCTCCCGCCGGAAAAAAGGAAAAACCCGCCTACGAGGTCATTCCCGTTTCGTCCGTTCCGTTGACGACGGGGATACGAAGAATCGTGGACACGATCCGGGCCGGCGCAATCGAACGAACGCTGCGCTACGGAGGCGATCGCGCCGACGGCATGCTCGCCGCGATGCTTTTCGGCTACCGGGAAGAGATGGGGAATGAATTGCGCGACGTGTTCCGGCGCGTCGGCATCGGGCATGTCCTCGCCATCTCCGGACTCCACGTCATGCTCGTCGTGGGATTGTTCTGGCGGGCGGGAAGTTGGCTGGGGCTTTCGTCGCGGCTGCGGGCGGTGGCGGCGCTGGCGCTGGCGGCGTTGTATCTCGGACTGTCCGGAGGCCAGGTGGCGGCGATGCGGGCCACGACCATGTCGTTTGTCCATCTCGGCGGCGTGGCGTTGGGCAGGAAAAGCGACATGTTCAACTCGCTCGCGCTCGCCGCCCTGCTCATCACCGCTTTCAATCCATCGGCGCCGACGGACGTAAGCTTTCAGCTCAGCTTCACCGCCGTCGTCTTTATCCATCTCGCGGTTCGCGGCCGGCGGAATCATTCAAGGCCGGGTCGGTTTCTCGAACCAAGGCCGCGCCGGGGTCGCTTCGCGAATGCTTCCGCCCGGGCATGGCGCGAGATCGAGGTCCTCGGCAGGGTTGGAGTCGCCACCTGGATCGGGCTGTTTCCCATCGTTATGACCGTTTTTCATCAAGTGAACATCATCGGGCTGGCGTTGAACATCGTCGTCATCCCCTGGATGAGCCTGGTGCTGGCGGGCGGCCTGCTTTTACCTTTTTTGGGATGGCTTCCGGGCGCGCCGGCCATTTTGACGTTTCCGACGCGTATCCTCTCCTTTCTCGCCGAATCCTCCGATAGAATCCCCTATTCGTCCTTATCATGCCATGCGCCGGCCGGCGAATGGCTGGTGGTCTTTTACCTCGCCGCACTTGCGATCCTGCTTCTTCCGCCGAATCGCGGGACGATGACGCGGATGCGGCGGAGCGCGCGCGCCGCCGGCCGGTGGGCAATGGCGGCGAGCGCGGTGGGAATGGTGTTTTCGACGCAATCCCTGCCGCCGCCGCCCGAAGGAAGAATCGGCCTGCTGCCGTCGTACTCCCGCGATCAGGTGATCGTGGAATCCCCAACGGGCGAAATAACGCTGATCGGCAAGCCGACGCGCGGCGGCCTGCGCGAGGCCAATTGGCTGCATTACTTGCGGCGGAGCGGGCAAGTCGTCGTCGTCGACGTTTCTCCGACCGACACGCCGCTCGATTACAGCGCGCTCGATTTTCATTTCGGCGTCGCCCGCACCCTCGCGGTGAATTCCGGCGTCCCCGACGGCGAAGCCTCCCCGCGTTCCGGCGTATGGACGGAAATTGCGGAAAGCGGGGGCGTCCGCCTTGCCCTGGGCCGCAACCGTTCGGGCCAAGTGATATGGCTTGCGGTCGAATGCGGAAAACAAAGCGCCACCGTCACCGAGCGGGTGACGACCGGCCAGATTTCCTGGCGGTTGCGAAGGGGCTTCGCCGGCGCCGATCCCAGGGTGCTGGTGCTGTCCCGTTGGGAACGCGCGCCGCCGTCGGAGGAATTGCTGCCGCTGTTCGGGAAAACACCCGTCGCGGTTCGCGGTTCACCCGCATGGCTGCTTCCGCCGCATTGGCTTTCCCGCGACAGGTACGGCGCGCTTGTCGTTGCGGGCGAGCAGGGCTCGGTTTACGCATATGACGGAAAAATGTTCATAGGATTGCCCGGATGGACTCCGCAACCGGCCATGGAAAAGCGTTAGTAAACGGCGTCGTGGACGCCGGCGCTCCCGCGATTCCGTTCGCCTTCCCGGGAATTCCCGGCGTACGCTGCCTTTTCTCCACCATATCCGCCGGAACCATGACGCCGGGCGGAACGACGGCCGCCGGACGGCGTCGCTTCATGCGTCTGGGCGGTTTCACGCGCTGGGCGGAACTCCGGCAGGTGCACGGCGACCGCTTGGTCCCGGCCGCGGAAACGCCGGTCGACGCGGACGGGGGCGTGGAGGCGGACGGACACTACACCGCCGAACCCGGTCTCGGCCTGATCATCAAGACCGCCGACTGCCAGCCGATTCTCTTCGCCCGCGTCGGCGGCGGGGCGGTCGCCGCCCTCCACGTGGGATGGCGCGGCAATGCCGCCAACTTCCCGGGCGTCGCCGTTGAACGCCTTTGCGGGCATTTCTCCTGCCCGCCGGAGGACCTGTGCGCGGTTCGCGGGCCAAGCCTCGGTCCGGCCGCCTCGGAATTCGTGAACTTCCACCGCGAGTGGCCGAAGGAATTCCTGCCCTGGTTCGAAACCGCGACGAAAACGGTCAATCTCTGGGAATTGACCAAACGCCAGCTCGAATGCGCCGGACTGCGCGGTGACCGCATATTCGGACTCGACCTATGCACCCGCTCCCTGCCCGGGAAATTCTTCTCCTACCGGAGAAAAGACGCCGGCCGCCAGGTCGCCGTCGTCTGGATCGACCGTCCCTGACGATGCGGTCAGGAACGGCCGATTCTCCCGGCGCGGAGTTGGCCGCAGGCGGCGCCTATTTCAGCGCCTTTTTCCACTCTGATGGTGGCGGGCACGCCTCTTTCCTCGAGGATGTCGCGGAAGCGGCGGACCTGGGCGCCGGGAGGCGGGGTTCCGGCGTAGCCGGGGATCGGGTTCAGCGGGATAAGATTGACCTTGGCGGGGAAGCCGGACAGCAGGTCGGCGAGTTCGACGGCGTCGCGCCTGGACGCGTTGACGCCGGCGATGAGCGAATATTCGAAGCTGATATCCCGCGACGCCGACGCGGCGAAGGCGGACAGGGCGTTGAACAGGGGGTCGAACGGCCAGCGCCTGGCGGCGGGAATGAGCGTTTCGCGAAGCGCCTGCCGGGGGGCGTGGAGCGAGACGGCGAGACGGTAATTGACGCCGGATTCGGCGAGCCGGAGGATGCCTTCCGGGACGCCTACCGTGGAAATGGCGATGCGCCGTCCGGAAATGCCAAGCCCGTCCGGATTTGCGAACATCGCGGCGGCGCGGAGCACGGCGTCGAGGTTGAGCAGCGGTTCCCCCATCCCCATGAAAACGACGTGGCTGACGCCGGGCAGGGAGTCGGCGGCGAGATGGTTGTCGAGCCGGTAGACCTGTTCGATTATTTCGCCGGCGGAGAGGTCGCGCGCGTAGCCGAGCCTGCCGGTGGCGCAGAAGACGCATCCGAGCGGGCAACCAGCCATGGACGAGACGCAGACGGTCCGGCGTTCACCGCGTTTTTCGACGATGAGGACGGATTCGACTTCGGCGGCCGTTCCTCCGCCGGCGGGAGCCGCGAACAGCCATTTGGCGGCGAGTCCGTCCCAGGAACTCCGGCGATCAAGCTCGGCGAGGGATCTGACCGCTCCCCCCCCGCGCACCGCCTCGCGGAAGGAGGCCGGGAGATTATGCATTTTCCCCGCGTCGTCGGCTCGTTTAACGTGCAGCCATTCCCACAATTGTCTGGCACGGTAGGCTTGCTCTCCGCTCTCGCGGGCGAAAGCGGCGAGCGCCTCCCGGTCGGCCTCGAGCCAGTGGCGAAAGCGGCCCGCGCCTCGGCGGGGACCGTCGTCGCCGGCCTTGCATAAAGAAAGAATTGGCGAATCCGGGGTGGTTGCCATATCATGTCCCCTTTCGATGGTTCCCGGTCGGAATCCCGTTTTTATCGTCTCCATCATATGGAAGCGTCATGTCGGAAGCAAATCCCGGCGGTTTTTCCTCCCTGCATCCGTTGCTGGTCCGGGTCAAGGCGCCGGGGCAATACGTCGGCGGCGAGGTGAACCGGATCGTCAAGCCGGACGCGCGGTTCCGCCTAGCCCTTTCATTCCCCGACGCCTACGGCGTCGGCATGAGTCACCACGGCCTGCGCGTCCTGTACGAGATCGCCAACACCGTGGAGGGCGTCGCGGCGGAACGCGTGTTCGCGCCGTTCCCCGATTACGAAAGCGAGTTGCGCCGAGCCGGCCTCCCGCTATGCACGCTGGAAACCTCGACTCCGCTCCACGACTGCCAGATGGTCGGCTTCTCCCTTTCCTACGAACTCGCGGCCGCCGGGATGCTGACCATCCTTTCGCTCGGCGGCGTGCCGCTTACCCGTTTCGAGCGCGAAGACGCCGCCTCGCCGATCGTCATCGCCGGCGGCGCCGCCGCCATGAACCCGGAACCGTACTCCGACTTCGTCGATTGTTTCGTGATTGGCGAGGCCGAGGAATCGCTCCCCGGGATTCTGGAGATGGCGAAGAGCTTCGCTCCGGTCTCCGCGGAAAGCCGGCGACGGCTGCTTGCCGCCCTGGCGCGGGAGGTCCGCGGCGTCTATGTCCCGGCGCTGTACGGGACGGAAGTCGGGGACGATGGTTCGGTGACCGTCGTCCCCGATGCGTCGGGTTCCGCCCCCTATCCGGTCGAGCGGCGGTTGGTCGGTGATTTCGCGGCGCTGCCGTCGTCGGTGCGGCCGGTGGTTCCCATCCACGAGACGGCGCACGAGCGCGCGGTGCTGGAGATCATGCGCGGCTGCCCCAACGGCTGCCGCTTCTGCCAGGCCGGCTACACCACGCGACCGCAGCGCGAACGCACGCCGCAAGCGCTCCTGGAGGCGGCGCGGGCCTGCGTCGCGGCGACGGGGTACGACGAAATCGGCCTGCTTTCCCTCTCGACCTCGAATTATTCGCGCTTCGACGAATTGATCGAAACGCTCGACCGGGAGTTCGCGCCGCGCGGGGTGAGCCTGTCGTTGCCGAGCCTTCGGGTGAACGACGCCCTCGCCGGGATTCCCTCCCGCGTGTCGTCGGTGCGGAGGTCCGGGCTGACCATGGCCCCCGAGGCGGGTTCTGACCGTTTGCGGGCGGTGATCAACAAGGACGTGGCGAACGAGGACCTGCTGAGCGCCGCCGGGGAGGCGTTCCGTCTAAACTGGCGGCGGATAAAGCTGTACTTTATGATCGGCCTGCCCACGGAGACGGAGGACGACGTCCTCGCCATCGCCGAGCTGGCGCATGCGGCGGCGCGCATGCGTCCGCGAAACGCCAGGGGAAAACAGGCGGTACACGTTTCGGTCAGCAATTTCGTGCCCAAGGCGCATACCGCTTTCCAGTGGTGCGGCGCGGCGGGAACGGCGGCGTGGAGCGAACGCCAGCGGCTTCTCGCCGGGGCGATGAACCGCGGGTTGGTGAAGTACGCTTCCCACGACGTCAACGTCTCGCTTCTGGAGGCGGCGATCGCGCGCGGCGACCGCCGGCTGGGCGCGGTAATCCTGTCGGCGTGGAAGAGAGGCGCGCGTCTTGACGCGTGGAGCGAGCATTTCCGCCCCGACCTTTGGAACGCGGCGTTCGAGGAGAACGGCCTGAACCCGGAAGCGATCGCGACCCGCGACATCCCTTTCGGCCGGACGCTCCCCTGGAGCCATATCGACGGCGGCGTGAGGACGGATTTTCTCGCGCGGGAACTGGAGGCGTCACGACGCGCCGTCCGCACCCCTGCCTGCGGCCCCGGGTCCTGCGCCGGGTGCGGGGTTCCCGGATGTGCGTTCGCGGGCGGGGGAAGCCTGTGACGCTGAAGCGAGGGTTTCGTTCGCTCCGTGCGGTTTTTTAGTATGCGCGTTCAATTTCTTCAGGAAAAAAGGCATGACCGTCTCGAACGGCGAACCCTTGGGGCCACTCCCATGCTTTGCGGCTATCTGGACAACAGGAACCTCGTCCTCAAGGCCGGCGCGGCGCCCAGCCATGGTGGCCGGCGACTGTGGTTTGACCTCGCCGGGGGAATGGCGCCGCTGTGGCCGGCGCTTCCCTCCCGGTTCCGAAGCCGGCGCAACGCGGAGCGTCCCGGCGTCCCCAAACCCGGCTTTCCCCTGCCGCCGCCAAGTCACGCCTTCCTGAAATTCCAGCCCCGGATGTGAACCAACCATAACCAGCGGCCCGCGCCCAGCGGAGGATCGCTCCGGGGGAAAGGGTGGACACCCCGGGACGCTCAACAGAACG
>JAISXA010000036.1 GCA_031270685.1 Planctomycetota bacterium
CGTCCCACAAAGAAATACCGGATGCTTCTGCAACTTCAGACATGTAAATCCCCCTGAATGAACCCAGAGGGAAGTATCAACTTTTACCGATGGCAATTCAAGAGAATTAAATGACCCTGAGGATCGTGGGCAACAGCTTGATATAGGCGTCGATGTCGCCCTGGTTCATGGCCGGTTCCTTGGCCTGGAGCGCGACCAGATCCTGTTCGTCCATGGATTGCAACAGCGAATCGGCGGCATGAACGGGTGCGGCGCCCGCGAGAAGGGCCACCGTCAGCGCCAAACCGGAAAACGCACGCGTAATCGATTTTTTTGTCATTGCCGCTCCTAAAACGGAAAAATGCGCCAGCGGCGCAAAATATACCGCGCACCGCCGCGCGGCACGGGCTTCAAAAGTCCGCAACAGGCAATCCGCCCGAATCGTCTGGTCATGGATCTGGTTCCATGCCCCTTGCGCGCAGCGCAGCGCCCGTCACGTTCCGAAGCAGGAAAGCATTGGTGAGCGGACCGACGGACCCGCGCGGCTTGGTGATGTAGCCGGCGACGTCCTTTACCTTGTCGTAATCCACATCCCCCGCGTAGCGCATTGCGGGCTTGCCCTTCTCGTCGACCAAGGGCGCGCCATCGGCGTCAAGTCCGAGCGGGATGTTGTTGTCGCCGACATCGATCACCACCGCGCCGCGCCTGACCATATCCACGCTCACCAGCGGTTCGAGATTCGGCGGCGGAGGCCGGTCGCCAAGTCCGCCCCTCCAGGAAGCGTGTTTTTTCTCGTAGGCGCGCCAACGCACGCCGGTCGCGCCGGCGGCGGCGACCACGATCTCCGCCTCGAGCATGACCTGGCGGAGGTCGGAACGGGTATGCGCCACGGTGACGGTGGCATGCCCGGACAGGAGAAGCAGAACCACCGGCTTTCCGACCGTGGCGCTTCTGCCGATGACCAGCGCCCTCGCCCCCGAGAGGTCGGGTCGCGCGGTCCGGATCAGTTCCATGCACGCCATCGCGGTGCAGGGCGCGGGATCGACCGTCGCGGCCACCAGGAGCCGACCGAGATTGGCGGGATGCACGCCTTCCGCGTCCTTGTGCGCAGGAATGGCTTCGACGACCTTGAGTTGGGATACGCCCGCCGGCAAAGGGGTGAAAACGAGAATCGCGGATATTTCAGGGTCGTCGCCGGCCCGGTGCACCGCAGCGATGATCTCGTTTTCCAACGCGTCGACGGGCAGCTTGATCAGGCGAAGATCGATGCCGTTCCCGCGGCAATGCCGCTCCTGGGCGCGGAGGTACCAGTTGGTCCCGGGGTCGTCGTTGGCCTGTATCGCGGCAAGGCGCGGTTTCACCCCGTCCCCGGCGAGAAGCTCCACGGAACGGGCGACGCGGTCCAATATCCTCCGCGTCTCACGCGCTCCATCAAGAATGACTCCCGACATTTCGCCTCCGCGTGTGGGTTTTCGAAGGAAATCGATCGCACCGCCGGCGGTTATTATACCGCGCCCGGGACGCCGCCGCAACCTTCGGTTCCGATCGGAACGCGGATAAAAAAACACGGCCCGCGCCTTAGCGGGGCGAAGGGCGATTATCTTTTCCGAAACTGGCGCGGCGCGCCCGATTTTCCGGAAAAAGCCGGCATTGTTCGCCGATTTGTCCTTGACGAAAACAGGCGTCCGATTAATAATTTCAACCGGGAATCATGGTAAAATCATGGTGCCTGTCCTCAAGGACGCGGGAACGGTCGGCATTTTTTGCCGTTCGCTTTCCGGCTAGTATGGACGCCCGTTGGTATGAATCGGCCTCGCCGCCTTAGGGCAGGGGATTATATTTGGGGGATCCCCGACGGAAATCGGCGAACGCGGCGCTATGTTTTTTTAGGGGATGGGACGTGAAAAACAACTTTTTTGCCGAAGATCTCTGCGGCTGTGACGCCGCCGACTTGGACCCGGGGGAAAAATTCATGGGGACTTTTTACGGTCAAAAATTTTTCGCCCTCAAGGCAAGCGGTCCCGACCTGAAGCTTCCCTTTGACCGGCAACCATTCACCGCGCTGGTCGACATCGCATCGGAGAAGGACGACGTCATCCTCGAGGAATACGCGAAAAGCCTCATTTCCCATGGCTGCGTCCAAGCCATTTGCAGGGGCTGCGGAGCCGAACGCATGGACGGGATTTTCCACCGCCTCGCCGAGGAGGGGTGCCTCGACCGTGACGGCGTCGCCTTCACTTCCATGTGCGCGGAAGAAGAAACGTTGCACGAATCGCTGCATTATTTCGTATTGCCGTCCGGACTCGCCTCGATCGGGCTGGTCCTGGTCATCGGCGAAGCGCGCGATTTCGGGCGGGTCGTCGACGGATTCAACCGCACCGCCGGGGAATTGTTCGAAATGCGGGGCGAACCCGTCTCCGCCTACGCGGAATTGGCGTGTTACGAATTCGCGTGAAATTTCCCGCCTCTCCCTACCGAAACCACAAGAGATACGAGATTATCACCGCCAGACTCGCGGTCGCGATGAGCGCGGCGATCAAATCGCAATAAAACCGCCAGTTTTCCCGAAACGCGAGGGTCGCCAAGGCGCGGCGCGCGAAGCCGACCGGCAATATCTTTCCAACCACGCCTCCCGCTCTTCGTTTGGCGACATGCGCCACGCCGCGCCAGCCGGCGGGAATGGGCGGCTCCTGAAGGGGTCCCTCCGCTTCCGCGCCCGGGGCGTCGTCCCCGGCGCCGGCTGCCGCGTCCTCGGCCAGCATCGCCCGCATCTCGCCGTCAAGCCCGTCGGCATCCTCACCCCCCATGGAGTCGAGATTCGCGAAAACGTCGAGGGGATCTACGGCCGCACCCGATTCCTCCCCGGCCGCGGCGCTGTCGTCTTTCACTACGGAAGAACCCGCATTCCCCGGCTCTTCGCCCCCGGCTTCGTCCCCCGTTTCCGCGAATCCTTTCCCGCCTCCGGATTCCGAATAGGAAGTAAGATCGTCGTCGCTTAGAACTGGCGCGGCCACCGCCGAGTTGGCCTCGTCGACGCCTCCCGGCAGGTAATCCTCTATTTCAGCCTCCAAGTCGTCCGGCCCGGTGTCCGGATGGGGATTCGGGCTAGGTTCGCCGGCGCCGACCGCCGCGTCTTCCGCCACATCGACTACAGGGGATTCCGAACGGGAAATAAGGTCGTCAGTCAATTCCGGGACGGCGACCTGCGCGGCTGGAAGAGCGATTGATTCGTCGAAGCCGTCGACGGCCGGCTGTTCGAAGTCGGGAGTCGCCGTCGCATCGGCGGCATCGGCTTTCTCAAGGCGGCCGGCCCCATCCGAAACGACGCCGGAGGAAGATTTGTCCAGTATTTTCAGGTCCGCGACGGAATCGTCGCGCGAAGACGTCCGGTCGCGCCCGTCCGCCTCCGGAACCGCGCGCGCCGCTTCGGATGGACGCGATTTTCCCGGGGTCGGGGTTGCGTCTTGCCGGACCAATCGTCGAACTTCCGCCTCCGCCGCATCGTTGAACAGGTCCGGCGCGACCACGATGGTGGAATCGCCGGCCCCGAATTGGTCGAAATCGCTCTTGCCGCCATGGCCGTCCCGAGAGGCGTCCGCGAAACCCTTCGCCCCCGCGCCCGACAAATCGGCGAAAAGATCCTCGGCGTCGCCCCTGTTCTCGACCGGAGTCGCCGGCACCGGGTTTTCGACGCCGGCGGCGCGCCCGGACAACGGCGGGGAAAGATTCAGGTCCGAGAAAAGATCCTCGGCGGATTGCCTTAGCTCCGCCGCCGTCTCCGGCGGCTCGTACCAATCCCGGCCGCCGGCATGCGGCCGCCGCTCCCCGTCCGCGCCCTCGGGGGGCTGGAACCAATCCTTGACGCGTTCGATGCCGCCATACGGTTGCGCGGGAGGCGCCGTCACCCACCTCCGTTTCATTTTCCCACCGGCGGACGGAATTGCGGAGAGCTTTGGGGGAATAAGCGCGAGGATGTCGGGATCGGCATCCTCCCCCGTGGATTCGCCGCCGAAAATCGCTTCCCAATCCATTCCGGCGGCGTCAAAATCCTCCGTCGAGTCCGACTCTCCCTCAGCATCCACCGGCGAGGCGGCGTCTCCGTCGTCCCCGGGTAAACGGATGGTCCGCGCCTGAAACGCCGGCCGCCGCCCTCCCGCGTCGCCGCCTAACGCGGAGTCGACGGCATCCCAATCCTCGTCTAAATACCCGTCCGCATCGTCGCCGGCCGCGGCGTCGCCGGAGGCGTTTCGCCTGGCCAACCGCCGTTCCGCGCCGCTCCGGCCCCGGTTTTTCCGGGCCAACGGCGGCGACGGGTCGAACCCGTCGCCAACGGCGGGATCGTCATCATCCTCGAAGGAAATGTCTATGCGGGAAATGACTTCCTCAAGCGAGGGCGGGGCCGCCCGTCCGGGAGACGGGGACAGAATGCCAGCGGTCGGTGGACGCCCCATGAGAGAGGCGTCGAAGTCGGTGAAAAGCATTCGACCCTTGGGGGGATTCCCGCTTCCCTGTCTGGCCATGCCATCCCGCCCCGATCCGCCAATACGCCCCCGCGCCGCCCGGCGCGGCGTGGATTAATGCCGGCATATACACCATATAACGTCCATTCCCCTCATCGAGTTCAATGTTTTTCGTAAAGCCGAAGTTTCGCGAAATGGCGATTGAATCGCCAATCGCCCTTTTGCAAAACTTCGGTTAAAAGTCGGCGGTAAGACACGAATCCTTCACCCCGGCAAGTAAGCGCTGGCGGATACCTGGAAACGTGGTATAATGCAACCCCGCCGGCGCATCATGACGGGGTTCTGACGGGGTTCGCGGCATCTTGCGGAAGGAGAACTGAAGTTTCGCAAAATGGGGATTAAACCGCCGATCGCCGCTTCGCAAAATAAAAAACGCTTGCGCCGCAAGGATCGTGATTTTTACAAATTGGGCATTCGGCGGTTTGAATGCCCAATTTGCAAAAGTTCAGAGGAGGACAGACATGCGGAGAATTCTCGATTTCCTTTCCGCCAACCCGGTGTTCTATTTCGCCACCGTGGCCGGCGACGCCCCGGCGGTGCGGCCTTTCGGATTCGCCATGGAAAACGCCGGGAAGCTGTATTTCTGCACCGGCGGCGCGAAAAACGTTTGCAAGCAGCTTCGGGACAACCCGCGTTTTGAAATCTGCGCCTGCGGCGCCGACGGCAAGTGGCTCCGCCTCGCCGCCAGCGCCGAATTCGACACCACCCCCGAACTCAAGGAAAAGGCGTTCGCCCTCATGCCGATGCTGCGCGATATCTACGGCGGCGACAACGCCCCCGAATTCGTCCTGTTCTTCGCCAGGAACGGGGTCGCCGTGTTCAACGACCCGCAAGGCGCCGGCGAAACGATAAAGCTCTGAATTGACGTGGAATTCATGGTTCGCCGTCCATACGCCCGCGGGGTCGACGCTTGAACACCGCCCGTTAATCCCGCGGGTTTTGCCGCGCACCCCGGAGAACCGCCGGCTCATGGTCAACTGGACCCTGATTTGGAACGAAATGCCCAATCTCGCCAAAGGCGCGGGTTGGACTTTGTTCATCACCTTTTTCTCGCTGTCTTTCGGCGTGGCCATCGGCCTGACGCTGGCGATGCTGCGGCTTTCGAAACGCGTCTGGCTGCGTCTGCCCGCCGCGGTGTACGTGGAAGCGGTGCGCGGCACCCCGATGCTGGTGCAGATACTGCTGATATGGTTCGGGGTGTTTCCCATGCTCGGCCTGAACCGCGCCGAGGCCTATTACGCCGGCATAGCCGCCCTCGCCCTCAACAGCGGCGCGTACCTCTGCGAGATCTTCCGGGGCGGCATCCAGTCGATCGACAAGGGGCAGCGCGAAGCGGCGCTGTCGCTCGGCATGACCGAGGTCCAGGTCATGGTCTACATCGTCCTCCCCCAGGCCCTCGCCAACGCCCTGCCGGCGATCGGCAACGAGTTCGTCACCCTCATCAAGGACTCGTCCCTGGTGTCGTCCATCGCGGTGGCGGAATTGACCTATCGCGCCATGCTGGTGGCGGCGCGGCGCTACGAATATTTCACCATGTACGTCGGTATCGCCATGGTGTACTTCGTCATGACCTTCACCACCTCCCGCCTGCTCGCCTGGCTCGAGTCGCGGCTGCGCGCGGGTTCGAAATAGGGAGCCGCAAATGATCCGCATCGAAAACCTCCGCAAGTCGTTCGGGGAACTCGAGGTGCTCAAGGGGATCTCGGCGCGGATCGCCCCCGGCGAAACCGTCTGTCTCATCGGATCGTCCGGCTCCGGCAAGACCACGCTGCTGCGCTGCCTCAACCTGCTCGAGGCGCCGGATTCCGGCGAGATCTGGATCGGCGGCCAGCTCATCACCGACCCCAGGATCAGGAAAACCGATGTCCGCCGCGAAACGGGCATGGTGTTCCAGCACTTCAACCTGTTTCCCCACCTGACCGTGCTGCGGAACATCATGATCGCGCCGCTCAAGGTCCGCCGCGTGTCCGAAGAAGAGGCGCGGGATACCGCCCTGCACTTCCTCGCCAAGGTCGGCCTGTCCGAAAAGGCGGGCAACTACCCGCGCCAATTGTCCGGGGGCCAGCAGCAGCGCGTCGCCATCGCCCGCGCGCTCGCCATGAAGCCGCAAGTCATGCTTTTCGACGAGGCGACTTCCGCGCTCGATCCGGAAATGACGGGCGAAGTCATCAAGGTCATGAAGGATTTGTCCGACGAAGGCATGACCATGGTCGTGGTCACCCACGAGATGGGATTCGCCCGCGAGGCATCGCAGCGCATCATCTTCATGGCCGACGGGACGGTCGCCGAGATCGGCTCCCCCGACGTCATCTTCAACCGCCCCAACAACCCGGCCACGGCCGCGTTCCTGCGCAACGTCATCCACATGTAGCCCAAGTTCCGCAGTTCGAAAATATTTTCAGTTTTTTTCCCGGTTTTTTAACCTTATCGCCGCTCATTTTTTGTGCAAGTCCTTGTTTGTGGACTTTTGGAGAAAATCAAACAAACCGCCGTTTGATTCTCTCCAAAGTTTCTTGGGTTTTTATTTTACGTCGGGAATTATGGCAAGGTCAGCGCTATCGCCCGACAGAGCGAAAAATCAATCCATTGGTCCGTAAGCGGTAACATCTTTGGAGGAAATCGGGCGGTGGTTGGCCCGATTTCCTCCAAAAGTCCACTTACTTATTGACTTAGGAAAGTCCGGGAAACCGGTCAGGCAGCCGGCAAGGCGGCGATGAACCGCCGCAACAGCAGGACGGCGAGAGGTGTTTCCGAGGCGACGGCGAGAAGGGCCCGGAATTCGGATGCGCGGTGCGGTTCGCCCCTCGCCGCGAGATCGAGATAGTCGCGAATCACGCCGCCGCTGAATTCGGGGTGGAACTGCACGCCATAGGTCAGGGCCCCGTATACGATAATTTGCCGCTTGTCCCGCTCGCTTTCCGCCATCACCCACGCTCCCGGCGGCGTCTCCACCACCGCCTGGCTGTGCGCCAGGTTCACGGGAAAACGCGGCGGAAAGCCTTCGAGCAGGGGATCGTGGGAGCTCGATTCGGCGAGGACCACCGTCAGCGTGCCGGTTTCCTGCCCGCCGGGCAAATAATCCACCACGCCGCCCATCGCCTTGGCGAGAAGCTGGTGCCCGTAGCACACCCCGAACAACGGCAGGCTTTTGCCGAACGCGCGGCGGAGCCAGTCGGCAGCGTTCTCGCTCCATGGTTCCGGTTCGGTTACCATGGAGTGGGAACCGGTGATGATGCATCCGCGATAACCGGCCGGGTCGCCGGGATCCCCGCCCTTGGCGGCATGAACGATGGACACGGAGCCGGAATCGAGGCCGCCCATGCGCAAAAACATGGAGTCGAAATTTCCGTGCCGCGAACAAATGTCTTCCGGCGCGTCACCGGTCTGCAGAATCAGGATCGGCCGCATCGCCGCTTCTCCCGTGCAAGAAACCGGTCGGTCATGCCTCCGGTTCCGCAAAGGGGGGTGGAGGCGGACTGCCGCGGCGCTTCCTTTCCCCGCAACCGCATGCGCATGGCGGAATAGCCCGCCGGCTCGAATCCCACCTTTTCATACAGCAGCGCGGCAGCGCCGGCGGCCAGCAGGTCGAGTGCGGAAATACCCATCGCCCGCGCCTCGTCGACGATTCGCGATACCACGGCGGTTGAATGGCCGCGGCGGCGGTGGGCGGGATGGGTGTAGACGTTCATGATGACGCCGACGCGCCCGTCGGGGCAATCGGGATTGGCCGGTCTTTCGGACAAAACCATGAAGGCGGTGGAAACGGCCTGTCCGTCCGCCTCGCCCAGCATGGCGACCAAGCCGTTCGCCGGCAAACGGCGGCGAAAAAAATCCCGGCACCGCTCGGCGATGCTTTTCGCCGCCGTTGCGGAAAGACCCGGGGCGCGTTCGCGAAGATAGGCGAGCCGGAGTTCGGTCAGCGTCTCGATGTCGTCCAAACCCGCCTTGCGGATGTCCATGGGTTCGCTCCTGGTCGACTTTTATTGAGAACGCCGCTCACGCGCAATCGCCTCGCGCTGCGCGACCGAAAGCTTTTTCGCGCCTCTCACGGCGAGGTCGAGGAGTTGATCGAACCGGTCCCGGGGAATCGCGCCGCGTTCCGCCGACGCCTGGACTTCCACCAGTTCTCCCCCGGCGGTGACCGCCACGTTCATGTCCATTTCCGCCCGCGCGTCGAGTGCGTAGTCGAGGTCGAGCACGGCCCGCCCCTCAACTATTCCCACGCTTACCGCCGCCACCCGCGACAACACCGGATTCTTCGCGATCGCGCCGGATTCGCGCAGGCGCAGCAGCGCCAGCTCGAGCGCCACCATCCCGCCGGTGACGCCCGCGGCGCGGGTGCCGCCGTCGGCCTGGAGAACGTCGCAATCGACGGTGATCTTGCGTTCGCCGATCAGGGTCAGGTCCACGGCCGCCCGCAGGCAGCGGCCGATCAGGCGGCCGATCTCGAGCGACCTGGACGGGGTGGCGTCGCGCTCGCGCCGGGTGCGCGAGGAGGTAGCCCTGGGAAGCATCCCGTATTCCGCCGTCACCCAGCCCCGACCCTTGCCGCGCAACCATTCCGGAATCCGTTCCTCCACGCTGGCCGAACACAGCACCCGGGTGTTCCCCATGGCGATCAGCGCCGAACCTTCGGCGTGCATGGACACCCCGGTTTCGATGGTCGCCGGACGGAGCCGGTCCGGCGCGCGGCCGGGCGCATTTTTTTCTGTCATCACCACCCCCCGGCTTCCCGGAATTCGGCGAAGGTGTTGCACTGGTTGGGGTCGCCGCTGTCGAAGCCGCGCTTGAACCAGTAGTAGCGTTGTTGCGAAGTGCCGTGGGTGAAGCTGTCGGGAACCACTCGCCCCGAACTCTGCCGCTGCAACCGATCATCGCCGATCGCCTCGGCGGTTTTCAGGGCCTGCTCGAGATCGCCCGGGTCGAGGATGCCCTCATCCCGCATCGCCCGTCCCCAGACGCCGGCGTAACAGTCCGCCTGCAGCTCGACCAGCACCGAAAGCCGATTCGCATCGCGTTCCGACAATTCCCGCCGCCGGCGGCTCACTTCGCGGTCGATGCCCATAAGATTTTGGATATGGTGGCCGACCTCGTGGGCGAGCACATAGCCTTGCGCGAAATCTCCTCCGCCGCCGAGCCGTTGCTTCATGTCCCGGTAGAAGGAGAGATCGAGGTAGACGGTCTGGTCGCCCGGGCAATAGAACGGACCCATGGCCGCCTCGCCGTAACCGCAGGCGGTATCCGTAACCTCACTGTACAGCACCAGCCTGGGCGGCCGGTAGCTTTTGCCCATGTCGCCGAATATCTTCGTCCAAACCTCCTCGGTGGTTTTGAGCGCCACCGAACTAAAGCGGGCCATCTCCTCCTCCTGGGGGGAGGAGGACTGATAAGCTGTGCCGCCGCCGTCGGTGGAAATGACGGTGGATCCGCTTCCCGTGAGTAGAGGGGTCAAGTCCAATCCGTAATATCCCGCCACCAGCGCCACGACCAGCATGAGAATGCCGCCGCCTCCGCCGAGCAGCGGCAATTTTCCGCGCCGCCCGCCGCCACGCCCACGCCGGTCCTCGACGTTTTCGCTGCCTTGCCTGTCCCGCCAGCGCATGGCCGTACCCTCCCGGTATATCCACCGCCGGACGCGGCAACCGCCCGCGCCGGGGGCGTTCGACGTTTTCACCCATATTTCGGCCGGAATTTCGTAAAACGGCGATTATAGCGCCACTCGCCGTTTTGTAAACGGCAAACCGCCTGCGGCCCAGGGTCATTTAATTCTCTTGAACCGTCGGCGGCGAAACTTCATTTAGGCATTGAACTCCCGCCACGCATCCTCGATCCGCTTTATGCCGGTCCGCACCTTTTGCCCGCCCTCCTGCGCGAACAACCCGATGCGCCATTCCTCGATCAGCCAGCGATAGGCGAGGAGCAGCCTGCGGCGCTCCGGATCCAGGTCCCCGGCGGCGGCGATATCATAGCGCTCGCGCAACGGAAGGAATTCCAGCAGGCGCCGGCGGTCCTTGGCGAGGGCGTAGTTGAGACGCGCCCTGCGTTTTTCCGCCGCCTGCACGAAGCGCGGCAACTGCCGCATCTGCTCCGCAGTCGCGTCGGCCATGACCCCGGGAGACAGCAGCGTTTCCAATTGATGCGACAGGTCGCGATAGGATTCGCCGTGCGCCGGCGTCGGCGGCAGTTCGAGCTGGCGAAGCATGCCCGAAGCGGCGAGGAACGCGTCCTCGACGTCCCGGTTCAACGCCCGGCATAAAGGGAACAGCTTTTCCTTGCCGGAAGCCATCCGTTCGAGGAAAACACGGCGGGTCCGGGGCGGATGAAACACCTCCAGCGCCTCGTCGACGGCGGCCCGCAGGACGGCGTCGCCCAGTTCCTCGCCGCCGCCCCCGAGGCGGCGAGCGGCGGCGGCGGCGGGCGTGGAAAATCCGACGTCGCCGCGAAGTTTGCCGAGTTGGCGTCCGAGCGTGAGGAAAACCAGCCGCCGGTATCCGCCGGGCATGGCCCGATCGGCTTCGCGGCGGGTGTGGAACAGCTTCACCCCGGCGGTTTCCCCCTCGTCGACCAGGGCGGGGAACGCAGTCGCGCCGGCGCCGGCGCGGATCTCGATCCGCTCGGGGAGATCCCCGAAATCCCAGGCGGTGCGGCCGGTCTTCTCGTACTTGTCCTTGTCCATGCCGTCGAAAGCGTTTTTCGCCGCCAGCCTCAAGTCGGCCGCGAGCCGGGCGAGGTCCCGGCCCTGCCCGACCGTGCGCCCGCTCCAGTCCACGGCCCGGACGTTCAACGTCAGATACGCGGGCAGGTCGGCGAAATTCCAGGCGTCACCGGGTATTCGCACCCCCGATATCTTCCACGCCGCCTCCGAAAGCGCCTCCGAGAGCGGCCGGTCCGGCTTTCCGAGGAGCGGCAGCATGGCTTCCGCCGCTTCCGGAATGGGCGTGAACTCCCGGCGTCGCGATTTGGGCAGCGCGCGCAGCAGTTCCGCCACCTTCGCGCCGAGCAACCCCGGCGCCAGCCAGTCGAGCCGCCACTGCGGAAGATTGGGAATGTCCGCGACCGGGACGCTGGCGGTGACGCCGTCCTCGGGATGGCCGGGATGGAAGCGGTAGGCGAGCGGATAGCGCCGGCCGAACACCTCCAGTTCCGGCGGGAAGCGGTCGGGCGTTATGCCGTGGGGCGGATGTTCCATGAGGTATTCGCGCGTAAGGCGGAGGGCAGCCGGGTCGCGCCGCTCCGCGCGCCGGACGAAATCGACCAGCGCCTTGTCGTTGTGGACGTGGGCGGGCAGGCGCCCGGCATAAAACGCGAACACCGCGTCGTCGCCGGCCATCACCGCCTGCCGCGCCTTGTGGGCGATATCGGCGACCGCCGCCAGGAGCGCCCCGTTTTCCAGGAAAAAGGCCGGCTTGGCCTTGAGCTGACCTTCCACCAGCGCCTGGCGGATGAAAACCTCCCGCGCACCGGCCGGATCCACCGATCCGTAATGCACCCGCCGGTCGACCACCACCGGCAGCCCGTACAGCTCAACCTTCTCCTTCGCCCGGACAAAGCCGCCGCGCCGGTCGTAGTACGGTTCCGAATAACTGCGCCTGGCGAGCGTCCCCGCCAGCTCCTCGATCCACAGCGGGTCGATCCCGGCGACGCCGCGTCCGAACAGGCGGCTGGTCTCGACCAGTTCCGCCGCCATGATCCAGGGCGGGGTCTTGCCCTTGTCCCGCACCCGGTCCGGCTTTCCGCCCGCCTCCCGGCCGGTGTCCCGCCGGTCGCGCGCCGCGCGGGCCGGCCCGGAACCCGGCCACAGGAGGAATCTCACGCCGCGCGCGCCCAGATAGTCGCCTTCATCGCCGCGGAGGCCGATCCGGCCAAGCAGGCCGGCCAACAGCGATTGGTGCAGCCGTGCGTAGCCGCCGTCCCTGTCGCCCTCCGGACGCGGGCCCGGCCCCGCCTCGCGCGACGGCAAGCCGGCCATGATCTCCGCGGCTTGGCGGCGGACATCGCGCCATTCCTGCATGCGCAGGTAGTTCAGGAAATTCCGGCGGCAGAATTTCCGCGCCTGCGATTTCGACGGCAGCGCCGCGAGGGCGTCGGCGTAGAATTTCCACAGTTCCAGCCAGCCGAGATAATCCGACTTTGGATGCAGGAAGCGCCGATGCAGCATGTCGGCCTCGCCCCGTTTGGCAAGCGGCCTTTCCCGGGGGTCCTGCACCGAAAGCATGGACACGATGGTCAGGGCCGGCTCGAGCGCCCCGCGCCGCCTTGCCTCCAGCAGGATGCGGGCGAAGCGGGGCTCCACCGGCAACGTCGCCATTTTGCGGCCGTAGGGGGTGATGCCGCCGCCGGGTTCGAGCGCGCCAAGCTCCGCGAGTTCGCGATAGCCTTCGCGAACCCGCGCCGGCTGCGGCGGATCGAGGAACGGGAAATCCTCCACCGGGCCGAGCCCGAGATGGCGCAGGCGGAGGATGACCGAGGCGAGCGAGGCCCGCCTGATCTCCGGATCCGTATAGGGCGGACGCTTTTCGTAATCCGCTTCGCTGTACAGGCGCACGCAGATTCCCGGGGCGACGCGGCCGGCGCGGCCTTTGCGCTGCTCCGCCGACGCCTGGCTGATCTTTTCGATCCGGAGCCGCTCGACCGACGCGCGGTCGAGCGCGCGGCGGATGCGGGCGAGGCCGGAATCCACCACCGCCCGCACGCCGGGGATGGTCAGGGACGTCTCGGCGACGTTGGTGGAGAGGATTATCTTGCGGATCCCGGGCTGGAACACCCGCTGCTGCTCCTCCTGGGTCAGGCGCGAAAACAGCGGAAGAATGTCGAACCCGCCGGGGCCGGACCTGGACAGCGCGTCCATGGCTTCGCGGATGCCGGCCTCGCCCGGCAGGAATACCAGGATGTCCCCGTACGGCAATTCCCGCGCCAAGTCCTCGACCGCGCGCAGAACCATCAGCGACAGGTCGGGGTCGTCGTCCTCCCCCTCGTCCGGAGGCCGGTAGCGGAGTTCGACCGGGTAGGTCCGGCCCTCGATTTCGATGGCCGGCGCGCCGCCGTAATACGCGCTGAAGCGCCCGGTGTCGAGGGTGGCGGAACTGACGATGAGCCGGAATTCGGGGCGGCGCGGCAGGAGACGGCCGATGCAGCCGAGAAGCAGGTCGGTGTCGAGGTTGCGCTCATGCGCCTCGTCGAGGATGATCGTGTCGTAGGCGAGCAGATCTCGGTCGCGCTGGATCTCGTTCAGAAGAATGCCGTCGGTCATGAACTTCACCAGCGTCGTCGGCCCGGTTTTCGCGGTGAAGCGCACCTGGAACCCGACCTCCCCGCCGAGCGGCACGCCGAGTTCTCGCGCGGTCCGCGCCGACACCGACATGGCGGCGAGCCGGCGCGGCTGGGTGACGCCGATAAGCCCCGACTGGCCGCGCCCGAGTTCAAGGCATATTTTCGGAAGCTGGGTGGTTTTGCCGCTGCCTGTGGAACCGGCGATGATGGTGACCTGGTTGTCGCGGACGGTCTCGAGAATCTCCTTGCGGCGCCGGGTTATGGGAAGCTCCGCGGGGTAGGTCGGAACCGGGACCGATCGCGCGCGGCGCTCCCGCAGTTCCCGGGAGGCCCGATAACGCGCGGACAATTTGTCGAGCGCTCCGGCCGGCGCTTCGCCCATCTTTTGCAGTTCACGAAGGCGCACCGCCTCCCGCCCGAGCCGCGGCTGGTCGCGCAGCATGCACTGGGCGAGGTTTCCGAGCACGACGTCGGGGACGGTCCCGGCCGCCCCGGCGCCCGAATCTCCTTCCGCCTCCACCTTCGCTCCTCGACAACGCAAAACGCCCCGGGGGAGCCGCCCCCGGGGCATAGTCCGCATAGCGTCAATTTTGGGAAACCGCCACCCGGGTCAAGCAAAATCGGCGGACCGGCCGGCGCGTCCCGGGTTCCCGTCGCGGAGAGGAGGAGAGATCACGCTAGCGTCAATTCCGCGACCACCCAATCATGGAGCGTGGTCGGGGGAACGTGAACGTAATATTTCTGGCGCATGCGCTGGGTCGCCTTTTCGAGGGTCATCGCCTGCTTGATGACCAGATCGACGGCGGTGCGCCGCACCCGGTTGGTGAAGCGGCCCGAGGGCTGGGCCAGATGATCCATGGGGAGCGAGAAATGCTTGCGGCATTTTTCGCAGTAATGCTTCGAGTAGGTCACCTCGAGCACGGTGGGTCCGGAGATCCCGACTTCGCGCAGGCGGCGGCGACCTATCGAATGGCGCTTGGACATCTCGCCGCACCTCGGGCAGGGGGAAGTCTTGCGGGACATGTTGATCTTGCGGAACTTGATTCCGCGCGGCGCCACCACCTTGGCGATCGGCATGGTTTTCTCGGTCACAGCCTTCTCCTCCGGAAAAATCTATCCAAACGCGTTCCGGCCGCTTTCCAATTCGGGGCCGTTGCCCCGCCTTCCCCCGGACCGACGCGCGTTTCAACTGGCGTTGTACCATTGTTATCGGCGAAAGACACGGTCGCGGTTGAGGCGAAATCGGGAATTTGCGTTTTTTTGTCGCATTTCCCTCCGGCGGACTTTTGGAGAGAATCAAACAAACCGCCGTTTGATTCTCTCCAAAGTTTCCTGGGTTTACATTTTGCGTCGGGAATTATTGCAAGGTCGGCGCTATCGCCCGACAGGGCGAAAAATCAACCCATTGGCCCG
>JAISXA010000017.1 GCA_031270685.1 Planctomycetota bacterium
ATCGAGCCAACCGCCGCCCGATTTCCTTTAAGGATTCAACCGCTTTCGTTTCAATGGGTTGTTTTTTCGTCAACTCGACCCAAACCCGCGACGTTGCAAAAAAACGTGGCTGAAACGAATGCCCTGAAACTTTGAAGGAAATCAAACAGCGGTTTGTTTGATTTCCTTCAAAAGTCCACATCATGGATCGTTTCCTCCATGTACACCCCTTTTCAGGTCGTCCCGATTCGACTCCCGGACATTCCTGTCCCCCGAATCGCCATCTGGCCCGGGGCAGCGCTCAATCCCGTCCCGCATCCACTCGTCGGAGTTCAGGGGGCATTTTTCGAAAAACGCGCCGAACTTGGCCAACTTTTCGACAATCTCCGCAGGCATCGAGTGTTCCATGCCGCAGGCCGCCTTTTCGGCCATGTCCGCATCGACCTTGAGCACATCAACGAAAAAATCACGGAGCGCCTGATGGCGCCAGACCACGTTTTCCGCCTTTTTCCGCCCGTTCGGGGTCAACGTCACCGCCTCGTAGGGCGTATAGTTGATAAGCCCCATCTGGCCAAGCGTCCGCAAAGCGGCGGTCACCGTCGACTTGTGAACGCTCAGCGCCTCGGCGATGTCCCGCGAATGCGCGTGCGCGGAATGATCGAAGCGACTAAGATTGTATATGGCCTCAAGATAGTCTTCGAGAGCAGAGGTCAACTGCTCATTTTTTTGCATTACAATCAACCCCTGTCCCGAGCCGACGGCCCAATGCCGGGTCGCGCAATAAAAGTTTTAGTTTTAAAACTATATATCATCAATCCTGAAAAAACAAGCATTTTTTTTCAGGATTACTGGATTTTTTCCAATCTGCGGATAATTATGGGGTTGCACGCAGGAAATCGGGCGGCGGTCAACCCGATTCCCTGTAAGTCCGGATTCAGTCGACGGCGGGTTGCGGAGCGGCCTGATTGGCGGCGGACGCCTCGGCCGCTCGCTTCTGGAAGGCTTCCACCCATGCCTGCACCTCCCTGGCGACGGCGGCCGCGCTCTCCTCGCCCAGCGCGGTCCGCAATTCGGCGATAAGCGGATCGACCGCCTCGGCGGGGTAGCCGGCAAGTTTGGACAGCGTATACCATTTCAGGGCCAGAGCGGGATCGGGTTCCCCGCCCGACGGGCCGTCGCGATAAATGACGGCGAGATTCTTCATCGCCCCGGCGTTGCCGAGTTCGGCGGCCGCGCTGAATCTGGCAAATGCCTGCGTCAGATCCTTGGCCTGGCCGAAAGCGCCTTCGTGGTAGATTACGCCCAGGTCGTTGATCGCGTTCTGGTGTCCCATGCCGGCGGCGCGCTTCAGCAACTCGACGCCCCACGCCTCGTTCCTCTCGACGCCGAGGCCGGCAAAATAGAGGGAAGCCAGCTTATACAACCCTTGGGATTGCCCCATGCCGGCGGAACGCTCGAAATACTCGAACGCCTTGGCCTCGTCGGCGGTCACGCCCATGCCGATTTCGTAGCAGACGCCGATATTGTAAAAACCTTCGGGCAGCCCGGAATCGGCGGCCTTCATGTACCAGTCGAACGCCTTGGTATAGTTGCGCGGCACGCCGATGCCGCGTTCGTACATCGAGCCGAGATTGAGCATGGCGGCCTGATTGCCCTTTTCCGCCGCGTCTACGATCATGGCGACCGCCTGTTGCGGCGTGACCGTCTGCTGCTGCTGCTGCGGCCGGTCGGGCGGGCGCAACGCTTCCTCGCCGCCGAAAGCGGGAAAAAACGAAATGGCGAATACGGATAAAACCATGTGCAGCGTTTTTCTCATAGCAGTCATCCCTCGATCACGATTTGCTCGTTCTTTTCGAAAGACACGACGACGCAATCATTTGCGTAGGTGCGCTCGGGAAGAACCACGAGCATGTTCAGGCAATCGGCCCCACCCCAGGCAAACGGCGCGTGGTGCCATACTCCCGCATTTATCGTCACAAAAACGCCTTTCGGTTGACGGAAAACCCGGATCCGGTCTTTCGGGCATACGCCGTTCGGGGTGGCGGGTCCGACATGGATGAGCGCGTCCGCATCAAGGGCTAGGTTGCCTTCCGCGCACCAGGAGTGCATTTCGGTGACGTCGATCACCAGGGGGCGTTTTTCGACGCGACAGATGGAGAAGCTGGGCATGGAACGCGGGTGATGGATCGCAAGCTGCGACAGGTCGCGGAAAAATTGCACCGGCTTGCCGCCGATGAACTCGGCGTCGGGATTGATCATGTTGACGAACGTTCCGTAGGGCTTGAAGGCTTCGACCGTCAATTCCTCGATTTTCACGCTAGGCATGACGCCCCTCCTCGGCAGAAGAAAAAGGCGGGTCGGCGCCCGCCGTGAAATCATTTTTTGGCCTGGGCCTGCTTCTCGAACATCTTCGCCAGCCGGCGGCAGGTGATGTCGGAGAATTTATGTTCGCGGAGCTTGTCGAGGACCGTCTTCGCGTCCACCGGTCCCATCTTGAGGACCGCCTCCCTGGCGGCGGGGAGCTCCTCCTTGAAAACGATCTCGCCCAGCTCCTCGGCAAGGGTCGTGGCCTTGTCGATCACGCCGGCGGCGAAATTGAGCACACCCTGGTTTTGCGCAACGTTTATGCCTTTCTGCACGGCGGCGCGGGCGGTCTGCCGCGCCTTGGTCGCGGTGGCGAACACGCCCCTGACCGCGCGCAGCGCTTCGGGATTGCGGCCCATCCTCCGGAGCACGGCGATTATGAGATTCATGACGTTGATCTCGAACTTGACGTCCGCGTTCGAGGAATGGTTGAGGATGTCCCGATAGCGGGCGAGCGCGGTTTCAAGGGCGGCGTCTTCCCCAAGGGGCATCCCCGGCCATTCCTCCCTGAAACTTTCGAGAAACGCTTGGAAGGATTCGAAACCCCCGGGAGTTTTGCCGTCCATGAGGGAAAGATCCCTCTTTTCGCGGTACAGCCAGGCGGTGCGCAGATAAAACCGCGCCAACTTATTGAACTGGCGCAGATTGGGGGACAGCAATTCCTGTTCGTGAATCGCCAGGATGTGCGCCGCGATGGCGGAGTCGACGGAGTAATCGTCCCTGGAGAAGTCTATCGCCGCGGCCAGCCGCGCAATGAGGCTGTTTGGCATCCGGGAGTAAATCAGCAACTTTTCGCGGATCAATTCCAGCTTGCCGCCGGATTTGTCCTCGCCCCGGAACGTTTCCTTCTCATCGCAGAAATGGCAGGAGGGGCAATGCCATATATGGTAAAAATTCGGGCGGACATGGGAGAATTCCGGGTTTTCCCATTTGTAGGAGGCGACATGGGAATCCTCCTCGACGATTTCCGGTTGATACATCCGCGATTTGATGTAGCGTTGCACCGATTCGGCTTCGCAGAAAGGGCACTTGACCTTGACCGGGACGAACGGCGTTTCCTTTGCCACGGCTGGTTCCCTCCGGCTCCCGCTAGCCTTCAGCTTGTTCGGTCGTTTCGGCCGGGGCGTCCAACGGCGCCGGCGGAGCGGATTCGGCGGCGGCTCCGTCAACCGCCCCGGAAACGGGTTCCACGATTTGCTCGGTCGTTTCGGCCGGGGCGTCCAGCGGCGCCGGCGGAGCGGACTCGGCGGCGGCTCCGTCAACCGCCCCGAAAACGGGTTCCACGATTTGCTCGGTCGTTTCGGCCGGGGCGTCCGGCGGAGCCGGCGGAGCGGATTCGGCGGCGGCGGGAGCGGCGGCGGCGGTCGGGGGGACGGGCAGAGACGGCGACGCATCGGGCGCGCCGGTTTCGGGCTCCGGTTCGACGGAGAAAGGCGGTTCCGCCGGCACCGCCCCTATCGGGGCGGGCGGAGCGGAAACGGCCTCCGGGTCATCCGCGCCGCCGGCGGCTTCGGGAACGACCAGCGGACCGGTGAAGGGAGCGTTTTCCTCCAGGGTACGCCGCGCTTCCGGAATGGGCACGCCTTCGGGGATGAACACGTCGCCGCGACGGTGGAAATAATAGTTGATGCCGATGGCGAGAAGGACGAACGCGACGAAGAGGTAGGCTGTCATCCGGCGCAACGGGTTTCTCGCCCCCATCACGCCATCCATTCCGGTCGACATGCCGGTCAGGCCGCCGCCCTTTCCTTCCTGGAGGAGCACCAGGCCGACGATGAGAAACGTGATCAGGAAAAACACCAGAAGAAAAAGAACGCCCACAGCCGCTTCCTCCAGGACAGAACGAGCATTTCATTGATGGCATAATAAAACCCGGGCCAAGCCGGGAACCGGCATGGCGCTAAATAACGAATCATATCCGTCGCAAAGGCTTCCCGCAAGCGAAAAGCGTCCATTCCGCGATGATTTGTTCCTTACCGGGTAAACGGTTGCCTTTTCCCCCGTTCCGGATACACTTTTCATCACTGCTTGCCGCGCGCCTTCGGGGTGGGCGCGGGAGCGGTCAAGGGGACGGGCATGGCCGCCAAATTACGCATTTGCGTCATCGGACTCGGGCAATTCGGGAGGCATCTCGCGACCGAACTCGCCAAGGATTGCGATGTCCTCGCCATCGACCAGGACCAGTCGGTCGTCAATTCCATCGGCGAGCTGGTGCAGCGCGCGTATTGCCTCGACAGCCGCGATTTCCAGAGTCTGTCCACGGTAGTGGGGTCGGAGTTCGACCACGCGGTCGTCTCCATGTCCGAATCGCTCGAGGCGTCCATCCTCACCGTGCTGCATCTCAAAAGGCTGAAGCCGGGGAACATCTCCGCCAAGGCGCGAAACCGCGACCACGCAGAAATCCTCAGGGCGATCGGCGCCGACGCCATCGTTTTTCCCGAACGTGAAACCGCGTCGCGGCTGGCGGCGCATCTGGTCAACCGCAACCTGCTGGACTTTATCCCGCTTTCTGAAAATTACATGGTCATGCAGATCGCCCCCCCCGACTGGACCTTCGGGAAAACCCTTATCGAACTCGATCTGCGCAAGCGTTTCGACATCTTCGTCGTGGCGGTCAAAGAGCACGTGCCCGAGCGGACCGTATTCCTTCCCCCCCCAGACTTCATGATCAAGGACTCGGACGCCCTGCTGGTCATCGGCAGGAAGGAAAGCCTGGAAAAGCTCGAAGACAGCCCGGATCCGTCAGCCTAATTCGCCGAAAGCCCGGACATGGCCGTCAAGTTCCTTAATAAAATCACCAGGACCAGGCGATTCGACGCTCCGGCCTTCATTGTTCTCAGATGGTTCGGGCCATGCATTCTGCTGGGAACCCTTTTCCTCCGGCTGCCCTGGGCGCACCGCGAAAACGGCCCTCCGGTCGGCCTGTCCGCCGCGTTGTTCACCGCCGTTTCCGCCGCCTGCGTCACCGGCCTGACCGTGGTCAACGTAGCCGACGCCTTCAATTGGTTCGGGCAGGCGGTGATCTGCGTCCTGCTCGAACTAGGCGGCCTGGGCATCATGACCTTCGCCCACCTCGGATTCCGCCTTTTCGGCCACCGCGCCAGCCTCGGCCAACAGGCCGCCACCGCCGATTCCCTGTTCCAGAACGACGCGGCCGGGGAATTCGCCAAATCGTTCCGCCGCATCCTGCGCATTACCCTCCTGATCCAGGTCGCCGGCGCCGGCGCCCTCTTTTGCTCCCTCATCCCGCGAACGCTGCGCGGCGGGGAGACGCCGCTGTCCGCGGCGTGGTCGGCGGCGTTCCACTCCGTCTCCGCCTTCTGCAACGGCGGCTTTTCCATTTATCGGGATGGATTGTCCGGTTTTCTGAACAATATCCCGTTTCTCGCCCTGATCATGCTCCTGATCACCCTGGGCGGAATCGGGCACATCGTCCTGGTCGAGCTGCACCGCCTCCCCGCGCTGATCCGGGGGCGCGAGCGGCGCGTGCACTGGCTGTCCCTGCACAGCCGCGTCGTTTTGATCATGACCGCGCTGCTCATCGCGGCGGGATTCGCAGCCCTGTTGGCGTTCGGCGTGGGCGACCCGGTTCATGCGTTCGGGGGGGCGGTCTTCCAGTCGGTCAGCAGCCGGACGGCGGGATTCGCGACCGTCCGGCTCGAGCGCATGCCGCTCGCCTCCATCCTCGCCATGGTCACGCTGATGTTCGTCGGGGGATCGCCCGGATCCTGCGCCGGCGGCATCAAGACCACCAGCCTCGCCATCTGGTTCGCCCGGCTGAAAGCCAATCTGCGGAACCATTCGGGCGTTACGTTGTTCGGACGCAACATCGCCCCGGACCTGGTGAGCCGGGCGCGGATCCTCATGGCCTTGACCATGCTCTGGAATCTTTTCGGCGTATTTTTCCTGGCGGCGGTCCATCCCGCCGAAAGGCTTGAGACGCTCATCTTCGAACAGGTGTCGGCTTTCGGCACGGTGGGACTTTCGCTTGATTTCACGGGCAGGCTCACCGAACTTTCCCGGTGGTGGATTATGGCCTCCATGTTCGTCGGAAGGCTTGGTCCGCTCAGCATCGCGCTATGGATGGCGCCAACCGTAAAAGCGGAGATCGGGCGTCCCGTGGCCCGCATCATGGTGGGGTGAGGCGCTCACCCCGACCCCGCGTCCAGCCCCCTGGCGTCGCCGTAACGGGTCAGGAACCACCAGGCCTTCAGCTCGTCGCCAAGCGCGGCGGCTGGGAAGCGGATCCTCTCCGCGGCGGCGGAGACGACCCGCCGATTCCGGTCGAAGACGAAATCCATGGCCCATCCCGGCCTGGCGATATCGGTCGGCGCGGAAAAGCGGCGATCAACCAGGGTCAACCGCCAGCCCTCCCCCTCCGCCCGTGGCGGAAGGGCGCCGACCATGCCTTGCGCGTGCCAGGAGAACAACCGCCCCTGTACGGTGTTCAGCGCCGTCTCCGCCAGCCCGCCTTTCGGCGCCGGGAATTCAGCGAAAACCGGCGCTTTCGGCGCCCAACTGGAATAATGCGCCTTGCGGATCACGCCGTCCGCGTCGCGCGCGACGATATCGTAGGCGATGAAAGTGAACATGATCGGCAAGGCGCGGACCTCGACGGCCGGGAATCCAGAGGCGGCCAGCGCTTCGCGGGCGATGCGCACGGTTTGCCGGTTCTGCAGCCAGCCGACGCAGAAATAGGCGGCCGCCAGGATGACGGCGACCGCGGCGACGCGGTCGGCGGCGCTCCGCCGACCGGGGTGTTTATGCGTCACCGGGTAGGCGAGGGGATTGAGGAACGTCTCCACCCGTTCCCGGCGCAACAGGCGATTGGCGATGAAACTGGTCAAAAGCACCGAACTCATGAAGACGTCGACGATGGGAAGGATGTCCCAGGATATCCGGGCGTTGGAGAACGGCAGCAGCGGCATAGTCCCCCAACTGGTGGCGAGGTCGAGGAAGGTGTGCGAAAACAGGCAGAGCCAGGCGAGCAGGGTCCACAGTATCCATGGTCCGGCTCGCTTCGCGAAAAGCCAGCCCAGGCTGCCGAACGCCGGTCCGGCCAGCGCGAGCGCAAGCAGGGAATGGCTGTAGCCGCGGTGGGTCGCCCAAGCCGTTTCCGGCGAAACGAAATAGGCGATCATGTCCAGGTCGGGGGCGGCGGCGGCGATCAGCGCCAACGGCGCGGCAACCGGTCCGAGGCGCCGGCGGAACCAGCAATCCGCCATCCCGGCCCCCAACAGCGCGTGCGTCACCGTGTCCATGGCCGCTCCTTTTCTTACCCCCGACGGGCAGATCCGCCCATCGCGCCATAACTGAACTTTTGCAAAAATAAAGGCTTAACGCTTTTCGCCTTCGCCTTCCCGCTTCCGGTGCTCCCCCAGTCGGCGCTCGGAGGTGACGCCAGCGAACGCGCCCCGGAAAACGTCGAGACAATCCGGGCCGAGAGTCACCCGTTCCCACACCGCTATGCCGGATTCGCGGAAGATCGACTCCCAATGCTGATCCCGCTTGCGGTCCGCCGACTGGTAGTCGTGTTCGAAGTAGACCGCGGATATCCGCGCCGCGGCGAGCAGTTTGGTGCACATGTAGCAGGGCGCGAGGGTGGCGTAGACGCTGGCCCCCTCGACCGCGATTCCCAGCCTCGCCGCCTGGGCGACGGCGTTCGCCTCGGCGTGCGACGAGCGGCAGTAATTGTACTTGTCGCCCTCGCCGGATCCCATGTGCCGGCTGTAACAGAAAGGCGTGCCGTCCGCGTTGAAATTGCCGAGGCAATGCGGAGAACCCGGCGGCGACCCGTTGTAGCCGGTCGCGAGGATGTGGCGGTCCTTGACCAATATCGCCCCCGTGGGCCGCGAATTGCAGGTCGACCGGGTGCTGATGAGTTTGGCGACGGCGATGAAATACTCGTGCCATCCCGGGCGTTCGCAGGTCATGGACGGTTCATTTCCTTCATCCCCGAGCTGCCGAATCCCCCGAGGCCGCGGGCGGTGCCGGCGTCGAACTCGGCCCGCGCGACCGGTTCGAGCGCGTGCCCGGGGATGGGCCGGAAGGCGATTTGCGCGACGCGGGTTCCCGCGGCAAGATCGAGCGGGCGATCCCCGGCGTTGTGCAGTATCACGCCGATCTCGTTGCGGTAGCCGGCGTCGACGGTTCCCGGCGCGTTGAGAACGGTGAGGCCGAATTTAAGCGCGGCGCCGGAGCGCGGCCTGACCAGCGCTTCCCAGCCGGGCGCCAGCTCCAGGAAAACGCCGGTCCGGGCGAGGCAGCGTTTCCCGGAGGCGAGGGTTATCGACTCGGCGGCGGAGTCCAGCGCGTCGGGGAACGAGAAATTGCGGGCCAGAAGGTCGTAGCACGCGTCCCCGTCGTGGGCGCGGACGGGGGTGAAGCGGGGGTCGTCCCCGAAAAGCGAATAGCGGATCTTCAGCATCGGTCTTCCTTGAACGCGTTACCGGCCCGGGTTTTCGGCCCGGAGAGTTCGGCGAGGCTTGAAAAGTACACCGGACAGAGCGGCGCCAGCAAGTCGAGGATGCTCCGCGACAACTCGCGGACCTTGGGGTGCGCGCCGGCGGCGAGCCGCAGCCTGAGCACGTGCCGCCATTCCCGGAAATTGGCGCTCATGAACAGCGTCGTCGCGGTGCAGGTCGGCAGGACGTCGCGGGCGTTCTCCGCCGGAACGCCGCGGTCGAGCATTGCCAGGTACGTCTTTTCCGCGGCGGCAATGGCTTGTTCCCACGCTTGCCGCTCGAAGTCGCCGGCGAAGACAGGAGCCAGCACCGGGAGGCCTGCGGCGTATTTGACGTAGCGGGTGGAGCTTTGGCTGTAGCTGGCGAGGCGGTGGCGGACCAGCTCGTGGCTTATGCCCCGGTCGGTGACGATTTTGACCGTGGCGCCGGCGTGTTCGAAGACGGATTCGTGACCCCGGCGCGCCAGGCCGCCGAGGAAGGCGTCGCGCCGGGCACGGCATTTGTCGCAGTACCCGTCCGCGCAGTCGCAGGCCATCTTGTCCTCGCTGTGGTAGCAAACCCTGGCGATGCGTTCGATCAGCCGGTCGGCGTTCACGGTGGCGGCAACCAGCTCGACCGCTTGTCGGAGTATGATCATTGGCGCTCCCTATTCAGACCGTGAACAGCGGGACGTCGGGGGACAGGTTGACGGCGGACGATGGTCCCAGTTCCAGGTAATCCTGGGGAATGACTTCGGTCAGCCAGCGGACGTCGACGTAGCCCTGGTGCACCTTGTTGAAGGCGTCGTCGATCATCGGTTCCAGGCCCTTGCCCATGAGCTGCATGTAAATGAGGTTCTGTTCCGTCTCGCGCCGGAAGGTGGCACGGGTGTTGCCGGTGAAGTTGAGGAACTCGGCGAACATCACCCGGCCGAGGTGCCCGAGGCCCCGGCAGCGGTCGCAGCCCTTCGACTGGAAGAAGCGCATCCCTTCCGGAATCCCCTGGTAGAGGACGGTGTGCCGGTCGACCTCCTGCGGGACGTACGGCTCGCGGCAATGGGGGCAGAGGCGGCGCACCAGGCGCTGGGAGCAGATGGCCAGCATCTGCTCGATCAACAGCGTCCGGTCGAGGCCGAAGCCCAGCATGCGCTCCACCGACGCCACCGCCGACGAGGTATGCAGGGTCGAAAAGGTAAGGTGGCCGGAATAGGCGAGCTTGAGCGCCTCGTTGGCCGTTTCCTCGTCGCGGATTTCGCCGATGAGGATGACGTCCGGGTCCATACGCATGAAGCCGCGCGCGGCGGCGGCGAAGTCCACACCCTTCGAGGGGATGGTCTCGATCTGGGTGACGTTCGGAAGCTGGTATTCCACCGGATCCTCGACGGTGAGCACCTTGCAGGTCGGATCCTGCGCGACGTGGGCGAGCGCGGAACTGAGGGTGGTAGTTTTGCCGGAACCGGTCGGGCCGGTGAGCAGGATCAGCCCGGAGGGATTATTCACCGCGCGCTCGAAGCCGTCGAGAATCCGGGGCGGGAAACCGATTTCGGCCAGGGTGGGGATGCGTTTCTTGCCGGGCAGCAGGCGGATGACCGCCGTCTCGCCGTTGACGCTGGGCATGATCTGGACGCGGAAGTCGTAGGGCGAGCCGTCCGGGGAGATCTTGCGGAAGGAACCGCCCTGCGGCTGGCGCGTTTCCGTGATGTTCATGCCGCCCTCGATCTTCAGGATGTTGATCACGCCGCGCAGCGACTCCTTGTCGATCCCGGAGTCGGGAACCATGTGGAGCACGCCGTCGACGCGGAGGCGGGTGTTGACGAAGCTTTCGTAGTTCTCGATGTGGATGTCGGAGGCGCCGATCTCGATCGCCTTGAGAATGGTCCGGTTCACCAGGTGCTCGTAGCGCGCCCGGATGTCGGCCTCGTTGACGCCGGTGAGGGCCATGCCCGCGGTCCCGGCGGCCATGCCCGCGGCCATGCCGGTTTCGTCCTCGTCCGCGCCCTTTTTCGCGTCGGCGAGCTTCTGTTCGCCCAGATTCATCTCCTCGCCGTACACCTTCGAGAACAGCAGGGCGAAGGTGGATTCCATGACCACCGACATTTCCATCCGCGAGCAGCCGTAGGAATGCGGCAACTCGTTCGCCTTGACGAAGGGGTTCGCGGTCAGGACGTACAGGGCGCGGTTCTTGACCGCGTAGGGAAGGAGCATATTGAACTTGACGTATTCCTTCTTGAGCCGCTGCTTGAGGGACGACTCGCGCATCAGCTTGATCGCGTCCTCGGGCTGCACGTAAGGCAGGTTGGCCATTCCGGCGAGGGTCTTGGTGAGCGTGTCCTCGCGCACCATGCGCGACTGCACCAAGTACCGGCCGAGCGGCATCCCCGACGCCTGCGCCGCCGAAATGGTGCGGTGCAGGTTGTCGCCCGACAGCAAGCCCTCGCGCACCAGGATTTCGCCGAGGCGCACCCCCTGCACCTCGCGGCTTTTCAGGGACTCGTAGATCTTGGCGATCAGGGCGGGCATGGCGTCGCGCTGCACCGGGAGGTACAGGACTTTTTTCACCTCGGCGGCGTCGGTGAGGTATTTCACGTCCTCCGGGGCGAGCGGCGACGACGCGGCGACCAGGACCGCCTCCTTGCCGTCCTTGACCAGGGGAATCACGCCATGCTCGTCGGCGAATTCCCGCTTGATGCCGAGCGCCAGGTGCGGATCGACGGGGAAGCCGTCGATCAGCACATAGGCGACCGCGCCCATCTCCTTCGCCACCAGGAGCGCCACCGGGCCGGGCTGGGCGAAGCCGAGAAGGATGACTATCTTGAACAGCGGGTCGCCGGGGTCGATGCCGCGGCGAAAATCCCCGATCTGGCTCGCGAGAACCGCGGCCTGGCTTTGTTTCTGATCGATCAGGCCGCTTTCCAGCAGCTTTTCGCCGATATCGTAACTCATAACAACCTTTCAGTGGACTTTTGGAGGAAATCGGGCCAACCACCGCCCGATTTCCTCCAAAGATGTTACTGTTTACGGATCAACGGGTTGATTTTTCATCAGGTCGGGTGATACCGCCGACCAGGTAATAATTCTCGACGGAAAATGTAACCCTGGGAAACTTTGGAGAGAATCATA
>JAISXA010000194.1 GCA_031270685.1 Planctomycetota bacterium
CACTTGACGCAATCGAGCCAGACCTTGTGCGGGAGTTCGCCGCGATCGACTTCCTCGAACCCGAAACGGCGGAAAAAATCCGGGATGTAGGTCAGGGTGAAGACTTCGCTCGCGCCGAGCCGGCGGGCGTCGTCCATGGCCGCCTCCATGAGCATGCGGCCGACCGCCTTGCCCTGGTCCGTCCGCCGGACCGCCAGGGAGCGCACCTCCACGAGGAGTCCCCAGGTCACGTGGACCGCGATGCAGCCGATCACCCCCCGACCCGGCGTTTCCGCGACCAGGAATTCCCGGAGCCGTTCGGTGACGTCGCCGACCGAGAGCGGGATCATGATCCCCTCCCGCCCGAAATCCCGGGCCGCGTCCACAATGGCCGCGACGTCGGAAAGCCGCGCCGGCCTAATCGCCGCATGCGTCGGTCCGCCGCTCAAAAGTTCCGTATCCTTTCCTTGGGAATACGCGTCTTGCCGATCGAATACCCCTTTGGCGGCGAACACCTAAACGTTCAACCCCAGGATGTCGCGGGCGGCGGCGCGGAGGCAGTTGCGGACGTCGCGGGCCGAGGAGAGCGACGCGACGTCGTCGGCGACCTTCTCGGCGGCGGTCAGCGACGCGTTCCTGATGATTTTCTTCACTTCCGGGATCTGCGGCGGACTCACCGAAAAGGTGCGCAGCCCGAGGCCGAGAAGGTACGGCACGAACAGCGGGTCTCCGGCCATTTCGCCGCACAAGGCGACCGGGACCTGGTTCGCCTTCGCCGTTTCGATGACGAATTTGAGGACGCGCAGGACCGACGGATGGTCGGGTCGGAAGATCTGGGCGACCTGTTCGTTGGCGCGGTCCACGGCCAGCAGGTATTGCGTAAGGTCGTTGGTGCCGATGGAGAAGTATTCGCAAATGTCGCAGAACTGGTCGATGGTGATCGCCACCGACGGCACCTCCACCATGATCCCCACCTTCATGTTCGGGTCGAAGGGAACGCCCTCGTCCGCCAGGCGCTCCTGGATGCCGCGGACCATGCGCATCACCTTCTGCACCTCCTCGCGGGCCGAGACCATGGGGATGAGCATTTGCACCTCGCCGAAGGCGGAGGCGCGGCAGATGGCGCGGATCTGCGCGCGGAAAAGGTCGGGATTCGCGAAGCAGTAGCGCACCGCGCGCAGACCGAGCCCGGGATTCTTTTCCAGATTCATCCGCTCGTGGTCCTGGAGCTGGAACGCCTTGTCGGAGCCGAGATCGAGCGTGCGGATGGTGACCGGCCGCCCCCCCAGCGCCTTGACCACCCTGGCGTAGGCGGCGAAATGCGTCTCTTCGTCGGGAACGCCCTGGTTGTCGATGTAGATGAACTCGGTGCGGTAAAGGCCGACGCCGTCCGCGCCGTTCTTGAGGACCGATTCGGCTTCGTGCGGGAATTCGATGTTTCCCTGCACGTGCACCCGGCATCCGTCCAGGGTGACGGCCGGCTGGCTCGCCTCCGAAAGCAGTTCGGCGCCGAATTTGCGGAAATCGGAACGGATTTTTTCGTAGGTTCTCCTGGTGCTTTCCGTCGGCTGGATGATGAGCAAGCCGCGGCTGCCGTCGAGAATCACCTCGGCGCCGGACTGGATGGTGTCGGACACGCTTCCGAGGCCGACCACCGCCGGGATTTCCCTCGCCCGCGCGACGATGGCGGTATGGCCGGTGGTGCCGCCGATGTCGGCGGCGAAACCGAGGATTCGTTCGCGGTCCATGCCCGCGGTCTGCGAGGGCGTAAGATCGTGGGCGATCACCACCACCTCGCGGGCGAGGGAATGCAGTTCCTCGTAATGGCGGCCGAGAATGGCCTTCAACAGCCGGCGCTCGATATCCTGGATGTCGTTGATCCGTGGATTGAGGAAGGGCTTGCCCTTGAGTCCGCGCACGTATTCGCCGAAAGTGCACTGAACCGCGTACTCGGCGGTCATGCGGTTTCGCTGGATGCGGCGCAGCACCTCGGCGTGGAGGGACGGGTCGGAGAGGATGAGGATATGGGCTTCGAATATCGAGCCGACATCCTGCATCGCCTCGGCCTGGACGCGGCTCTTGAGTTTTCCGATTTCCGCCTGCGCGGCGCCGACCGCCTGCTGGAAACGTTCGACCTCGTCCGGAATCATCTCCTCGCCGGAAAGGTACGACGGGGGAAGTTTCGACTCGACGGAACCGAGAACGTAGGCGGGGCCGATCGCCACGCCCTGGGATACAGGTATGCCTTTGATGATGGTTTCCATTGCCCGGATTTGTTCCCCGCTCGGGTCGAAAAACTGAACTTGTCGCGCGCCGGTGCGGCTATGATACTCGGCGCGCCGGTTCTTGTCCAGATTTTTGCGCCGCATCGCTCCGTCCCGCCTCCGATCGCCTGTCGCCCGGTCGCCGCCGGCGGCGGCCGGCGCTTCCATCAAAAGCCCACTTTCAGCAAAGACCGGAAATCGGTCGGCGCCGGATTGCGCCGGGGGCGGCGGATTTCTATAATGTGGACTTCTGAAGGTGTGGACTTTTGAAGAAAATCGACCGAACCGCCGATTGATTTCCTTCAAAGTCGCCGGTTTGGGTCGAGTTGACGAAAAAAGTTGAAGCGCCTTCAGCAAAGGTCCGATAAACAGGATTGGGATTCCTCACGGTGCGGAATCGTCCGGTTTATCGGCCTTGGAGCGAAGAATGTCCGCGTTGAAAACCCTGGGAATCATGCCGCCGGCCGGGCGGGGAAAAAAAGTTGCCGGAAAGGATGCGCAGGCCGGGGCGACAGTACGAATAGTTGGGTTCATGTCGCCTTCGGGGAGGTTGCGCGTCCGGCGAAAGGTATGGGGGACTTTGGGAATGTCGATGAAACCTGGCGCCTGGGCGGCTGCGGCGTGCCTGTTTTTCCTTTCCGCCCTGGCCGCGCCTTGCGTGCGCGCCGCCGAGGGAAGTTCCGGCGGTCCGGACCTGGGGTACGAGGCGGACGACGATTATTTCGGACCCGCCCCCGAGTATGATGCCGCCCCCGGTTTCGGGCCGTTGGGCGATCCCGGCGAGCTGGCCGCGCGCCCGGCCGCGGCCGTTGTCGAGGGTCCGGACGCGGGCGGCGCGATGGTTGCGGCCATCGACGTCCTGAACGCCATCAGCGTCACGCCGGACCAGGTCCGTTACCGCATGTCCACCCGGGTGGGGCATCCCCTGGACGAGGACACGCTGGACGGCGATTTCCAGCGCCTGACCGCGATGGGCGTTTTCGAGGACATTCAGATCCGCAAGGAATTCGTCGACGGCGGCGTGCGCATCGTGGTCGCCGTCCGCGAAAAGGACGTCATCCGCCGCATCGATTTTCGCGGCCAGCGCCAGACCCGCGTCCGCAAGCTTCGCTCGCTGATCGAAAGCAGGGTCGGCGAACGCTACGACGTCGGCAAGGGCAACCGCGACCGCCTGGCGATCCAGGATTTCCTGCAAAAGGAATACTACTACTTCGGCGAGGTCGACGTGAACGTCGAACCTTTCGAGGACGGCGTCCGCCTGGTTTTCGACGTGCGGGAAGGCGGCAGGCTCTATGTCGCCGACATCGTTTTCCGCGGCAACTCCGTCTTCACCCGCAAGGAGCTCCTGGCCAAGATGGAAACCAAGCGTTCCGGCCTGATTTCCCGGGGCAAGTTCCTGCGCCGCGCCTTCGAGCGCGACCTCGAGCGCATCCGGATGTCCTATCTGGACAAGGGCTACCTGGACGTGCGGGTCGTCGAGCGGCCGTTCGCGATCACCGCCAACACCCCGAGTTCGCGCTGGCAGCGCCGCGACGCCTACATCCACATCGACATCGACGAGGGCGAACAGTACCGCGTCGGCGCGGTCAATTTCGATTTCATCGCTTCGAGCCTCGTCCCCGAGGAGCGCATCCGCGCGACGATCAAGACCATGCCGGGGGCGGTCTACAGCCCGATCACGCTGCAGGAGGACGCGATGAAGATCCGCGAGGTGTACGGCAGCTATCCGAACTCGCGCTATTTCACCCGCGTCGTTCCCGAGCCGGAAATCACCGAGGACGGCCTGGTGATGGACGTCACCTTTTCCATCATCGAGAGCCCGGAGGTGACCATCGAGGGCGTGCGCGTCACCGGCCTCACCCATACCAAGGAAGTGGTGGTCATGCGGGAATTCGAGCTGTTCCCGGGCGAGAAGGTGGATTCCCGCGGGTTCAAGCGCTCCAAGGAGAACATCGAGAATCTCGGGTATTTCAAGGAGCGCCCGACCATCGAGATCCGCGAAGGGTCCGCGCCCGACCGCGCCGTTCTGGTCGCGGAACTGGAGGAAATCCCCACCGGTAAAATCACCGCCGGCGTCGGCGTGTCCTCCGAGGACAGCGTGGTCGGCTCGGTCGGCGTCAGCCAGCGCAATTTCGATTACAAGGATTTCCCCAAATCCTTCCGCGACTTCTACACCGGCAAGTCGTTCCGCGGCGCCGGGCAGTCCTTCTCCGCCAGCGCCTCGGCGGGCAAGTACACCCAGAATTACAGCGTGAGCTTCGCCAACCCCTGGATCTTCGGCCGGCCGATCAGCATGTCTCTCGGCGCCTATTTCAACGAATACGACTACGACGACGATTACACCGAGCAGCGTTACGGCGCCACCATCGCTTTCGGCAAGCGCCTGTTCGGCATCCGCGAGCTCACGGTCAGCGGCGGCTACAAGTTCGAGATGGTCAAGCTGAACAATTTCTACGACTGGCATCCGCCGGAGTATGTGCGGCAAAAAGGTTCGCACAACGTCAGCCGCTGGATCGCCGGCGTCAATTGGGACACCCGCGACAGCGTCTGGGAGCCCACCCGGGGCGCGATGGCGAGCGCCAGCGTCGAACTCGCCGGCCGCGTCGCCGGCAGCAGCAAGGATTTCTGGCGCGCCTTCCTGGGCGCGCAGTACTTCATCCCCTTCTACGTGGACAGCCAGGACCGCAACTGGTCACTCGGCGTCCGCGCCGACGCCGCCTTCGCGCAGGCCTACGGCAGGGGCGACGGCGATTTCACGCATGTCGAAACGAAATATTACGCTGAGAACGACCCTGATAACCCGAACGGGAACGGTGATTTGCCGGCTGGTATTTATAAGACTGGCAACGTCGAGACGTTGGATTATTCAAAAGAAGTCCCCTATTACGAGCGCTTCCATCTCGGCGGCGTCGGATCGCTGCGCGGCTTCGACTACCGCGGCGTGAGCCCGCGCTACTGGGATCATGGCCTCGGATACGACACCGCCGTGGGCGGCGAGGCGATGTTGTCGGCGTCGGCCGAGTTCTTCTTCCCGATCTGGGAAAAGATGGTGCGCGGCAGCGCGTTCTACGACGTCGGCACGGTGTGGCGCTACCTCGGCGATCCGGGCTACGACAAGCCGGAGCCCGGCCGCACCGGCTACGCGCTTGACAAGCAGGATTTCAGCTCAACCAACCTCAAGATGGAATGGCGGCACAGCGTCGGCATCGGCCTGCACATCAAGACGCCGCTCGGGCCGCAGCCGGTGCGCCTCTACTACTCGCTGCCGCTCAACAAGCGGAAGGGCGACGAGGTGCAACGCTTCCAGTTCAGCATGGGCGCCCTGTTCTAGCGTTTTTGGCTTGCATTATCAATGCGCGCGGGTAGCATATGCCGGAATTCCCGGGGAGAGCCGGGGTGGGGGCGGGCTTTCCCGGATCGAACGGCAGTCCGGACGGGAGAGCCGGGCAATCCTCCGGTCGTCGCGGCCGGGCGGGTTGCCGGTTGTGCTGTGGCGGTTCAAAGGCGCATAGAGGAGAGCGACATGCGGATCATGAAGAGGGCTTCCCTGGCGGCGTTGGCGTTCGCCATGGCCGGCGTTCTGGGAGCGGGCGAGCAGATCCAGGTTCCCGAAACCAGGCGTATCGGCGTGGTGTTCATCCAGCAGGTGTTCAAGAATTACGAATACGCCAAAGCCACCGAGGATCGCCTGCGGACCACCTTCATGCCGGACCAGCAGCGCATCGAGGCCGAGATCGTCAACGTGCAGGAGATGGAGCGCGCCCTGCAGAACAACCCCCTGACCCCCTCCGGAAGCGCCCAATGGCGCAGGAAGATGATGGAGATCGAGACCAAGAAGGTCGAGATCCAGTCCATGCAGGAGGAATTCGGCAAGCGGGTCCGCGACGAGGAGGCCGCCTTCTGGCAGAACATGTACAACGCCTTCCAGCGAGCCTGCCGCATACTCGCGGAATATTACAAATACGACATCATCATCGCCGCCCCCGATCCGGCGCTCTCCGAGGAGGCCGTCCAGGCCATGGACCCGATGGCCATCCAGCAGGAGATCCTCATGCGCCGCATACAATACGTGAACGACAGCGCGAACCTTACCAAGTCGATCACCGATCTTCTCAATCATCGTTATCAGCAGCATCTTCAGGACCCGCAGAAAAATTCGCTGTAGCCGGACCGCTGGAGGCTCAGAATCTGAATGCCGGAAACGACCCTTGGCGAGCTCGCCGTCCTGCTGGACGCGGTTCTGGAAAACGGGGATCCGAAAAGAACGGTTTCGGGGATAAACAGCCTGCTCGAGGCCGGCCCGACCGAGGTCGCGTTTCTCGCCAATGCGTTGTACCGGCCGCAACTGGCCGCCACCGCCGCCGGCGCGGTGATCGTCCATGCCAACGCGGACGCCGGGGAATCTACGGCGGCGCTTCTCCGAACTGATAACCCGAACTTCGCGTTCGCGAAGGCCGGGGAGTTCCTGAGCCCACCGGAACCGATTCCGCCGCCCGGAATTCACCCGACCGCCGTCGTCAGCCCCTCCGCCAGGCTGGGGGACGGCGTGTCGATCGGCCCGTGGGTTTTCGTGGGCGACGACGCGGTCATCGGCGACCGGACCGTTCTTTTTCCAAACGTCCATGTCGGGCGCGCGTCGGCGCTGGGCGCGGATTGCGTCCTGCATCCCGGCGCGGTCGTCGACCGCGGGGTCGTCATCGGCGACCGTTGCGTGCTGTATCCGGGCGCCGTGGTCGGAGCGGACGGCTTCGGCTACGCCTGGACCGGAAAGGGGTATTACAAGATTCGCCATTCCGGGACCGTGGAATTGGGGGACGAGGTGGAGATCGGCTGCAACGCCTGCGTTCATCGCGGGCGTTTCGGCGTGACCCGGATCGGCCGGGGAACCAAGATCGACGCCCTGGTGATCGTCGCCCACAACGTCAAGATGGGTGAAAACTGCGTCATCGCCGGCCAGGCCGGAATCGCTGGATCGGCGGAAATCGGCGACGATGTGAAAATGGGCGGCCAGACCGGCGTCGGCGGTCACTTGCGCGTCGGCTCCAACCTCGCTTTCGGCGGCCAGACCGGCGTCACCAAAAGCATCCCGGACGGCGAGGCGGGAGCGGGCGAATACGACCGGCTGTGGATAGGCTACCCGGCCATGCCCTACCGGGAGCAGGTCAGGCGCATCCGGGACGTGAAAACGATCGGCGTGTTGCGGAAAAGGCTACGCGACCTGGAGGAGCGGCTAAAGCGGTTGGAGGAGAGGGGGGGGGATGGCGGCTGAAAAACAGCGAACGCTCGCCGGGGAGGCCGTTTTCTCCGGGACCGGATTGCATAGCGGCGTCGAGTGCCGGGCGGTCGTGCGCCCGGCCGCCGCCGACGCCGGATTGGCGTTTTCATCCCGAGGCGCCGCCGGGCGCCTTTCGCCGTCGCTCGCGGCGGGCGGGGACGGTCGCACCGCGGTCAAGCTGTCCAGGAACGTCGAGATCATGACCGTGGAGCACCTGCTGTCGGCGCTCTGGGGCATGGGCGTCGACAACGCCGAGATCGCGGTGGAGGGCCCCGAGATCCCGGGACTCGACGGTTCGGCGCGCGAGTTCGTCCTCGGCCTGGAAAGGGTCGGCATCGTCGAGCAGGACGCGGAGCGGCGGGTGTTCGTTCCCGGCAACGCCGTTTCGGTCGGCGATTCGGGGGCCGGCATCGCCGCCTACCCGTCGCCCGACGGAACCTTCGGCGTCACCTACATCCTCGACTATCCCGGGTCGGCGCATGCGCGGGGATCGGGCGATTTCGTCGTCGACGCCGGCTGCTACCGCGAGTCCCTCGCCGATGCCCGCACCTTCGTCATGAAGGAGCACGCCGAGGCCATGCTCCGGGCCGGGCTCGGCAAGGGCGCCAACCCGCAAAACACCGTGGTCCTCGACGGCGACGCCGTCGTCGGCGGCGAACTCCGTTTCCCCGACGAATGCCTGCGGCACAAGGTGCTGGACCTGGTGGGCGACCTCGCGCTGCTCAACCGCCGTCTCGGGGCGCGCATCGTCGCCCGGAAAAGCGGTCATCGCCAGAACGTCGAACTGGCGCGCAGGCTGTGGAGCGAAATGGCGCGCGTCGATAACCCACGGGGCGTGATGGACCTCCGCCGCATACTGCGCCTTCTTCCGCACCGCTATCCGTTTCTTCTGGTGGACAGGGTGATCGAGCTCGAGGAGCGCCGGCGCATCGTCGCGCTCAAGAATCTCACCGGGAACGAGGCTTTTTTCCAGGGGCATTTCCCGGACCGGCCGATCATGCCCGGCGTGCTGCAGATCGAGGCCCTCGCGCAGGCCGGGGCCATCATGCTGCTGGGCGAATTCAAGGACCGGGGGAAGCTGGCGCTGATCGTCGGCTGCGACGACGTCAAATGGCGGCGCCAGGTGGTGCCGGGGGACGCGCTCCAGCTTCATGCCGAGGCCGACAAGTTCAACGGCCGCATGGGGGTGGTCAGGACCTGGGCGACGGTGGACGGCGACGTCGTCGCCGAAGCGCGGATCAAATTCGTCATCGTCGACGCGGCCACGGCCTGACGCCGGCCGTCTCCGCGCGGACAATTTGGAAAAACGCCGAAGGAAAACAGGAAAACGCAGGCGATGGAAACGAGCATCCATGCATTGGCGAGCGTCGATCCGGGCGCCGAAATCGGGGAAGGCGCGCGGATCGGGCCGTTCGCCGTCGTCGGCCCCGGGGTCAGGATCGGGCCGCGCACGGTCCTGATGCCCCACTGCCACATCGTAGCCAGGACCGCGATCGGCGCCGATTGCGTCGTCTCGTCCTCCGCCGTGGTCGGCGGCGACCCGCAGGATATGAAATACCGGGGCGAGGACACCAATCTCGTCATCGGCGACCGCACCCGCATCGGCGAGTTCGCGACCGTCAACCGCGGCACCGGCGTCGGCGGCGGCGTCACCGCGATCGGCGACGATGTCCTGATCATGGCCTACGCCCACGTCGCCCACGACTGCGTCATCGGCAACGGCGTCGTCCTCACCAACAGTTGCCAGCTCGCCGGCCATGTCCGCATCGAGGACCAGGCCTGGATTTCCGGGTTGTGCGCGGTGCATCACTTCGTCACCATCGGCGCGATGTCCTTCGTCACGCCGCGCTCGAACGTCCGCTTCGACGTGCCGCCCTACATGATCGGCGACGGGTTCGACAACACGCTGCGCGTCCGCGGCGTCAACGTCGAGGGCCTGGCCAGGCGCCGGATCCCCGACGCGAGCGTCCGGGCGCTCAAAGCCGCGTATCGCGCGCTGTACCGCGGCGAGCGGCCGATCGCCGCCGCGGTCGCCGGCCTCGCCGGCTCCGAACTGGCGAAGGATCCCTACGTTCTCAACGTCCTGAACCATATCGAGGGGAGTCTGGCCGGCTATCAGAACCGCGCGCTCGAGCGCTACCGCACCGACAAGACGCGCCAAATCATCCGCGACGAGTGAATGCCGGCCGCGGGCGAAGCGGGAAAAGAGGGGGCTCCATGCCGCTGCTGGAGGTTCGCGGACTCGTCAAGACCTACAACGGCCGCCGCGTCGTCGACGGCGTGGATTTCCACGTTTCGTCGGGCGAAATCGTCGGCCTGCTCGGCCCCAACGGGGCCGGCAAGACCACGACCTTCCGCATCGTCATGGGCCTGATCCGGCCCGAGGCGGGGCGGGTGCTGCTGCTCGACGAGGACCTATCCCGCCTGCCCATGTACCAGCGCGCCCGCCGCGGCATGGGCTATCTTTCGCAGGAACCCTCGATCTTCCGCAATATGACGGTCGAGGACAACGTCATGGCGATTCTCGAGACGCAGGGCCTAAGCCGCGCCCGGCGCCGCGCGCGCCTCGAGGAACTCCTGGGCGACATGAATCTCGCCCGCCTGGCCGGGAGCGTGGCGCACACCCTTTCCGGCGGCGAACGCCGGCGCCTCGAAATCACCCGCGCGCTCGTCGCCAGCCCCTGTCTGCTGCTGCTCGACGAACCGTTCAGCGGCGTCGACCCCAGGGCCTGCGAGGACATCCAGAAGATCATCAGCGGCCTCCAGCAGCGGGGCATTTCCATCCTCGTCACCGACCACAACGTTTTCGAGACCTTCACCATCGTCGACCGCGCTTACGTCATTCGCGACGGGCGGGTGCTCAGGCACGGCACGCCCCGGGAACTGGTGGAGGACGAGGAGGCGCGCCGGCTCTATCTGGGCGACAAGTTCAGCGAATACGGCGAGGCGTTCGGAAACCTCCGCGAAGAGGTGCGGCGCAAGGGGCGCGACGAGCCGATCGTCGGAATCGGCCCGGACGCCCGGCCGCTTCGCGGCGGGGAGCCGGAACCTGTCCGCCGCGCCGGAAAAGGGGAACCGGGAAGCGGGGCCTGATCCGCCGTCCGCGGCGCCCGGTCGCTTTTCCCCATGGCGATTTGCGGTATAATCGTCACGTTGCGTGATTGCGGTTTCCATTTTCCGGATGGGGGAGCAAGCGCTCGTTTCTTTATTGCAACGCCCTCTTGGATTCCCGCGTTCGCGGGAATGACGTCCTTGGTCGCCGTTCTGTTTTTCGACATGCCGGCAGGTTTTTGGCAACCGAATGATCCGGAATTCCCCGGCATTCGGCTGCGAGCGCGGGGGTGGGAAAATGCGCCAGGTGATCGACTCCGACGACGTGCGCTACACCCGGAGCCACGAATGGGTGATGATGGAGGATCTCACCGTCACCGTCGGCATCACGGACTACGCCCAGGCGAACCTGCCCGGGATCGATTTTGTGGAAATGCCCTCGGTCGGCCTGGAGGTGAACGCCGGCGACGAGGTGGCGACGCTCGAGTCGGCGCGGGATTCTGCCGCCGTGG
>JAISXA010000063.1 GCA_031270685.1 Planctomycetota bacterium
TCCCGCGACACGGCATTGCTCGGTCGCAACCAAAAGTTCAGTTAAATTCTCCCGAGACGCCTTGGACGCCGCCTACCGGGACTGCTTCTGGCGATAGCTTTCCACTTCCCAGTTCTCGATAAAGGCGACGAAACGCTCGTCCAGATATTTGACGCCGCCGAACGCTTCGGCATAGCGTTCCACCATCGCGCCGTCCCATGCCAATTCCATGGCGAGGCCGGCCGCCTTGTCACTGGAGCCGAATGCGAGAACCGCGTCCTTGAGCGCGACGATGCGCGGCCAGTAGCCGCGTTCCGCGCGATATTTTTCGAGGCCGGCGGCGGTAAGTTCGCCCGCATAGGGATAGGACCGGGCGTAGACGATATGGTCGGGCGAGATCGCGCCGGCGGGGACCTTGAACCAGCCGGAAACGGTTTTGCCCTTCGCCTCGTCGCCGAGAACCGCGGCAACCTTGGCCGCCGCCGCCTCGACGGCCGACGCGTCGGAAAGTTGCCGCACCTTCGGTTCGCCCTCCCTGCCGGCCGCCCCGACCACTTCGCCGATCTTGCCGGCGACTTCCTTGAAAATCGCGCGAATGCCGTCAGCTTCGTCATGGGCGATGAACATGCCGTGGTTGCCGAGAAACACCTTGTCGGGAACGCGGCCGTTAAGTTCCCGGCACTTGCGCATTTCCTCCCGGACGACCTTGGCCAGCGTGTATCCGGGCTCGACGAACGGCACCCACAGCGCGTCCGGAAACAGCCTGGCGCAGGCCGCCTCGCCGTCCCTGCCGCAGGTCATGCCGTTGACCGGGGGAGGGTGGGTGTGGACGACGTAGCGCTGCGGGAAGGAGTTGTGCAGCGGCGCCTCGACGGACGGCCTTCCCTTGGAATCGGGAAGGACGGCGGAGGCGACGAACCTGGCGACGGCGCTTTCGCGACCTGAATCGTCACCGGGGAACCGCTGGGCGTATAGTTCACCGAGGCGGTCCCGGGACATGGCGACGAACCGGTCCGGGGTCATGTCGAGCAGCGACAATCCGCTGGGCTTAACCCACAACGTCTTTTCATCCTTGCAGGACGTGTTGCCGCCGCCGCCGCGAACGTAGCGGTCGTCGCCGAATTCGCGCGAAAGGTCGGCGATGATCCGAAGCATGTCCGTTTCCGGCATTATTCCCCCCTTTTGGGCGTGAGGGCGGAAAGCGCCTCCTCCAGCGCTTCGAGCGTGAACGGCTTCATCAGGAAGGAGTTCATACCCGACTCGGCGATTTTGGCGCGCTCGTCCGCGTTGTCGGTGGCGGTTACGGCGATGATGTGAACCTGGCCGTTCGGAGGCGGCAAGCGGCGGATGCGTCTCGTCGCCTCGTCGCCTTCCATGACCGGCATGTGCATGTCCATCAGGACGACGTCGTAACGGCGGTCGCGGCATTTTTCAACCGCGATTTCGCCGTGCTCGGCGAAATCCGTCTCATAGCCCAGTTTATCGAGCATCGAGCCGGCGACCTTTCGGATCAGAGCGTTGTCCTCGACGAGAAGCGCTTTCATCGGATCATCTCCTGCGTGCAGCGCAACATGATCAACCCCGGCGCATGCGTTGGCGCTAGACCGCGGTTACGGGGGACGAGGCGCATATCCGTTCGGTTGCTTTTATTGAAAAAAGACAAAAAAAGCAATAAAAAAGCGCACTTTCCGGTCGAAGAAGCGGGGCATACGCAGGCCCTGTCACCCCACTCCCAGGCGGGCGCGAAGCAGGGAGAGAAAATCCTCCTTGCCGGAAAGCTCCTGTTCGATGCCAAGCACCCACAGGGTTTCCCCATCCCGGAAATCCCGGAACACCCTTCTGGACGCGTCCTTTTCAGTGACGACCGTCACGCCGCCGGCATGTTTGGCCGCGGCCAGCGCCGAACGGATCTGCTCCGGCGCGAATTCGTCGTGATCCCTCAGTCCAAGCTTCCCTATGACCTTCGCGCCCACTTGGTCCAGAGTTTTCCAGAACGCCTCTGGCCGCGCGATCCCGGAAAGTGCGAAAACAGGCTGTCCCCGGATCGCGGCCAGCGGAACCGCTTCCCCGTCCAGGCGGCGCAGCCTCGACGCGCGGTGACGCGCAAAAAAGACCGGAACGCACGGGGCCAGACGGCGCACTTCCCCGCGCAACGCGGCTGCTTCCTTTTCGGACGCCTGATCGGAACGGGTCACGATCACCGCCCCCGCATCGCGGAGAGCGCTTTTCGGCTCGCGCAGCGTGCCGGCGGGAATGGTCCAGCCGCTCCCCCAAGGGCACATCGCGTCGACAAGAACCACGTCCATGTCGCGACTCAGCCGCCGGTGCTGGAATCCGTCGTCGAGGAGCAGAACCCCCGCCCCCGCCCGGGCCGCTTCCCCCGCTCCGGCGACCCGGTCGGCGTCGGCGACGACGACCGCTTCCGGGCACTCCCTCCGATACATGGCGGCTTCGTCCGATTCCCCTTCTCCGTCTTTCCGGTAGCCGCGCAACAATATTCCCGGACGAATTCCCCGCCAGGCGAATTCGCGGGCAAGCATCAGAACAAACGGGGTTTTACCCGTGCCGCCCATGACGATGTTGCCGACCGATACGGTGGGAAGGGGGGATCTGACCGAGGCGATGAGGCCGGCGTCGTAAAAGCCGCGCCGCGCCTCCATGACGCCCGCATAGAGCATGCCCGGCGCCCACAACATGGCGCGCAAAAGGCGGCCGGGGAATCCCCCGCCGCCTTCGAGCGTTCTGCGCAGCGCCTGTTCGTCCATTGGCGTTTACACCGGCGCGTACACCACCGCCAGGATCCTCGCGTCCGATCCGTCGGCGGCGTGGAGGTGGTGCGGAACAATGGAGTCGTAATAGATGGAATCGCCGGCCGAAAGCTGGTATCTCTTCTGTCCGTAAGCGATCTCTATCCGGCCGCTCATGACATGAATGAACTCCTCCCCCTCGTGGGTGGACAGGGTCGCCTCGCCCTCGTGGGGCTTGACGTCGATGATGAACGGTTCCATGTGGCGATCGCTCTTGTTGGCGGCGAGGGAATGGAAGTTCAGCTCGGGCCGCTTCGCCCCGAGATTGGAGCCGGTGAAACTGGAGGTTCGGGCCAAGTCGCCGCCCTTGGTGACGACAGGGTCGGGATTAGCCTGGTCGTCGAGGAAGCTGCCCAAACGCACTCCAAGCGCGCGGGCTATTTGCAGGAGCGGAGTCAGGGACGGCACCAACTCCCCGCTTTCCAGTTCGATGATCAACCGGCTATTCGCTTCGCGATCGCCGGGGATGGCTCCCGCCAAATCCTCGACCGACAGTTGCCGCTTTTCGCGCAACGCCCGGATGCGCTGACCCACGATGTTGATCGCACTCATGCCTGGATCCTTGTAAAAATGTTTCGAAAACGTGACAGTATCAATACCATAAAAGGTTCGTCGGCGTCAAGGAAATGCAAAGCCGCCATGACGCGGAAGCGCGGCGCCTGCCGCTTAGGCCTAACAGCAGACTTTTGAAGAAAATCAATCGAACCTCCGATTGATTTCCTTCAAAGTTTCAGGACGTTCATCCCAGCGCCGCTTTTTTTGTGACGTCGCCGGTTCGGGTCGAGTTGACGAAAAACAACCCATTGAAACGAAAATGGTTGAATCTTTAAAGGAAATCGGGCGGCGGTTAGCCCGATTTCCTTTAAAAGTCGACTAACAGCAATATGATCCGCGGTTGGCTTCCGGAATCAAGGATTGAGACTTATGGGATTTGTCGGGCGCGGCGGCGAGAAAATGTCGTGGGGATTGGAATGGGCGGACATCAAGCCCGTTGGCTGGACCTGCTGCGATCTCGGCTCGAACGTCGGCGGATTCGTCGATGCGCTCCTGCAATCCGGAGCGGCGAAAGTGTATTCGGTGGACACCGGGTACGGCGCCTTCGCCTGGACGCTCCGGAACGACCCCCGGGTGGTGCTTATGGAACGCACCAACGCCTTGTACGTCGAACTGCCGGAAAAAGTCCGTCTGGCTACCGCCGACGTCGGATGGACGAAACAGGAACGGTCCCTCCCCAAGGCGGTCACCCTCGTTGAACAGGGCGGCTATGTCCTCAGCCTCATGAAACCGCAGTACGAAGCGAACCGCGACGAGACGGTTCGCGGCAAAGGGAGAGTGAAG
>JAISXA010000043.1 GCA_031270685.1 Planctomycetota bacterium
ATCTACCGCAACGTCGGCGCCTTCGTCGGGCTGGACGTATCGCCCGAGGTTCGCGGCGTGTTCGACCGCATGCTCGCCGGCGAAGCGGAAATCGCCTACGCGCGCCAATACTATGACGACTTGAAGACGCTTTCCGCTCCGGAGGGGGCGACCGAGGCGCAAAAGCGCGACATCGACCGGAAGGCGGCGCTGGCCAGGACCACGTCGGAGGAAAGGCATATCGCCCGCATGGTGCGGGAATACCTCCAGGCGGAGGGCAACAAGGACGTCGGCCCCGGCGTCATGGAGCGGATCGCCCGGCTGGGCGGCCTCGATGAAATGTATGTTCGGCGCATCCACGGCGACGAGGCGGCCGCCTGGCTCCGGGAACAGTACGGCGACCGCATTTTCCGGAGGAAGGGCGGCGACTACGGCGCGCTCGTCGTCGCGGAGCGACTTGGCTACGACTCGGTCCGGACCATGCTCGAAGACGTCGCGGAGGCGCAAAGCTACCGCGACGCGGTGAACGCGGCGACCGACCGGATGGTGTACGAGGCGGAGGCGCGCATTCGCGCCGCCATGCTGGAGGACGCCCCGACGCCGGCGGACGCGGATTACCACAGCGACGAATACTCCGACGTGTTCGCCGCCAAGCAGCGGGTTCTTGACGCGCTCGCCGCCGAACAGGCGGAGCGCGAGGGACGCCGGGCGGGCAGGATGATGACCGACCGCGCGATCCGGACCGCCGCCTACGAAAACAACGCCCGCAAAAAGCAGAAGAAGGCGGTGCAGTATCATTCCGAGGTCGAGGCGTTCAAGCGCCACGCCGGGAACGCCGCCCGGGCCGAGGCCAAGGGCGACAACATCAAGGCGGCCGAGGAATACCGGCTGATGCGCATGGCGCATTACGGCATCAAGGCCGCCCTGGAGGCGCGGCGGGAATTGGACCGCAAACTTAATTCGGGTGAACTATGAGCGCAAGCGCGACCGACGACGCGGTGTTGGCGGCCGACCTCCGGCGCCGCGCCGAGGACCTGTTCGGCGGAACGGGGCGGGCCGCCTGGAACCTGGTCAAGGATTTCGCCTTCGGCATGGAACGCTATATCGGCCAGAAGGGCCTGTCCCCAGTTTCCGCCGCCGTCGGCTCGGCCGTCGGGGCGATAGCCGCGTATTCCCTCAATCCCGCCCTCGGCATGGCGACCCTGTTCGGCGCGTCCAAGATGGAGATTTACGACGAGGTTCTCGCGGAGACCGGCGATCGCGACGCCGCCCACCTGGTGAGCGACATCTTCCGGGAACAGGTCACCGACGCCACGGGCGACCACAAGCTGGCCGCCGACGCCGCCGACATGGTGTTCGCCATGTCGCGGGTGTCCGGGGCGCGGATGGGCTTGACGCCGGAGCAGTACCTCAACCTGCGCCCGATCCAGGTGACGCTGCAAAACGCGCTCGAGCGGGCGCGTTCGGCCAACGATATTGTCGCCGATATGGATGCGCGGGAATTCGCGCGAGAGGCGACTGCGGCGCAGAAGGCGTTCACCCTTTATCAGGATGCGGCAAAACCAAGGGTTTTTGTGGAATCGCCGGCGGGCGGCCTCGACTTCGGGGCGATCAGCCAAGAAATGGCGTCCACGCCGGAAGCGCGGGCTGAAGGCATTGTCGCCGCGCCGATCCGCCTGGAAGAAGGATTCCAAGAAGAAAATCGCGATGAGGGGCACAAAGGATACGGTCGGGCGCATATCAACGCGCAGATATCCGAAGTGATGGCGGAAATGGGATATTCCGATGCGTCGGAATTCGTCCAGGCCATCGTCGCCGATCCAACCGCGTTTTATCAGGCCGACCGGAATCGGTATATGGTGGCGAAAGAAAACGGAAAAAACAGTATCGCCATCATTGAGCTGGTAAAGGAAGAGAGTGGCGGAAGCGACGTGTATACCGTGATTACCGCCGGAGTACGCAAGCGGATCCCGAAAAGATACAAGATGCTTTGGTCGGGGAGCGCATCCCCCGCGACGACACCGGGCGCGTCGTCCGTCCTTGCTTCGGAGAGCGGCGTTTCGCCCGGACCCGCTGCCGAAGGTGCACTGGACGCCAAAGCATCTATTCCCACTATACCCGCCAAGGGCACGGATGTCAATGCCTGGAATCAAGCGGTTTTATATCGTCAGGGAAGGAACATGCCGGGCGAGGTGGTTTGGGATGGCTCCGCCGGCCAACAGCAGGATTCCGGCGATCCCGCCCGCATTTCATACCGCGATCCACAAAACGCCGGAACGGATGCGGCTCTTCGGAACAGCGGCCAAACCGCCTCGTCCATCAACAGCATACCCGCCGAGGGCGCGGATGTCAACGCCTGGAACCGGGACGCGCTGGACAATCTGCTCCGGCAATCCGGCGTTTCGGAGGAACAGGCCGACATCTTCCGGCAATACGTGGAAAGCCTGCTCCAGTCCGGCGAGGACGTGATCGACGCGCAGGCGCTCGGCCGCGACCTGACGGCCGCGCTCGCCTCGGCCGAAGGCCTGGAGCAGGCGGCGGCCGGGCTGGAACGCATCCTCGCCGATCCGGCGTCCATCACCGACGCGGTTTTCCGCGCCGCCGGCGTCGAAGCGCCGACCGGCCAACAGGGGATCGCCGAACTGCAACGGCGGATGGCCGACCTGCGGAAGCGGGCCGATGAATTCCGGACGTTTTACAAGTCCCCGGAAACGCTGTCGCGGGTGCGCCAGGCGACGGCGGGCGACAGGGGCCAACGCGGGGACGCGAGCCTGACGCCGGACGTCAGCGTCATCCGCCTGTTCAACGGCCGGCAAGACCGGTCCACCATATTCCATGAACTGTTCCACGTCTATTTCCACGGCCTCGAACAGGCGGCGAAGGCGGAGGGCGCGCCCGAACAGGTCCGCGCCGACTACGAAACGCTGAACGCCGCCGTCGAAGGGGGGCTGACGGCGACGGATCCGGACGCCCGGACCGCCGCCGAGGAACGGGCGGCCACGATGTTCGAGCGCTATCTCTCCGAAGGCAGGGCGCCGACGCCGTTCCTCGCCGACGCCTTCGCCCGGCTCCGGACCTGGAT
>JAISXA010000109.1 GCA_031270685.1 Planctomycetota bacterium
CGTCAATTCGCATTCCGCGCCAAGCGAAAGCCGACGAAGCCGTAGCGCGCCGAGGGCGTGATGTGCGCCCGAAAGGCGACGCGCAAATACTGCGCTCCGTAATACCAGCACCCGCCGCGTCCAACGCGGTAGCTTCCGGAAGCCACGCCTTGCGGGTTCGTCTGTCCGGCGTCCGCGTAATTTCCGTGAAAATCCCAACACATTTCTCCCACGTTCCCGCTCATGTCGAAAAGCCCCAAAGCGTTCGCGGCCTTCATTCCGACCCGATGGCTCATGCCGCCGCTGTTACCGCTGTGCCAGCCGGCGCCGTCGGCGTCATTGCTTCCAGCATACAGGAAGGCGTCGCGCCGGTTTCCGCCTCCGGCGGCGTATTCCCATTCGGCTTCCGTGGGCAGGCGGTAGCCGTTCGCAGCGCGATTCCACGTCACGGATTCGCCGTCGATGTCGTATGCGGGAGTCAAGCCTTCCCTGCGGCTCCGCTCGTTGCAATAGACCAGCGCTTCAAACCAGGTGAGGTTCTCCAGCGGCAAATTTTCGCCTTGGTGTTGGCCGGGATTGCTTCCTATCACGTCTTGATATTCTTCCTGCGTCAGTTCGTATTTGCCGAGGTAAAAACTGCTGATCGTGACCTGGCGTTGAGGACCTTCGTTGGCGTACCTGCCCGATTCGTTTGGAGGACTTCCCATCGTGAACGTCCCGCCCTGGATAAAAATCAACTCCGGCGTTACGCGGGATTGGCCGTAAAGAGAGGTGGCCGCGGCAAAGGCGGCAAGGAACAAAACAGGTATCTTGTTCATGTTCTTATCCCGAACGGGGGGTTCAGGCGCCAATCCTGGCTTGGCGTAGCCACGCGCCGATTTCGCTTTGCGAACCGCCGACCCGCCAATGAAAGACTTCCAGGGCCTCGCCGACGTTTGCACCGGGAACCCGCTTCTTGATGTCGTCGACGGAGTCTCCCAGACCGCTTCCACGCAGACCGCGGCCATAACTGCAAAAGGGGACGATGAGCCTGCCGGAAAAATCATATTCTTCCAGAAAGGCAGCGACCGCCATCGGGATCGTTCGATGCCAGATCGGATAACCGATGAGAACAGTGTCGTAAGACGCCATGTCGCGGACATGCGTGGAAAGCGCGGGACGGGCGTTGGCCTCCTTCTCGCGTTTGGCAACTTCGACCGTGGAGGCGTATTCCGCAGGGTAGGATTGAACGGTTTTGATTTCGAATAGATCGCCGCCCGTCCTGCGATGAATTTCCTGCGCCAGGGTGCGCGTATTGCCTCCCCAGGAAAAATAGGCGACAAGGATTTTTCTTGCCGGTTGATTTTGCGCGTGGTCCACAGTGGCCGCCGCAGCCGTCGTCACGTAAAGAAGTGCCAATGCTGAAAAGAAAAAATTTTTCATCCTGAATTCCTCTGTTCAACTACAGTAAAGGCGGTGGATTTACTCATCGGGTGAAAGTATGGCGTTCTACAACTTATCTTTGCCGGTTTTGCCCAATTGACGTTTTTGCACGATGTCGCTCCTCTCTTCATCCATTCCGGCTCATTCATCCAGACCCTTTTCTTTCAGGAAATCCGACAGCAGGTCGGCGATTTCGAGATTGTTCAAATCCGCAAAGGGAAAGTGCGTGTTGCCTGTGATGCCGATTTTGGGCAGATGCACGAGGCGGATGTCTCCTCCGTGTTTCTTCACGGCGTCCACCCAAAGTTTCGCCATCTGCAAGCGCGTGCGCCAGTTGTCCTTGCCGGGATCGTCCGTGGGTTTTTCCGGTATGTTGTCGCCGAAATAAAGGACGATCGGGATTTTCGTGAGCTTGGCGAACTCCGACAGGGGTGTTTCGGCGGCCTTCAGCGGATCGAAAGGGCTGGCGCCCGGAATCGGAGCGGGCGCTTCTCCCTCGGGAAAGACGAACAGCCCCGGTTCATAGGAAACGACGGCTTCGATCTTCGGACTCTTCATGGCGGCGTACCAGCCCGGCCCGCCGCCCTGGGAGTGCGTGACCAGGATGCCGCCGCCGATTTTTTCAAACAGCGCCGCGATGGAATCGGAGATCACTTTCGAGTCATAAGGACCGGTATTGGGCGTCATTTGCCGGAAGAATTGATTCAATGACGCTTCGTCCCGAGGAAAGCGCACGCCGGGATGGAAATTCGGCCAATCACCCAGGCGAAATATGGAAAACCACATCTGTTCGTCCGGGGCGGGAATGATGTTCATGGGCTGCGTACTGCGTCCCGCGCCGCCGCGGCGCGGCTGGTCGACGAGGTAAACACCGAATCCGCGACGCAGGAAAATGTTTTGAAACCCTTCGCGCCCGTCCGGCGTGGTTTCCCAGGTCTTCGAAAACTGGCCCGCACCATGCAGAAATACGAGCGGGCGTTTGCGGGCCTTGACCGGAATCTGGTAAGACACATAGGCGTGGTCGCCATGCAGCGTCTGGCCGTCCGGGGACGTCAATTGGGAGGGATCAAACGTTCCCGGATTGCGAAGGATCGTCCCGCCGACGGCGAAACTGCCCTGTTCCCGAATGAGCAGCGGTTCGGCCACGTCGCTTCCGGCAGCCGGCGCGCTACCCGCCGTTGCGAGCAGTATCGTCAATGCGGAACCCAGATTTTTCAGGCACTTTTTCATGTTCTTCCTCGATGGTAGGCAACGCGCCATTCAGGCATTGCT